>CANQNC010000001.1 GCA_947625145.1 uncultured Clostridia bacterium
CGAGTCGTCCTCTCCGTCCTTGCCCTTGATCACTCGCTTGATGGGAAGCCCCAACTTTTTTGCAAACACAAAGTCGCGCTCGTCATGCGCCGCGACGCCCATGACCGCGCCTGTGCCGTAGCTTGCGATCACATAGTCCGCCACAAGGATGGGCACTTCCTCGCCGTTTGCGGGATTGACGGCATACGCGCCCGTCTCCACGCCCGTCTTTTCCCGCGAAGTGGAAAGGCGGTCTATTTCCGTCGCCTTTGCGGCTTTTGCGCGATATTCCTCAACCGCCGCCCTGTGTTCGGGCGTCACGATCTCGTCCACAAGCGGGCTTTCGGGAGCAAGCACGACGTAGGTCACGCCGAACACGGTGTCCGCCCTTGTCGTGAACACTTTGAAGGATATGGGCTTGCCTTTGACGGAAAATTCGATTTCCCCGCCGAGGCTTTTGCCTATCCAATTGCGCTGCATAAGTTTGGTGCGCTCGGGCCAATCCAAGCCGTCCAGCCCCTCGAGGAGCTCGTCCGCATACGCGGTGATTTTGAAAAACCACTGCTTCAGATTTTTGTGCGTGACAGTGGAGCCGCACCTCTCGCAAATTCCGCCCTGCGCCTGCTCGTTGGCAAGCACGGTGTTGCAGGACGGGCACCAATTGACGGGAGCCTCCTTTTGATACGCAAGCCCGCGCTTGAACATCTGCAAAAACATCCACTGCGTCCACTTGTAATATTCGGGAAGGCAGGTCTTGATCTCATAGTCCCAATCGTACATGCCGCCGATCGCTTTGAGTTGCCCCTCCATGGTGGCGATGTTTTTAAGCGTGCTGTCCTCGGGATGGATGCCCGTCTTGATCGCGTAGTTTTCCGCGGGAAGCCCGAACGCGTCGAAGCCCATGGGCTCGAACACCTCGTAACCCTGCATGCGCTTGAACCTCGCAAACGTGTCGGCGGGGCCGTAGTTGTACCAATGTCCCGCGTGAAGTTTTGCGCCCGAGGGATAGGAAAACATCTCCAGACAGTAGTATTTTTTGTCCACTCTGTCACGATTGAACTTGTACAGGCCGCTTTCCGCCCAACGCTTTTGCCATTTTGCTTCGATCTGCTTGTAGTCCATATATCCCGTCCGAAACTCCATTGGTTTTTTATAATAGAAAAGTTTAATACAAAACTTAATATCAAGTCAAGAAAAACATTCTTGAACATGCGGGATTTTGCTGTTATAATATGTTCGAAAGCGGGCCTTGCGGCTCGCGCGGAGTGTGTTTATGAAAAAAGCCGTATTTTTTGTGATAGCAGTCGCGGCGCTTATGGCGACGCTCGTTTTTTCTTTTGCGGGTTGCACGTCCGTAAAAGAGAAGTGCTTCGTGCATACGGAAGGAGCCGTGCTCAAAGACAAATACGACACGCCCTTCGGCCTTGTGGGCACAAACCTCGGCGGCTGGCTTGTGCAGGAGAGCTATCTCGTCCCCACCGACGTGGGCGAGGAGTACGGACAGATAGACATGCTGATAGAGCTTGCGAATCGCTTCGGCAAGGAACAGGCGGACGAACTTGTGAAAATCTACGAGGACAATTGGGTGACGGAGGCGGATTTTGCCTTCATCAAAAGCCTCGGCATGAACTGCGTGCGCCTGCCCTTCACGTACATGACGCTGTGCGACGCGGTGACGCAGGATCAGGCCACGAGAGCCTACGTTCGCACGCCGTACGAAGAGCTTACGCTAAAAAAAGACGCTTTCGCGCGCTTGGATCAAGCGCTTGAGCTGTGCAAAAAGTACGACATGTATCTCATCCTCGACATGCATGGCGCGGTGGGCTCGCAAAACGGCAACGACCATTCGGGAGACATAGCCATGCACGACGAGGGCGGCCTGCTGTGGCGGGACGACGAAACGGGCGAGATATGCCGCGAAAAGACCAAAGAGCTGTGGGTCGCCGTCGCGACGCGCTACAAAAACGAGAAAAACGTCGCGTTTTACGACCTGCTCAACGAGCCGGGGATCAAGGACGCGGACGGCAATCAAACCACAAACGAGCGCGTTTTCGACTATTTCGACGAGCTGTACGACGCCATCCGCGCCGTGGACCCAAACCACGCCATATGCATGGAATCCTGCTGGGAGATGGCCAATCTGCCCGATCCGTCCGAATACGGCTGGACGAACGTGGTCTATCAATATCACCACTACAATTGGTCGAGCCTGAACATTTACAACATGGGCTTCTACTCGCTGAAAATGTTGCAGGCACAGGCTTTGGACTATTCCGTGCCCATATTCGTCGGCGAATTCAACGTGTGGGGAGACAGCTCGCGCTCGGGCGGCGATCAAACCGACGAGGAGGCTTGGGACGGAGTTGTGGAGCTGTACACGGGTTTGGGTTGGCATTTTACGACGTGGAATTTCAAGCACGCCGCGCAAAACTCCACTTGGGGGCTGTTGAACGCGAAGGGCGAGGTCGCGCAAGCGAATTTCAAGACGGACTCCTTCGAGCGCATCGCGCAATGTTGGCGGGCGGCAAACTCGGAAAACTACGCCGAAAACAAGACGCTTACGGCTTGCATAAAGCCTCATCTGTCCTCTTTCAACGCCATGAGACAGGAGCCCCTCCGCGACTTTGCCATTCTGAACGGCTGAAATGCGCGTCAAGCGCTTGTGATAAGCGCGGATTTGTGCTAGACTATTTGAAGCGACAAAAGGAAAAAGCAAGGAAGAAAGCCATGTTTGTCACATTCGAAGGCTGCGAGGGCGTGGGAAAATCCACTCAACTCCGCCTGCTTAAAGAATATTTGGAGGAGACCTCTCAACCCGCGGTTTACATTCGCGAACCGGGCAGCACTTCCATATCCGAACAAATTCGCGGGATCATTCTCGACCCCGCCAACACGGAAATGACGGGCATGACCGAAGTGTTGCTGTACGCCGCAAGCCGCGCTCAGCTTGTCCGAGAGGTCATAAAACCCGCGCTTGAAAAGGGCGAGCTTGTCATATGCGATCGCTTTGTGGACAGCTCGGTCGCCTATCAAGGCTACGCGCGCGGTCTCGGCGCGGACGAGGTGCGCGAGATCAACGCGCATGCGATCTGCGGCTGTATGCCCGACGTGACCGTGTTCATCGATCTGGCGCCGAAAAACAACTTCCGCGGCAGGCGCGGCGAGGACAGATTGGAGCATGAATCCGACGAGTTCCACGCAAAGGTGTACGAGGGCTATATCAACGAAATCAAGCGTTCACCTGCGCGTTTTGCGGTGATAAAACCCGATTTTGACAAAAAAGTGACCTCTTCGCGCATAATCCAAGCGCTGAGAGAAAGAGGAGCGATAAGGTGAGCGAGCTGATGTTTGAAAACGCGCTTCGCGCCTCCCGCGCCTACGCTCTGTTCGAGAGCGACATGCGCCGAGGACAGGGGCACACCTATATGATCGTATCCCCCGACGACGACGCGGTGGAGAGCTTTTTCAAACTTGCGGGGGCGCGTATCTTTTGCGAAAACGGAAACGCTTGCTTCGCCTGCTCGGAGTGCAGACGGGTGTTGCACAAGACCCACGCGGACGTTTTCGAACTCAACGCCGAGAGGACAAATTTGAAGGTGGCGCAGATCTCCGCCCTGCTGTCCTCGGTTTACGTGAGGTCGCTGTCGGGCAAGAAGGTCTACTTCATTCAGCGCGCGGACCTTATGAACGATCAGTCGCAAAACAAGTTGCTGAAAACCATAGAGGAGCCCCCCGAGGACGTCACCTTCTTTTTGGGAGTGGCAAACGAGCGCAGCATGCTCGAGACGGTGCGCTCCCGCTCGCGCAAGATATATATCGAGGCTTTCGACGCGGACGTCATAAAGAGGGAGATGCTCGCGCTGGGCTTCGACGAAGAAAGGAGCGCGATTGCGGCGGCGGGATCCGAGGGCATGCTCGGCAAGGCGTTGAAGATCGCAAAGTCCGAGGACTACGCCCGACTGTACGCCCTTGCGCTTGACGTGCTCACAAAGCTGAACCGCAGTTCGGACGTCGCGACGCTCGATCTTGCGATCGCGGGGGACAAAGACAAACTTGAGGATTTTTTGGACGTTCTGTCCATAATAGTCAGGGATATGATCCTCTCAAAAAGGGATCCCGAACTTGTCGCTTCAAAACACATTGCGGGCAAACTGTCCGAACTTGCGGACGGGTTCAGCGAGCGCGCGCTTGGCGAGATCCCCATGCTGATCAACGAGGCGCGCAAAAAGCTGAAGCTGAACGTAAACGCTTTGGCGACGGTGGACAGTCTGCTGTTTTCGATATTGGAGGTAAAATTCAAATGGCAAAAGTAATTGGGATCAAATACAAAAATTCCGCAAAGGTTTACTATTTTGACCCTTTGGAATATGAATTTTCCGTGGGAGACGGCGCGATCGTCGAGACCCCGCGCGGCGTGGAGTACGCCTCCGTCGTGCTTGCCAACAAAGAGGTGGACGACAGCGAGATCGTGCAACCGCTCAAGCCCGTCATCCGCAAAGCCACCGAGCAGGACCGCGAAACTTTGGCGAAAAACCTCGCGGACAAGGAAAAGGCGCTTGAGATCATCAAGGAAAAGGTCGCGGAAATGCATCTTGAAATGAAGCTGGTGGACGCCGAGTACACCTTTGACCGCTCGAAGTTGATATTTTACTTCACCGCGGACGGGAGAGTGGATTTCAGGGACCTTGTGCGCGTGCTTGCTTCCATCTTCAAAACGCGCATAGACCTAAGGCAGATCTACGAGCGCGACGAGATCAAATTTTGCGGCGCTATCGCGCCTTGCGGCAGAGAGTGCTGTTGCGCGACGCATCTGTCCGACTTCAAAAAGGTGTCCATAAAGATGGCGAAGGTGCAAGGGCTGTCCTTAAACCCGCAAAAGATCAACGGCGTTTGCGGCAGGCTTATGTGCTGTCTGGACTACGAAAACGAATATTATTCCGAAACGTTCAAGCTGATGCCCAAGGTGGGCAGTCGCGTCCACACCCCCGACGGCGAGGGGACGGTGGAGTCGAACGACCTGCTCAGTCAAACCGCGCGGGTCAAGATAATGCTGAAAGACGGAAGTTTCGACATACGCACTTACGGTTTGGAGGATATGCATATAGGCGAGCGACAGACCGCCGCCGACATTGAGGCTCTCCCCGATTCGGAGGTTTGAGTCCTCTTTTCGCCCTCGAAGTTTCGAGGGCTTTCTTTTTTTCTTTGAAAAGGCGGTTGCATAAGGCGGGATAATTGGTTATAATGGTTTGTAGATAACTATATACTTAGTACCGCACAGGCGAAGTCGGGGCTTCGCCGTTGCGCGGCTTCAAAGGAAAAAGAATGGGATCGATCGTTTCGACAGTTTCATATGCGGACATAGCGCTGTTTGTCATACTCGGGCTTGCGGTGATATGCGGGCTGATCGGAGGACTTGCAAAGGCGTTCCGAGGCTTTTACATTTCCGTGATCACGGTGCTCGCCGCCCTTCTGCTTGTGGGGGTCACGGTGTCCCCCATTGTCGGCACCTCGCTCGGGCAGAAGTTGGTGGGCGTTTTCGAAAAACAAACTTCGGGCTGGGGAGAGGCGTTCTCCTCCGAAGTGCACATTCAGCGCGACAAGGACGGCAAGCCCGTTATGGACGGCAAAAACTTCACATACTATATCACGGTAGATAGGGACGGCGAAACGGTGTCCGTTCAGCTTGACAAAGCCGCGGGCGAAGGGCTTGTGGACAAGGCGAAGAGCAAACTTGCCATTGTGCTGGCGCAAAAATTCGTCAATGAAGAAAACGAAGGCGTGGCTCTGAACTCTATCGCCGCGACGGCGCTTGCGACGCTGATCTTCGACATCGCGCTGTTTATCATCTACTGCATTGTGATCGCCGTGTTGCTGAGTTTGGTGCGGAAGATCTTCAAAAAGATGCACGACTCCGAAAGCTCCGGCGTCAAACTTGTGGACAGACTGCTCGGCATGATAGTGTCGGCGGCGGTCGCTCTGCTTTTCGTATGGCTTGTGCTTGCGATCTTGCGGTCCGCGGCGGGAAGCACAAAAGCGGGAGAATATCTTCTGAACTCCCCCGTCGTCGGCGTGCTGTACAAAAACAACCCCATGTTTTCGATTTGGAACAAAATATTCGGATAAAACGCTTGAAAAATTCCCTGCGGGGATAAGGAGAAAATATGAAAGTTTTACGCGGAGTGTTGACCTTTGTGCTCGGACTGGTGCTTGGCATAGTCCTCTTTGTCGTTGCGATCGCGGGGACTCTCGTCGCGCTCGGGACCATCGTGGACGTCGGACAAGTGCAGGACGCGCTGACGGACGCGGACATCATTCAGGAGGACAGCGAGCTTTACTCCTCCTCAGTGCTCGAGGCGGTGAAGATGGCGCTCGACGACTATCACTCCCTTGACAAACTGTCCCTCAAAGTGCTTTACGAGCATTACGGCATCAACCTGCTCAAAGGCGTAAGCGGGATAGATTTCACCCAAAAGGGCTTTTACGACAAGCCTCTGACAAGCATTGTCGGGGACATGTCCTTGTTGCTCAACGACCTCTATCTGTCCGACATAAGCAAGATCACAAAGATGGACTTCACCACCTACGGCATCCCCATTTTGAACGAAAACCTGAACGTCGGCTTGACAAAGGCGCTTGACAACATCATGGGCTCGCTCAATTCGGACATGACCTTGCGCTCGATCAAGGACAAGTTCGGGCTGGATCTCGGCGCCGCGGACAACGATATGCTTGCCGCTTTGCAAGACATATCCCTCAAAAACTTCGGCAGCGTGATAGACGCGCTCAGGATAGACACTCTCTTGAACGCGGACGCGGACTCCTTCCTCGCGCTCGGCAACAACGTCGTGTACGTGCAGGCGGACGACTACGAAGTCGTCTCTCCCGCCGACCTCGCCAACCCCGACTACAAACCCAAAGACGGCTATGAAACGTACATTGCGGGCGCGGTGGACGGCAAGTTGGACGTCAAGGAGTTGAGATATTTCAGATATCTCGCGGACGGCCGCGTGGTTGTCAACAACACATGCTACAACGAGGGCTTCTCCGTGCCCGAAGGCGTCGAGGTGGTAAGGCACCGCCTTTACAGGCAAAAGACGGACGCGGAGACCGCGGACAAATACTATGTCGTCACCTACGCAAACCGCGTCGCAACGCTGGACGGCGCCTCCTACACACTGCTTGAAAAGGGCTTCGAGGACGCGGACAACATTTACGTTTACAACGAGGAGACCCCCGTCAAGCTGTCCTCCGTGATAGAGGGCGGCACAGTCAACGTCACGGGCGCGGCAGTCAAAGTCGATGACAAGTTTGAAAAATCTCCGCTTTACGCCATAGTGGACGAGGAAATCACAAAGGACAGCGTGCTTTCCGAAGTGCAAGAGCCTGCTTTGGCAAAATTCGTGCGCTCGCACGTCGGCACTTCCGCCACCCTCCTGCAAAAGATCAACTATCTCAGCATAGGCGAGCTCCGCGACGCGGACAGCCTGCTCAAAGGCATAAAGATAGGCGAGATCATAGACACGACCGCTCCCGGGACGTCAAAGATCGTCATCGCGCTGAAAGACAGCACGCTGGACACGATAGGACAGGACATCAACAATTTGCACGTGGACGACATTTTCGACACGGATTCCCCGGACACCGCGCTGATCATGAAGTCCCTCGCAAACCGCCATTGCACGCTGAACGACCTCGGCTCCATTGCGGATCAACTGACAATTGGCGAGCTTATCGCGGTGGATTTCGACGAGTACGAGCCTTACAACTCCGAGCCCGCGGACGAGGATCTCGCGGACCCCGCGAAGAGCTTTTTCGTCAAGGTCCCCGTATATGTGAAGTACGACCCGTTTGCGGCGGATATGTACGGCGAGGGCGCCCGCAGAGGGGACTATGACGAGGAAAGCGGCGTGTTTTCGGAAAACGGAGACGGCGAGTTTGTGGAAACTTTCTACTACACCCTCTACGGCAAGACGGAACACAAGGGCATGCAGGTCTACACGCAGACCCGCCAATCCGACACCGCGATCGCGATACAATCCCTTGCGAGAAGGGGTTGCAAAATGTCGGATATCGGCTCGGCGATGGATCAGCTGACCATATCCGAACTTCTGCGCATAGACAACTCCTCCGCGCACCTGTTCAAGACTCTTGCGAGGAAGGGAAGCAAGATGTCCTCGCTTGCGGGAGAGATAGACGATCTGAAAATTGACGAACTTATTGAAATCGACTCCTCCTCCGCATACCTCATGCGCTCGCTCGCCGCGCGCGGTTGCACGATCAACGACCTCAGCACGATCACGGACGAGCTTACGCTCAGCGAGATGATAGAGCTGAAATATGACGAATACACCCCCGACGACGCGGGCAAATACGTACTTGTCGAAGACGAAAACAGCTATATGCCCTATGTGGCGGACAGCGACATGGATTGGAGGCATAAGTACACCAAGCAGGAGGGCGGAGACTTTGTGCCCGCCGAACTCCCCACCGAGGAGCCCTTGTATGTGCACTCGGCGTACTACACACTCTACAACGCGGCGTTGCACACCACGGAAAATCAATACGTGCGCAAAACCGAAGCGGGCGCGGTCCAACGCTATGCAAAGAGCGCGGTCGATGACGCCTCTTCCCCCGTGCTTCAGCGCTTTGCCTCGTCCACGCTGGGCAGTTTCTCCTCCGCGTTCGGCACGCTGATGATCTCGGACGTCATGGACATTGACGCGGACGTCTACGGGGAGATAGACAAAGCGGACATCCACAAGACCACGGTGGAGGAGGGCGACGGCGGCAAATCCCACGACGTCTACTACTACAAGGAGCAGGAGAACAACCAAACCCTGTTCTACTACGACGCGGACAACAAGGTGTATCGCGTGGCGGAGCAATCCGACCTCAAAGAGGCAATGGAAGGAAGCAAAACGCTTTACGTCGTGACGGCTTTCGGCTCTTCCACATCCATGCTGAAAAAAATCGCGTTTGTCAACGTGCAAGAAATGCCGAACGCGCTCGACGCGGTGATCTCCGACCTTATGCTGGGCGAGATCATAGACATCAACTCGGACTACGCTGTCGGCGATCTGCAGGCTTACGACGCATATTCGCCCGACGAAGATAGCTTCTATTTCATCGAATGGGACGGCAAGACCTACTCGGGCACGGGAGAGGCAAGGCGCGAGGCAGTGTACGTCTACGACAGTCAGCTCAGCGGCAAGTATTTTGCAAGCGACAAACAATACGTCGCGCTCTCGGACGAGGATCTGCAAGGCGAGTTTTCAACGACAACTTATTATTACGAGTACAAAAAACTGTCCGAGCTGAAAACGCAATTCGAAGGTCAACCCTTGCTCTCAACCGACGCGTTGAAACTTGTCGCGCTCAAAGCGAAAGCCGTGGAAATGGCGACCAAGGACGCGAACATGTTCATCTACACCGCGGGCAAGGAGACGGAAAGCGAAACCTACAACCGCATCCTGCCGCTTGCCATATACGAGATAGGGCACCTCGCAAGCTATTCCGCGGTGGACAGCTGCGATCTGTATTACAGGGTCAAAGCGGAAGGGCCGACGCAATATTCCTACACTGCCTACACAAACACAAACAACAAGGTCTATGTGGAGATCCTAGGATCCAAGCAATACACGGACGTGGCGTCCTCGGGCACAAAGACTCCGCTGTACTACGACCCCGAAAAGCCCTCGCATGCGGATCTTCCAAAATTCGAACTGCATACGTCCGAAACAAAGGAGTTTATCGTCCCCATTTCGGATTCGGACTACGGCTATGACAAAGAACACGACCTCACCCTTGCCCTGCAATATTGCTATCCCGTGTACTTCCTCAACTCGCCGTACTCCAAGCCCGATCGTGACACGGACTATGTGTATGTCAACGGCGCGTACGTGGTCTACGACGAGGGCAACCCCGCACACAACGCGGAAGACGTACAGCACTTCACAATGAAGATGGGATATATCGCGCAATTCGGCGAGGCGTTCTACTATGACGTTTCGAACGGCCGCGTCGCCACGACCGCGCTTTCCCCCGCAAAGGTCTCTGTGATAAGAGAGCGCAGTTCCGCCGTTCTCCGCTTGCTTGCGCAACAGACGGTCAAAAACATGAACGGCATAATCGCGGAGGCGAAGATAGGCGACTTCATGGACATCACCCCCGGCACCATCTTCGACAACGAGCAAATCCAAATGTCCACGCTGAACGACCTCGGCATAACGCTGTTTTCGGTGTTTACAAACATGACCGTGGGCGAACTGCTTGAATGGAGCAACATCACCACCATTCAACCCTCCGTCGCTTCGATTTTGCACGACGTGAAGATCCCCGACTTCTTTGCGGGACTTCAGCTTGACGCGAGCACGGGCAATATCGTCGTGGACGTGCGCGCGCTCTACGGCTTGAGCAAGGATTGATCGGATCAAAACCACACGCTTCCCCGCGGAGATCCCGCGGGGTTTTCTTTTGCCTTGAAGTATAAAATCCCTCGGCGTTGGCAACAATCCTAAAATGAAAAAATCAAGATCCGACAACACCGAACTTGCCCTTCTCAAAGCGGCGCTCCGCTCGCCCGAAGCCCCCGTCTTGCCCGACCCTCCCGAGGCAAGCACGGAAGCGAAACGTCAGATCGTGGTCGTCTGCTTCGGCACAACGGCCATTTCGGGGGACGCGCTCGGACCCATGGTGGGCAGTCAGCTTGTGGACAAATACAACGTGCCCGCCTTTGTGTACGGCACCGAAAACCATTGCGTAAACGGCAAAAACATGAAGGAGTGGTTGAACTTCATTCGAGCCGTGCACTCGGACGCGCTGTTTGTCGCGGTGGACGCGGGGCTGGGCGCAAAGGACAAAGTGGGACGGCTTGTGATACGCGACGACGGCGTTTGTCCCGCCGCCATCAAGGGCAAAAAGGAACGCTTCGGCGACATAGGCATACTCGGCATCGTCGCGGAAAACAAAGGGGACGCGCTTATGCAACTTATGACCGTATCCCCGCTTTATGTTGCGGAAATGGCGGATAAAATCGCGAATATGTTGCAATCCGAACTTTTTTCGGCTTGATCGGTTATTATGCAATGGGTTTGCCTTTTGGGCAAGCCTGCTGTTTTTTGCACCCGAAAGCGGCGCGCCTCCGCGGCAGTTGCTCCGCCGAGATATGACAATCCCGTTTGGCTTTGCGCTCCCAAACATACGGGCGCGCGCGGAAAGAAACATTAAAACGTTTTGGAAACCGACCTAAAATCGCAGGCTTAAACAAAGCGTCGTGTTTTACGTCTTAAAAAGCGAGAGCGTTTGCCCTCGCTTTTTGTCATTGCTTTTGTTGCAACTCTCAATACACTCCCTCGGCGAGCATCGCCTCCGCGACCTTTTTGAAGCCCGCAAGGTTTGCCCCCGCGACAAGGTTGTAGCCCATGTTGTACTCGGTGAGCGTGTCGCAGATCTTGTCGTGAATGTCGCGCATGATGTCTCTGAGGCGCATGTCCACTTCCTGCGCCGACCAATTGAGCCTCTCGCTGTTTTGGGACATCTCAAGCCCCGACGTCGCCACTCCGCCCGCGTTGACCGCTTTGGACGGGGCGACAAGCACGCCGTGCTGTTGCAGATAGGCGCACGCCTCGTTTGTCGTGGGCATGTTGGACACCTCGTTGAGCACCGGGACTCCCATTGCCACCATGGCGACGGCGTCGTCTAGCGTGATCTCGTTTTGCGTGGCGCAAGGCATATATACGTCCGCCTTGACGTTGCCCCACGGCTTCTTGCCCGCGACGTACTCGCAAGGATAGCGGTCGGCATAGTCCTTGACAAGGTTGCGGTTGGACGCGCGCATTTTCAGCATAAAATCCATCTTCTCCCCGCTTACGCCGTCGGGATCGTAGACATAGCCGTCCGGGCCCGAAAGCGTGACCACCTTTCCGCCAAGCTCGGTGATCTTTTTTGTCGCGCCCCACGCGACGTTGCCAAACCCGGACAGGCAAAACGTCTTGCCCTTTATGTTTTCCCCCTCGTGCCGCAAGACCTCGGTCAAAAAGTAGGTCGCGCCGTAGCCCGTCGCCTCGGGACGTATCAACGAGCCGCCGTAGCTCAGCCCCTTGCCCGTCAGCACGCCGTTTTCAAACGCGCCGACGATGCGCTTGTACTGCCCGAAAAGATATCCTATCTCTCTGCCGCCCACGCCCATATCCCCCGCGGGGACGTCCATGTTCGGACCTATGTGGCGATACAGCTCGGTCATAAACGCTTGGCAAAAGCGCATGATCTCATTTTCCGACTTGCCCGTGGGATCGAAGTCGCTGCCGCCCTTCGCGCCGCCCATGGGAAGGGACGTCAAGGAGTTTTTGAATGTCTGCTCGAACGCAAGGAACTTCATCATGTCCAAATTGACGTTGCCCTGAAAGCGAAGCCCTCCCTTGTAGGGCCCTATGGCGTTGTTGAACTGCACGCGGTAGCCCCTGTTGACATGAAACTCGCCCTTGTCGTCCTCCCATGTCACCCTGAAGATCAGCTGACGATCGGGCTCCACCATTCTTTCAAGTATCCTGAACTTCTTCAACACGCCTTCGTTTTGCTCGACGGCGGGCTGTATGGAGCGTAGCACCTCGCCGACGGTCTGCAAAAATTGGACCTGTCCTCGGTTTTCGCGAGCGGTCATTTCAAAAACATCTTGCACATAGGACATATTCGTACCCCCGAAGTTGATTTTTCGCCTATATCATACAACTTTGGCGTTGTGATTTCAATATTTTTTGCGGTTTTTCGACAAACTTCCGCTTGCCGTCCTCCTCGTTTAAGCATGCCCAAACTAACCAAAAAAAATTTCGCGTTTCGCTTGCAAGATCTCGCGTTTCGTTTGTCGTTGTACAGCTCTTAAAATGCGCGTTCCGTTTGCCGCGCCTCTTTCAAAAGGGCAAAAGAATATCCCGCCGTTTGGCGGGATATGTCTGTCATCTGGGTCTCGGCCCCCCTCCCGTGGGCCTTGTGCCCGAGGGGCGACTGCCCGAAGGTCTTGCGCCGCTTGACGGCCTTGTTCCGCCGCCCGACGGCCTTGCGGCAGGTCTGCCCGTCGCGGGTCTCGCTCCCCCGCTCGCAGGCCTAGGCGCCGCGGGTTTGCCCGTCTTTGCGCTTCCCGCGGGAGCCGTTGCGGACTTACCCTCCGTCGGCTTTACCTCCGTCGGCTTTTCGGTCGCGGGCTTTTCTGATTTGGATTTGTCGGACTTTGGCTTGTCGGCTTTGGTCTTTTCGGGCTTAGGCTCTTTGGCGGGCTTGGGTTCTTTTGCGGGCTTTTCCGCTTTTTCCTTCTTTTCCGCCTTCTTGGCTTTGGCTTCGGCTTTCGCGTCCGCCTTTGCCTTTTTCGCCGCCTTCTTGTCCTCTTTTTCCTGTTTTATTTCCTCATCTATCTGTTCCTTTTCCTGCTTCTTTTCCTCTTTTTCCTGCTGTTCGGCTTGTTTTTCCGCCTCTTGCGCGGCTTTGTCATCAGCCTTGACCTGTTCTTTCGCCGCATCGAGGAGCTCCTGCGAGCCTTCGGGAGTCGTCGTCGCGCGGATGATCCTGTCGCGTGCGACCGCCGTCCTCTCTCTCGTGCGCTTTCCGCACTCTCTGAGCACGCCCGCCGCAATGATCAGCACCACGCCAACGCCGCCGAAGATATACAGCCAATTGCGCAGGTTGAGCACGTTGATGACCGCCATAAGCAGGTTGTTGGATTGCACCCACGTCGCTTGCATGTAGCCGAGCATCGCATAGTGCACGTTCATGGGCAACACTTGAATTTTGAGCGCGTCGTTGTCGTCTATGCACAATCCAATGCCAAGCGCCGCGCCGCCCGTCACATCTTGTATGAGCGACACGAGGTCCTCTTGCAACACGCCGCCGAGGGAGTCGACAAGGTTGCCCGCCGCGCTGTTGACAAGCGCCAAGATCATCTTGAGATCCACTTGCGCGCCGCTGATGTTGAAAGTCGTCGCGGAAAGGTCGATCGAGGTGATGTCCATGGGGCTGCCCAACATGTCAAGCACAAGCCACTTGACGGGGCGTTCGACCATGCCGTTTTCATACAGCTTCCACCCCTCGTCGTTGTAGGCGTATTGAACCTTGATCATCTTCCCGTCCGAGTTCATCATCTCGCCCTCTTCGGTGAACAGTCCGCCGCCGTCCCTGTATGCCTGAACGACGTCCGGCTCGTAGAGTTGATAGAGGAAGTTCTCCTCGCCGTTGTAGATGATCTTGCCCTCGTCGTTGACAACGGGTTGCGAATAGCTCCAGCCCTTGTTGAGGATGAGCCTCAGCACGACGGGTATGGTCATACGCGAATCCATCTGCGCGTACAAGAGCATTGCGTCGTCGAAGGTCTGATAGCCGTCCTGATTGAAGTTGTCGTAGTTTGCGTCGAACAGCGCCTTCAACTTCTTGTCTTTGAAGCCCACCTTGATGAGGTGCTCGTAGTTGGAGTGATTGTAGATATAATCCACAATTGAGAGCGCAAGCCATCTGCGGTTGGCGCTGTTGTCAAGCGCGTACGTGAAGTCGTTCAAAACATAGTTGTTGTAGACAAACTGATACAGCTCATACCTGTACGGATCGTTTTTCCGCATCACCTCAAGCACGTTTTGATCGATGGACTGAATGTCGGGATATCTCGACTCATAGTCGCTTTTGCTGTTGTCTATCTCGGCGTTGAGATAGTTCAACACAACGTTTGCCGCCGACCCCGGTTCAAACGCGCTGAGCGTCTTGTAGGAGAAATCGCCGTGCTCCTCATCCGTGAAGTTGTTCAGGTTGCCCGCAAGCATGTTGTACATGATGAATTGGCGCTCCAGTTCGGCATTTTCTTCGACTTGCGATTCCGCATTGTAGAATATATCCTCCGCAAAGAGCGTGCTTGACGTCGCGTTTGCGATCACGTCGGGCACGGCGTACGTCAACAGCATGCCGAACACCGTCGTCAGGCAAACATACGTGATGGCGACTTTCGCCGTCTGCGAGAATATGTTGCTGCGCGTGCGCTTGCGCGTCACCGTAAGCGTGACCGCCATGAAGATGAGCGCAAACAGCACTATCACCACAAGACCCACAAACGGCCAGACCGTGTACGCGGGAAGCAAATTGTAGCTCTTGATGGCAAGCACAAGCGTGACCACGATCAGCGGTATGACCGCAAGCAGATGCAGAATGACCGCAAACGCCGTGTATCCGACAGAGGTCTTGCGATGATCCGCCTTCATGCGCTTGCTGACGGGATAGGAGACGGGAATGACGTTGCCGTCCTTGTCCCTGTTGTAGCGCTTTTCTTCCTTCTTTTTGGAGCCCTTTTCCGTCTTTTCGGGTTTTTCGGCCTTAGCGGGCTTCTCTGCTTTCGCGGGTTTTTCGGCCTTAGCAGGCTTCTCCGCTTTCGCGGGTTTTTCCGCCTTGGCGGGCTTTGCCGCCTTGGCGGGCTTTGCCGCCTTGGCCGGTTTCTCCGCCTTGGCGGGCTTTGCCGCCTTGGCCGGTTTCTCCGCCTTGGCGGGCTTTTCGGGTTTGCTCGGTTTTTCCGCTTTCTCGGGTTTGGCGGGCTTCTCCGGTTTTGCAGGTTTTTCCGGCTTTGCGGGCTTTTCAGGTTTCGCCGCCTTTTCGGGCTTTGCGGGTTTGTCCGCCTTGGGTTTTTTGTCCTTGACGAGCTTTTTGCTTGCTTCGACAGGCGTCGTTGCGGGCGTCTCGGGGGTGCCGCTCGGCGTCAAAGTGATATCATCTTTTTTGATTTCGTCGCTCATCTCAATGCACCTCCTTTACGGGATTTGGGTCGGCAGGCACGGGGGCTTCCTCCCCTGCCGCAGGCACCTCTTCTGTCAACACCTCAAGTTCTTCGAGGTCGAATATCGGCTCCTCTTCCTCAAACGCGGGTGGCGCGGGAGGTTCGGAAGGCGTTTCGGGCGTTTCGGGCGCCGCGGCCTCTTCCGAGGGAGTCGGGAGAGTAAGCGCTTCCGCCTGTTCCTCCGTGATGGGTTCGGGCACGGACGCAAACGCTTCCGCCTTGTCCTCGGCCGTGATCTCGGCAAGCGCCCTGTGCGTTGCGTATTCCTCTTCCTTTTCCGCAGCGAGGAAGCTGAGGAAGTAGAACAACAAGACAAGCCCCATGAATGTGACGATCATGTCGCGGCAAGCGTACAGCGGGAAGTAGACGGGCATATACGACAGATCCGTCTTGACCTGTTGCACGCTCACAAGGTCTCCAAGCCCCAAAGAGGACGGATATGTGCCCGCGCCGAGGCTGTCGCCGATCAGCACGGAACCGACCAAACCGCCGTGCACTTTTGCCTCGTAAACCGCGCGCTCGTATCTTGCGTACGCGGCCCTCAGCGCTTGAGTGCCTTCATCCTCGCCCTCGTTGCCCCACTCGTAAAACTCCCACACGGGTTTGAACACGGAGGATTGATAGGAATACCAATTTGTCAAAAGCGTCGCCAAAATGTTGTTTATGTCAAGTTCGATCTTTCCGTCGGGATTGAGGATGGGGATGCTGATCCCGCTGATCACCAAGCCTTTGAAAGTCCTGCCGTCCACGTCTATATCTTTCAAAATAAGCCCTAGGACAGTGCCCAAAATGCCGTCGCTGAGGTTGAGGTCGGCGGGGAGCAGATTGTTGATGACGTTGTTCAACAGATCGCTAAGATGATCGAGGTCGAAGGCATAATCTCCGAGCTCTTGATCGAGCACCGCGTCGTCGAAGTCGATGTCGAGCAGGATATCGTCCTCGGTCGTGCCGGGACCCGCCGCTTCGCCCTCAAGCCCGTTGTCTCTGACAAGAGCGAGATAGAGGTGATCCTTCATCTGATCGCCGTGGAAAATCGCGTTGTCCGCTTTGTAGGAGAGGATGATATACAGGTCGTTGACAACATAGCTGTTGTCCTTGCCCCTTGCCTGTTTGAGGATGTCCGCAATCGTTTGGAGAGTGGTCTTTTGCTCGGGATCCGCGGGTTCCTCCTCGCCGATCAAGGATTTCAAACTCATGCCTTTTTGCAACTGTTGGAGAGCCGGCCCTATGATCGCGCCCAAACTGCTGCCCAACAGTTCGCCCACGCCTTGAATGAGCCCATCAATGTCTTGATAGCCCGTAAACACATAGTCGAAAAGTTTGTTGTCGCCGAGCAGTGCGCCCACTTTGGCAAGCAATCCCTCAAGCTCTCCCCTTGTAAGAGAGAAGTCCTCGGTCAATTGCACGTTTTGTTGATACAGCGCGGTGATCCACGGGTCCACCTCGTGGTCGGGATCTTCTCCCATATAGTACGCGTCTCTTTTTTGCTCCGCCTCCTCTCTTATATAGGCAAGCAGATCTTCGGCGCCCAGCTCTTTGACGAGCCTGTCTATGTCCGCGGACGCTTCGTAATAGTCCTCGAGGATCTCGAGCACGTTGTCCAAGCTGAACACCCAGCCGTCGGCGAGCAATCCGCTCTGATTGTAGATGCCTCTGCCGTAGACGCCCTCTTCGCGCTTGACCTTTGCGGCAGAGCCGTCCCACTCGAAGCCCGTGGGCATCATGTCTTTTGCGTACCACACATAGACGGTTTCGCCCTTTTGAGAGGCGCGTTGCACGTAGAAGTAATGGCTGTATACCCTGCCGTTGATGACAAGTTCGCCGTTTTTGTTGGGAGCAAGACGGATGACTTGCGAGCTTTCGCCGTCGTCCATGCCGTTTGGCTCTATCACGTTTCCGTTGGGGTTTATGTTGAGCGCATATTTGCCCTTGTCGTCCGCAGTGAAGCTGATGTCCACTCCCGTTTCGCAGACGCCGTTTTCGTCGGGATCCGAAATGACGTTGCCGTAGGTGACGGGCTTGTTGTTTATGTTGCCGGCAACGCCCGACTTGTCAATGCCCTGCATCTCCACGTTGTAGACCTTTTCAAGCTCCTCTATCCTTGCCATAAGCAGTTTGGACAAGTTTTTTTTCTGATAATACGTGGAGATCGTGCGATAGTAGGACAACTGCGTGCGATAGTCTTCCACCGTCACGCCCGCGGGCGCCTCTTCGATGATCTTGTTGATCTTTGCGTCGAAAATGGCGTCCATTCCGAGCATGCACCCAAGCATCACCACAAGCGTAAACGCCACGACGGCAAACATCCTCGCCCTGCGGCTTTTGACGGTTTTTGCAATGATAAGATGAAAAACCGAGATCAGCAACCAAATCCCGAGGGCAAGCCATATCCCGAACAGCGCGGGAGAGGTGATCAACCGCTGATAGCCCTCGAAAAAGCCCAAGGACGCGGTGAACTCGCTTGTCCCGACAAAGGGGTCGTGCCCAATGTACTTGATTGCGGTCAGCCCCACCGCAAAAACAAACAGCGGAAGTCCAAGAAAATAAAACGCAACTTTCAGCGCGCGGTATTTCTTGACCTTTTTTAACTGCTTTTGACTCATAATTTTCTCCTTGATTTCAGCCTTACGCGCGCACATAAGCGCGCGCCCTCGGGCTTAGATTGTTACCAATATATGATATCATACGTCAAACGATATTTCAATATCAAAATTTGCATCTTTGTCTCGATTTTGAGATTTTGGAACTTCTCGGATTAAATTTTTCTGTTTTTTGACAAATACGCGATTTAACGCAACGAATTTTTCGCGAATATGATAAAATATCTACGAAACAAAATTTTGTCGGCGTTTACCGACCGCGGAGGTTTTTATGGATTACATCAAAGAGGTCATCGCAATGACGGAACAAAAAAACTCCTCTCAGCCCGAATTTTTGCAGACTGTCCGAGAGGTGTTGGGCTCGATCGGTCCTTTTGTTGACGAAAACGAGGCAGAGCTAAGGAAGTACAGCGTCCTCGAGCGCCTCGTGGAGCCCGACCGTCAGATCATCTTCAAAGTGCCATGGATGGACGACAACGGCGTCTATTGCGTCAATCGCGGCTATCGCGTGCAATTCAACAACGCGCTCGGACCCTACAAGGGCGGCTTGCGCTTCAGAAACAACGTGAACCTTTCCGTCATCAAGTTTTTGGGCTTTGAGCAGATCTTCAAAAACTCCCTCACATCTCTTCCCTTGGGTGGCGCGAAAGGCGGAAGCGATTTCGACCCCCGCGGCAAGTCGGATATGGAGATCATGCGCTTTTGCCAATCCTTCATGACCGAGCTTTATCGCCATATAGGCGCGGATCTGGACGTCCCCGCGGGAGATATCGGCGTCGGCAGTCGTGAGCTCGGCTTCCTTTACGGGCAATACAAGCGCATCACGGGCAACTTCATAAGCGGCGTGCTTACGGGCAAGGGCTTGAGCTACGGAGGCTCACTCATTCGCCCCGAGGCGACGGGATACGGCGCCGCGTATCTGCTCTGCGACGTGCTGGATCACCTCGGCGATTCCATAGAAGGCAAGACGTTTTGCCTTTCGGGCTACGGCAACGCGGCATGGGGCGCGGCAAAGAAGATATCCGCGCTCGGAGGCAAAGTCCTCACATTGTCGGGCGGAGAGGGATATGTCTACGACAAAGACGGCGTAAGCGGCGAAAAGGTGGACTTCATGGAACATATGCTCACCCTTCGCGCGGAGGGCAAGAGCGCACTTTCCGCATATGCCGAAAAATATCACGCGGAATTCTTCCCGGGCGAAAAGCCGTGGGGCAACGTACCCGCGGATGTCTATATGCCCTGCGCTTGCCAAAACGAAATCGACGTCGCGGAAGCGGAAAAGATGGTGGATATGGGCGTAAAATATCTGTGCGAAGTGTCCAACATGCCCACGTCAAACGAGGCGATCGCCCTCCTGCAAAGCAAAAACGTGGTCATCTTGCCCGCAAAAGCGGCAAACGCGGGCGGCGTTGCTGTCAGCGGTTTGGAAATGGCGCAAAACTCCGCTCGCCTTGTGTGGAGCGCGGACAAAGTGGACGCCAAACTCAAAGAGATCATGCACGGCATCCACGAGCAAATGCTCGAGGTCATCAACCTCTACAAACTGCCCTACGATCTCGTCGCGGGCGCAAATATCGCGGGCTTCAAAAAGGTCGCGGACGCAATGCTCGCGCAGGGCGTATAAGCAAAAACGCACTACGTTTTGCGGTTTTTTGAAAAATTCGCAGTTTTCCGCGAACAAAATTCAAGCGGTTCGGCAGTCGGCCGAGCCGCTTTTGTTTTTCCTCTTTCATTCAAGCATTATGCTTTGTTTGGAAAAATGTTTTGTTGGACGCGGGGCAAAAAAATCAAGCTCTTTCCGCATGTTTTACAGCGGCTTGTTCTTTATGACGCCGTATCGCCTCGGATACATGGGCGGAGTGTCCGCTATCTTTTCAAACACGAGTATCGCCCTTTCCGAATTGTCGGGAAGCACAAACTTTTTTGTCATGATATGCCGCATGCCGAGCGCGCGTTGCGCGTTTTTCGACGTTTGAAGCTCGCTCTCGTCTGTTTTGTATGCAAAAAACACTCCGCCTTTTTTGAGAAGAGGCGCCGCAAGCTCCAAAAGCACAGGCAGCGACGCGACCGCGCGCGCCGTGACGTTTTCAAACTTGCAAAACAAATCCCTCGCCTCTTCCGCTCTTCCCGCGATCGCGTTCAGGTTTGCAAGCCCCAACTTCTCCGCCGCTTCCTTGATGAAGTTTATCTTTTTTGCGGTCGAATCCAATGCGGTCACGGCAATATCCTCTCTTGCAATCGCAAGCGGCACGGACGGGAACCCCGCTCCCGCGCCTATGTCGCACAATTGGCCCTTTTTGAGGAGGGGCGCCGCAAGCAGGGAATCCGCAAAATGCTTTATCGCAAAATCCCGCTCGTCGGTTATTGCCGTAAGATTGAACCTTTTGTTCGCCTCGTCGACAAGCAATTGGAAATCGGACAGTTTTTGCAGCCGTCCCTCGTCAAGCGCTATCCCCTGCTCCTCCAAATATCTTGCGATAAGTTTAAGGTTGTCGTCGGTCATATCGCAAGTTTAACACCTTGTCAAAAAGAAAGCAATACAAACGCATTATTTTGCCGCAGGGCGTTGCATTTTTTTTGTACTGTGCTAAAATTTTAGACGGAGGCGTTTTATGAGAATCGCAATTATCACGGCAATGGCAAAAGAGAGCCTTCCCATCTACGAAAAACTTGGGGTAGCCGTCGCGCAAAACAGAATCGCAGGCGTGGATGTGTGCAAGCTCCAATTCGGAGAGCACTCGGTGTTTTTGGCAACGGGCGGGGTCGGCGAGATAAAAGCCGCGCTCACCGTCCAACTTTTGAAAGATCTGTTCGACGTCGACGTCGCGCTCAACTTCGGGTTTGTCGGCGCGCTTTCGGACAAACTGTCCGTCGGGGAACTTGTGCTTGTCAACAAAGTGTGTCACTATCAATTCGACACGTCTTTGATAGACAACACGCAAAAAGGACAATATCCCGAAAAAGAGGATATCTACTTCTATTTGGACGGATCCCTTATAGACAGAGTTGTCTCCGCGCTTCGTTTGCCCATCAAGACGGTCACGGCTGTAAGCGGAGACGTTTTTGTCGGTTCGACCGAGCAAAAACAGCATCTAAAGGAGTGTTTTGGCGGCGAGATCTGCGAGATGGAGCTTGCGGGATTGGCAATCGCTTGCGAGCGGAACAGGCTTCCCTTGTTGTCTGTGAAGGTGGTTTCGGACAGAGCGGACGGCGGCGCCGCCGAAAGTTTCGAGACTGTTGTGGAAAAAGGGTTGGGCAAATATGAAAAGATCCTTCCCGACATTCTAAACGCCGTTGCGGGCGACATATCCCCGCTCCCGCCCGTAAGGAAATAACTTCGGCTTTGGGGTATCTGTATTGTTTTTGCAACCTTTGCGGATATCTATATTACCCATGCGGTTTCGGCGAGCACATATTGATTTCACAACCACGCGGTTTGACTGTTTGTCAAGCCGCTTTTTATAACACACAACAAACACCTATGCTGTAAGCCGAACCCCTTCCCCAAAGCGTCCGAGCACAATTGTAAACAACACGCAAAACGCGTCAATCAACACAAACAACACATGCAAAACACACAAAAAAATCATGTAGAGCACACACAAACCGATGTAGAAACTCTCGGAAAAACATATAAACACAAACACCACACAAAAGAGGAAGCAAAACATTCACAAGAGCAACCACAAACAATATCCCAAGTCATAAACACCAACATCAGAAGCAAGCGTCAATTGCGTAAGATAGTAAAAACAAACACATTTCGGAAGGGGTGATGAAAAACGCGCTCCTGTTTCGATCTTTTGGCTTGGTTTGATTGTTTGCAACAAACCGAGCCGTTGGTCAATAACAGCCGAAAAATCAAAACATTGGCAAACCGCCAAACAATACGATTTGTTTGACGTTGCGCTCCGCCGTAAAAAAGCAAAAAGAGGCGATCAACCTCTTTTCTTTTTTCTGGTTTTTGGGGTCAAAATCCGCGATATTATCGATTTGAACAGCCCTTGCAAAAACTCCTTGTCGTTGACATTTTCAACCAAAAGGTATTCGAAAGTATTTTCCGTCGGGCTAACAAACGGCGCGTCTGGCATATAGTCCATCGCCGCAAGGAAGGGTTTCACAAACAACCTGTCCCCATAGATGCCGCCGACATGAATTCCCCTGTAGTACAATACGAAATCACCGTCGAGAGGCAGGTATGCCACGTCCTCAAGATCATCAAGCTGCTCGAAAATAAAGTGTAAAAACGACCTGCTTGACGCCATAAGCAACTCCTTTAGAACCTTACTTTATTACAATTATAGCAAAACCTTCCGAGTTGGCAAGCGATTTTTTGCACCATGTTTTTATATTTGAAATTTTTATCCTTTTTCGCCACCCATTTGAGGGTAATTTGTCTAAAAATCATCATATTTTTTGCAAAAAATATAAAAACATACTCATTTGTATGATTATATACCCACTTTCTTCATTTCATATTATTAAAGCTCGATTTTCTCGAAAATTGTGCTTTTTCTCCCTCTCTCGCCACCTCCGCGCCTCTCTCCGATTTTTCCTACCAAACCACCCATATCACAGCGCCCTTACGGACCTTCCACAATCTCTACCCATCACACTCTTCCGAATTTTCCTCGCCCTCTCCCTGCCATATTTTATTTTACAACCCAACCTATCCCCACATACACCACATGATCACCTTACAAACATTCTTCTCTTTCTACCCTTCACAACAATCCTTTTTTCTCACAAGTTCTCCTCATTCTCCCTGCAACACTCAACACCTCCCGATCGAACAAATATCCCCACCAACGCTCGCCTCACCTTTCAACCTCTCATACTTTTTCCAATACACCATCACATTTCCCACACTTTCTTCCCTCTCATCACCACACCGACACACACTCTTGTTTTTCCTTATCCCCCTTCTCGTTTTTTCTCACTCTCCACATACACCTTGCGCAAATTTTCCTCTCCTCACCCAAATCACCTAGCATTTTTCCAACCGCACTCACCTTCTTCCACTCTTCACTCCCATGTTTTCATTTGTAACCAATCCCCTCTCGGTTTCTCATCATCAACCCCTCACAAACATCTTTCAAATTTCTCTTATATTCTCGCCACACCCCTTTTTTCAAAAATATTTCCCTCTGTCCCCTAGCCTAGCAACTCCACGGTTCGCTTCTAAATCCACAGGCTTCGCGTTTTTGATTTTATCCACGATTGTTTATACCACGCCCCTAAACCACAAAACAGCCTTGATTTTACAAATTTTCCTTTCTACATTTCTTTATCAATTTTTCTATTGTTGATTCAAATATTTCCACACACTTCTTGAAGTATATGTAGAGCTACAAAACAAGCCGCAAACCTTCTTTGGGTTTGCGGTATTTCCAAATTTTGGTTTTATAATTTTTTTTTCTCACTTAAAACAAAAAAAAACATACCATCCATCATCCCAGCTCTAAAAAATTGTGTTTCACACAATCCCAGCTCAGTAATTTTGAAAAATACAAAATTTTCCAAATAACCAATTTACCATCTTGTTCAACCAAGACATCACAATTAAATTTTTTATTTTCAATCTATGTTCATAAAAAAAAACAATCTGTTAATGCAAATCTAAAACAACATATTTGTCTTGGTTTTTTACAAATTTTTCCAAATATCTATTTCCATATTTACCCCACTATATTACTCGCTCACTTTTGAACATTCTTTATTTTACTCTTAAAACAACAATCTTTGTTGATTGAGCTTGATTATTAAACATAAGTAGCTGTTGTGTTTTAACTTTCTATCTCTCCACTCATAAAAAATTGTAAACATACCCTCATAAAACAGCAGCGATCATATAAATCCTTTTTCAAAACCGATTATAATTACATTTTATTTCATCTCAGAACTATCTATACTAAATTTTTATTTATTCTCTTAATCAAAATCTTTGTTGTATATCTCCCCTTAAAGCGACACTTGATTTATAAATTCTCTCAATACATCACTTTATTTGTATACACTCTATCAAACCCTGCAATCATACAACACTTCTCAAACACTCTTCCAATCAAACATGTCTCCGACTTACGTTTGTATATCTAATATATTATTTGACCACCGGTTTACACACCACCACACCTACACAATTTCGTTTTTAATACAAAACACAACCGTGGCGTTTAATTATCAACACACTCACCACCAAAACCAAACAACTTTAATTACAACTTAAAACAACACGGTAACTCGCGCATTACTCTTCTTACTTTTAACTCAAACACACACTTATCAACAACAAAACAAACAGTTATTACTTCTGAATATTTTTTTTATTTTGCTTAAATCTTTATACATTTTACTCTCATCTTTTATAAAAATTCTGTTTTTTTTAGCAAAAAAATTTTTCTATAATCCAAAATTGTTTCACGTAAAACATTTTATAAAAAAAACCTGTGCTTATATATAAAAATTTTTATCCGATTTTATAAAAAAATCTTTTTCTTTGTCCATTTTTTTTTTCAAACAATTATATTTTTTAGATTCACACAGCAAAATTAACTCAATAAAACCCACACACTTTTCATTTTTGAGTACAAATAAAAATAAATCTAATATTAATCAAAATCATCAATAAATTTTCTTTGTTGATTTTTCTTTATAAAACACCCCGCTTAAACATATATTTTATAAATTTTTATATTTCCTGTAAAACACAAATCTAAAAATGTTTCATGTGAAACAATCAAAATTTCACATCATGTTTTGTGTAATATTGTTTGTTTTTTTTGGGATAAATTTTCCAATAAAAAAACAAACTCTAACCATTTACTTGTTATTTGCATATTTACATATCGTTTTTTATATTAAATTTGTTTATTTGTATAATTTTGTTGTTTTGTATTAAAAACTATTTTTTATATTGTTTCTCCCATTATCTTGCCGGAAATATACTTAAATGCTTTTATTTGATTTTATCCGATCATTGGTTTATTTTCTTCTTCTTCTTCATTCAATTCAAAACAATGTTTGATTTAAAATAAAATTTTTATCCCCAATTTTATCCCCACCTTGAAATTTATTTTTTTTATTCTATATACTCAGATTAAGCTATATCAAGCTTCCAAAGCGCTTTTGATACTGTTTGCGTTTTATTATTCCTTACACATCAACATTCACTCAAAGGCCGCCAATATCAATTTATATCAAATTAAAAGGGTATATAAAACGTATTAATAACAATCTTGCACAAAGTTGAAAAATCAAATCTTATCAAATAACCGGTTTGTTTTATTATAGATTGTAATACATTTTTAAGTTATGATACAATTTCCAACAAACCAATAAATACAGCAAGATCACTTAAAACACACATGTATTTGTGTAAAACTATATGTTTCACGTGAAACAGTTTGATTTTAGCTTGTGTTTCATGTGAAACAAAATTTTGATTTTTGCCACTGTTTAGTGGTGTTTTTGCAGTGTGATGGATAAATATTTATTCTTTCACCATGAAAAATTTAAGTTTTGTTTGACCATGAAAATGCATGTGGATTTTTTTTATCTGTGTTTTGGTGTGTAAAGCGGTGT
Source organism: uncultured Clostridia bacterium (assembly GCA_947625145.1). Classification (GTDB taxonomy): domain Bacteria; phylum Bacillota; class Clostridia; order Christensenellales; family CAG-917; genus CAG-475. Next base: position 25,957 of record CANQNC010000001.1, read on the forward strand.
TTTTTGCTCATGTGTTTTTTCTTATATATGGTTTGTTGTATTTTATTTTGGGTTGGTATATCTTTGTTTTGTGATATTATAATTTACTGTATATATTAAATAAAATTGGCTGTATAGAGATAAAAATTGCTGTATAGTTGTATTGTTTGAAGCAAAAAATGATGTAGAGATCATTGAAACATAGTGTGTTGACATTTGCCACTATCACGTTTTGATACACGATAGAATAGATTGTTGCAAATTTTTCATCTTGGCAAAAGAAAACAGTCCGCTTTTTGAAGATCAAAATTATAGTTTGTTGTGTTTGATAAAGGAATTGTGTTATGGCGTTATGTTGTTTGGGTATATTGATTGTGTTGTTATTTGGTTGAGCTTCTGTCGCATGGTTGCGGTTGAGAGTTGAGTGTTGCTTTTTTTTGTTTCAAAGCGACAACGCTTGCCTCATGGTTAAATTTGAGCGTTGATGGTTGTATTGTTGCGTTATTTCAGCCTCGCTTCGGTGTGATTTTCAGTGTTGTTTTATCACGTTATTACAGCATTACTTAGGTATCATATTTGGTGTTTCTTATTGCTGTTTTCGTTATTGCAATTGTGTAAAATTTGAAACCGCATTGTTGAATTTATCATGATAAAACGGCATCAGATGATTTGATTTTATGCCGAGAATTTTTGTAAAAAATTGAGGTTTCACGTCAAACAAAATATCCACTTGTCCACATTTTATGAAAAATTTATAGAAAATTTGTTAAATTTTCTATGTTTTGATTAATTTGTAAACATTTATTTATGAGTTATACACATTTATTTTTTTTGTTTGCCATGTGGATTTTTTTTGTTTATATTGTGGATTTGAAGATGATTCAAAACGGTGATGTTGTGTTGGCATTTTTAGATTGTTTTTTTTGTGTGATGCAAATTTATAAGATCGTAAAAACAGTTGTTTGTTACAGGGTTACAACAATCAAGCAAAGGGATAGGATATATCTAACTATGCCGCAAGTGTAAAATAGTTGTTTTGTAAACAGTTTGTTTTCTCGCTTCTACTCTCAAACTTCGCTTTATTACGTGAAGCATGAGATAAACATAAAAACACAACACACCAAACAATTGTTTGGTGTGCCGATCGCTTGTATGTGTGTGTTATTTTGATGTGTACTGCAAGTATAAGCCGAATATCTCTTCATACGCTTACAAATTGGCTTACATTTGCAAAGCTCCACAGATCACACAATTGTGGTTTGAAGTGCGGCGCGGTGCAAGGTGCCGTCATCCGATAACGCGAAGGGGCAGTATGAGATACAGCCACTTGTCGCTTTCGCCCTTGATGATGCCGGGGGCGGTGGATGTGGTGAAGTTAAGTGTGATCACAGGCTCGTCTATCGCATGCAGGCAGTCGATAAGGTATTTTGTGTTGTAGCCTATAATAAGATCTTTGCCTTGCAAACCAATCGTTACTCTTTCATTGACCTCGCCGTCCTCGCCCTGAGCGTTCAGGAGCAGTGTGTCCTCTTTGATGTCCATCTTGACGATCGCTTTCTTTTCCGTTCTGTTGATGAGCGCGGCTCTTTCGACAGCGTTTTCAACAAGTTTCTTGTCCGCGGTGACGACAGTGGTGAAGGATACGGGAATGATATGCTCGTAGTTGATATACTCCTCACTTATAAGCCTCGTCACGATCTTTGTGTGGAACAAATCCACCATAATGTAGGATTTTTCAACGTACACCGTGATTGTTTCCTCGCCGTCCTCAATGAGTCGGCTGAGCTCGGTCATACTCTTTGACGGAACAAGGATCTTTTTCAGCACGCCGTTGTTTTTTATCATAGTGCGCGTAAGGGCAAGTCTGAAGCCATCCGAGGCGACGATTTCGATCTCATCGTCCTTTATATTGAGGCAAACGCCTTTCAAAGAGGGGCGCGCTTCATCCTGAGACACGTTGAAGATGACCTTTGCGATCGCTTCCTTGAAATCTTTTTTGAGTATGACAAAGGATTGCTCGGTGTCCACCTCTTTGAATATGGGATATTCATCCACAGGCAAGCACTTGATCTGCAATTCGCTGTCCAGATACTTGATGACGAGGCGATTTGGATTTGTGCCGTCAAGCTCGACTTCCTCTTCCTCGATCTTTTTCGCATAATCCGCAAAAAGCCTGCCCGGAACGACCATTTCCCCTTCGATAAGCACTTGCGCGTTGATCTTCTTTTCAATTGCAAGCTCGAGGTCGGTCGCAAACAAAGTGACCGTGTCGCCCACAGCGGTCAGTTTTACGCCTTCCAAGATGAGATTGTTCCTCCTGATGGGGAGGGCTTTCACAACCTTTGACAGAGCATCGCTCAATTCATTTCCTTGACAAATAACCTTCATATTTACGCCTGTTTATATTTTATTTTTATCTTTAATAATGATATCATAAATAAAGCCTGTTGACAAGTGGAATTTGTTTTCAAACAACAATATTGTGTATTTGGCAAAACAAAGCCGTCTTATATGTTGTGATTTTTCGCGATTTAGAAGTGTGGATAAGTTTTGGGAGATATAAACAAAACGCGAACATATTTTCGGATTGTCCACAATCAGATGTCAAGCGCGCCGAAAGAGAAGATCAAGGACGCAAAATACGACACCGCGACGCTTATGAAAAACATAAGCAAAAACACCGCTATGTTTGACTTTGTGTGCTTGACGTCTTTGAAGAGGTAGACAAACGCGACTCCCGCGTTCATACACAGCCCTCCGAGGGCGGCGCCGAAGCCAAGCCCGCCGAAGATATACAGCTTGCTTATGACGATAGAGGACGCGCAGTTGGGCACCGCGCCCACGATCACCGAAAGGAGCGGCGCGATATACTTGTTTGCGGCAAGGAAGGAATATATCTTTTCCTCGCCCACAAAATATATCAACAGCCCAAACAAAACGTTTACGACAAGCACATACAAAAATATCTCGATAGTGTGCGAGACGCTGTGTTTTACAACGTCCAGCGTCCTGTCTCTTTTTGCGCGTTTTACAGCGTATTCTGCCAATATACCCATGCGCTCGACGTTGTGATCTTCGGCATGAATTGAAACGTTTTCGTCGGTTTTGTGTTCAAAATGCGGGCATTCGCTGTTTTGGCAATCCGAACAGTCGCAAGCGTCGGAGTTTTCATCTACGGAAATAAGCTCCGCGCCCTCGCATTCGGTGAGTGTGATGGCGTATTTGTCTTTACAGTGGCTCAAATGATGCTCCACAGCCTTCCTACGCTTGAAAAACACAAGATCAATGAGATACGCGAAGAATATTCCAAGCAACAGTTTTGCGGCGAGTAATGGCAGCACATGAAAGGCTTTTTCGGGATAGCTCAAAAACACAGGCAAAGCCTCGTCGGACGTCGCGAGATACACGCCGATGAGAGTGCCAAGCGTGATATGCCGCTTGTGATAGAGGTCTGTCGCGACGACGGAAAATCCGCATTGAGGCAAAAGGGATATCCCGACGCCCACAAGGGGCGCCCAAAAACCTTTCAACGACAGTTTGTTTGACAACTTCAACTCGAATATTGCGATGATCAAGGAAAAAACCGCAACCACGCCGAGCAGTTTCAAACTGTCCAAGATGGCGTCAACAAACACATTTGCCATATTCGATATTATTATACAAAAAGCAAAAAAAATCAACAGGATAGAGAGAATACGCCAAGAAAAAAGCCCGCGCATTGCGGGCATTTTCATTATTTTTTACGCGCTCGTTTTGCAAGGAGCAGGGGAACGGTCACGCAGAGCGCTATCACGATCGCCGCGGCGACCGCGAGCAGAACATAATGCCAAACCGCAGATTTGTAGCCGCCATACAGAGTGATATCGCCGTTTATGTCCACAGATTTGAGTTTGACGTCAAGATCGTCGGATAAACTCCAACCGACAAAACTCTTCCCGAGTTTTACGGACGGAGAGGATAGGACAAGTTTGTCGCCGTAATGCGCGGTCTTTTGGCTGTACACCTTGCCGTCTATGACAAACGTGATCTTGTATTCTCTCGGCTTTGCGTTGAACATGGCAACGACGTCCATGTCCTCATGCACCTCGGACGTGTCCGCGTTCCAGCCCAAAAAGATATAATCGTACTTTTCGTCGGACGGTTTTTGAGGATTGTTGAAAGTCGCTGCTCCCAAGCCGTCTTGCACGCGCAGAGACGCAAACACCTCGCCGTCCACCAAAAAGCGCACGGTGTGGCAGAGAATGGCGTTGTAAACCGCGATCACGTCCGTGTCTTGACGTATCAATGTGTAATCGCCTTCCCACCTGTCAAACACATAGTCGTAATCCCCGTTTTCGATATAAACGGGATCAGAGGGCGGTGTGGCGGAGCCTTCGTACAAAACCTTTTCCTCTTTAAGCACGGAGTTGTTTTTGTTTAGGAAGCGGACGGTGTAATATCTGTCTTTTTGCGTGAACACGGGGCGCACGTCAATATCTTCCGTCACCTCTTTTTTATCCGCTTGCCACTCGGAAAATTCGTATTCATAGCGTTCGGTGGGAGCTTTTTTCGGCGTGGTTTTCGGAATGTAATCCGACCAATAATATTTGTCTTCCACATACTTCGCTTCAAACACCGAGCCGTCGTCGTTCAAAAAGCGGACGAGATGATGGTTGTCGTAATTCATGGTTATGCCGACTTCCGCAAAAGACGACGCAATAACGTTTTGCACTTCCTCACTATAGCCCAAATTTTTTGCCGCCTGCAAAAAGTTGATGGCAAACTCGTCGAAAGTCGAATTGTATTTGAGCGAGCACAGCGTGGAATACCACAGGTTTCCTATCACCTTTTCAGTGAAGAAACTCGGCATCTTTTCATACATGAGATATTGCGCGTGCGTGAGGATCGTGCTGTTGAGGTGTACGCCGCCGTTGTCGCAGTCTGATGTGTGATTGCCGCTTGCGTGCGCGCAAGTTTTTTTGTCGCTTACATTGTATTTTTGTTGATCGTAAATCGAAAGGCTTCCTTTCATAGAGCGAAGGGCAAGATCTCCGTATCTCAAACTTTCATCCGTCATGCAATCCTCGCCGATATACCAAAACTCGTTCGAGGTCATAGGTTTCCCCTCTATGATAGCACCGAAAATATCCGACGCCGCCTCGTCTATCGCGCCCGAATCGAATTCGTAAGCAAGCCCGTAGACAACGCGTCCAAACGTGGAGCTTATCGCAAATGTCGTGACGCCGTGCTGATATTCGTGCGAGATCACGTCTTTTGCGTATGCAAGATCATACACAATGCCGCTTTGATTGCCGTTGCCTATGCAGATATATCCGAATTGATCCCCCGAATATTGATAATAGGCGTTTTCATATTTGTCTCCGAAGTTGACAAAAACTTTGATATAATACTCGTTTTTTGCAAGATGGTTGCCGGGGGTGTTGTCGTTGTCCCCGCGCATGCCGTAAAGCGCGACGCCCAAGTTTTCGGGATCCGTGTAAAAATCGTAGACCTCTTGAAGATTTTTGTACACCGTGACCGCTTTGGGATCGTTTATGTTCGGAGTGGAACTTGAAATGCGCGTGCCCAAATATTGCAACTCTGACGAGTCCGCCGACCTGCCGTTTGCGTCGTACACGACAAAATTGCGCATCTCATCCTCAAGCACGTATGTCCCGTTTTGCAAGCTGACGTCCATTTCAACGCTGTTGCCGTCCCTGTCCTGCTGAGTTGTCGGAGTCATGACGCCCGCCGTAAATTTGGACATTGAGAGCGTCTCGCCGTTTTGAGCGGAGACGACGATATTGCTGCCGCCGTCAACCGAGCTTGTAAATATGTACGCATGCTCGCCCAAGCGCGCGTTGTGCGCGAAAATCACGGACGCGCAATCGAAAAATTCCGCGTCGGGATATTTTTGTTGCAATTTCGAAAGCGCTTGCGCCTGAGTGAGTTTTGCGGGGGAGATGTTGTCAAGAGGGGAGTATTCACCGCTGAAGGAAAGCACATTGCCGTCCTCGTCCACGCTGACCGCGACGTCCGCGCCAAGCACGTCCATACCGTCCACAGTGCGCACAAAGCGATACACAAAGCCGTAGCCGACTTCGAGTTTTTTGTCCAATCTGTAATCATCTTTGTTTGCAAACCCGACAAGCTCGCTTAAACTTACGACGGGATCGTCCTCGTCGATGACGTCAAGGGCGTATGCGGATCCGCTTGCTCCCGCGCAGAGCGACGCCGTAAGCGCACAAACGGCGAGGAAAAGCGCGACGGCAAGCACAACGCAAAGTTTATATACATATTTTTTCATCATAAAACCTCGTTTTGCGCATCAAAGGCGGTTTCAAACCCAAGCCCGTTGCGCGAACTTCTACAATATTATAACATAAAAAAAAGCGGCGTTACATTAAATTTTGAAATTTAATGCACGCCTCTGTTTGCTTGAGATTTTCATCTGTTCAACAGCATGTTTTTAAGGTCCGCCACAACAATTCTGATGCGTGGATTTGTTTTGATCTCGTTTGCGATTTTGTCCCGCGCGTGAATGATTGTCGTATGATCCCTGCCGCCGAACAGATCGCCGATTTGCGAGAGGGGGAGGGACAAAAGCTCTGTGATGAGATAGATCGCGATCATCCTCGGCTCGACAATGCTCTTTGTTTTCGATTTGGACATGAGCTCGCTTGGAGTCAGCTTGAAGTATTTGCACACGGCGTCAATGACGTCGCCCGCGTCAAGCGTCTCTTTTTTGTCGTCGATGAAGTCGCTGAGCGCTTCCTTTGCAAGCTCGCGCGTGTTTATCACATGGTTTGTCAGCGAGCTGTAAAACACGATTTTGTTCAGCAAGCCCTCGAGCTCGCGTATGTTGCTGGTCGCGTTTTCCGCGATAAACTCCGCCACTTCGTCGCTGAGGTCAAACTTCATCTGCGCCGCTTTGTTTTTGAGTATGGCGACGCGCGTTTCCATGTCGGGCGTCTGAATGTCCACGGTCAAACCCCAACCGAAGCGGGTGCGAAGCCTCTCCTCTATCGTCACAAGGTCTTTGGGCGAGCGGTCGGATGTGAGCACGATCTGCTTGTTTCTGTGATAGAGGTCGTTGAACACGTTGAAGAAGGACTCCTGTGTGGCCTCTTTGCCTATCAAAAACTGTATGTCGTCCACCATCAGCACGTCGCAGGAGTTGTACTTTTCCCTGAGGCGCACGGTCTCGTCGACAGAGCGGCTTCTCATCATGGATATCAGCTCGTTGATGAGTGTGTCCGCGCTCACATACAGCACGTTTGTGCGAGGGGAGTTTTTCAAAAGAAAGTTTCCTATCGCGTGCAGAAGATGGGTCTTACCAAGCCCGACTCCCGAGTAGATGAACAGGGGATTGTAGCCTCCGCTCGGATTTTCCGCAACGGACTTGCAGGCGGCAAGCGCGTAGGCGTTTGAACCGCCCTCGACAAAAGTCTCGAATGTGTATTTTGCAAGGAATGGATTTGGCTTTTTCTCCTCCGCGACTGTCCTAGGCGTGGAGACGAGCTCCTCGGGGGAGGATTGCTTGCTCAAAAACTCTTCTTTTTTGTCGGGAGTGATGATCACGACGTCCGAAACCGCGGGATTGAGCGCGGACACGACGTCCTTGATTTTGTCAAGATATCTTGTGTCGATCGTGCGCTTTGCGTTTGCGGAGATCGCCATAAGCACAAGCGCCCCCTCCGCAAAACAAACGGGTTCGAGCTTTTCTATCCACACTTCGTAGCTTATCGCCTGTATGGAAATGGACAGTTCGTTTTTGACGTCCGACCAAAAAAGTTGCAAATCTACCATACAAATGATTATAGCAAAAATAAAAAATTAAGCAAGTGAAATCCCGAAAATATTGCTTCCCGCAAATTGGCGGCGACAATGGGTTGAAAAAATTTGGATTTTGAACTATACTTGACATATGAAGATCTTGTCCTTGCAGCTCAACAACTTCCGCAATTACGCAAACGCTTTCGTCGAGTTTGACGACGGGCTGAACGTGCTTTGCGGAAAAAACGCGAGCGGCAAGACCAACATGCTTGAAAGCGTATATCTTTGCTCCATCTTCTCAAGCCCGCGCACATCTAGGGACAGGGAACTTGTTCGGCTCGGGCAGGAGACCGCGCAGGTCAGGCTTGTCGTGCAAAAGCTGTATCGCAAGCACACGATATCCTTGCAAATAGATTCGCAGGGCAAAAAGAAGGTCGCGGTGGACGGAATCCCCGTCAACAGGGCGGGGGAGCTACTCGGCGTTTTGGGCGTGGTTTTCTTCTCTCCCGACGAACTTAAACTTGTCAAAGACGCTCCGCAGGAGAGGCGGCATTTTTTGGACGTCGGGCTAAGTCAACAGCAAAAAAGCTATTTTATCGCCCTACAACGCTACAATAAAACCCTGAAACAGAAAAATAACCTGCTCAGAGAATATCGCAGGAGCGCGCACATAGACGACATGTTGGACGTGTGGGACGACGGGCTTGCAAGAGAGGGCGCAATCCTCGTCAAAAAGCGCACGGAGTATATCGCCACTCTGAACAAGGCGGCGGGACGTTTCCATGGCATAATGAGCGCGGAGGCGGAAGAGCTCGCTTTGTCCTATGAAACGAGCGTCCCTCTTGACGGGGACATAGAGAGCGCGCTCAGAGAGGCGCTCTGCGCCGCGCGGGAAAAGGACAAGGAGCTGGGATACAGCACGGTTGGCCCGCACAGGGACGACATAAAGATAGAGATCAACGGCAAGGATAGTCGCAAATTCGCCTCGCAGGGGCAACAGCGCACAGTCGCGCTTGCAATGAAGCTCGGGGAAGTGGTCATCTACAAAAACGAGCTTGGCGAGCCGCCCGTCCTCCTGTTGGACGACGTGCTCAGCGAGTTGGACCTCGAAAGGCAACGCCTGCTTTTGAAGTTGACGGACGGCTTTCAAACAGTGTTGACCTGCACGGAGTACGGCTTGGACGTCCCCGCAAAGGTGTTTGAGGTGCAAGACGGCAGCGTGGGCGAGGGGAAGCGGAAGAAGTAGGCTTTGAGGAAAGGTCGAAAAAAAGAGAACACGGGCGAAACATATCGCAAAAAAACAAGATAAACAAACAAAAGATAAGCTCGGCGCAAAGGATATTCGCGGCTGTGAAACAATGCGGAATTTTGTTGTGAAACATTGTTGTGTTTTTCAAGGGATTGTGTTAATATTTTCTATATGGGAAAGATAGTGGCTTTTTCAAATCAGAAGGGCGGCGTGGGCAAAACGACGTCCTGCGTCAATCTTGCGGCGTCTATCGCGGCGGTGGGGCGCAAGGTGCTTGTTGTGGATTTCGACCCGCAAAGCAACGCGTCAAGCGCGCTCGGAGTGTTTGACAAGCGGGCAAAGGGCAGCATATACGACGTCCTTTGCGACGGGCTTGAAGCAAGCGCGGCGGTCATAGACGTCGAGCCGAAGGGGCTCAGCCTCATACCCTCGTCAAGCGATCTTGCGGGCGCGGAGCTTGAACTCAGCCAAATCGTGATAGGCAGAGAGCGCGTGCTCGAGGAAAAACTTGCCGACGTCAAGGATATGTACGACTTTGTGTTTATAGACTGTCCGCCCTCGCTCGGGCTGTTGACGGTCAACGCGTTGACCGCGGCAAACGGCGTGATCGTGCCCATTCAGTGTGAATATTTTGCGCTGGAGGGGCTAAGCCAGATGATGAACACCATCAAACTTGTCAAAAAACATCTCAATCACGACCTCGAGTTTTACGGCGTGATACTCACCATGTACGACAGCCGCGCAAAGCTCACAAAAGGCGTTGTGGAGGAGATAGGCAAGCTGTTTGCGGACAAGATCTTCGATGTCAAGATCCCGCGCAACATTCGGTTGGCGGAGGCTCCGAGCTACGGCAAGCCCGCGTTGCTTTACGACAGCCGCTGTTCGGGTGCTATAGCGTACGACAATTTGGCAAAGGAAATCATACAAAAAATCAAATAAGGAGTGTATTATGGCAAATGCAAGAGGCGGTCTCGGCGCCCGCGGACTGAACGCGCTGTTCACAGACAATCAGGAAAACGTGCACGTTGATATCAACGAGGACTTCCCCACGCAGGATATCGACATCATGCTTATCGATCGCAATCCCGCGCAACCCCGCAAGACCTTCAACGAGGACAGCCTGAAAGAGATGGCAAACTCCATTGCCGCCTACGGCGTGTTGCAACCCCTGCTGTTGGTCAAGACGGAGGGCGGAAGATACCTCATCATTGCGGGCGAGCGGCGCTATCGCGCAAGCCTTATGGCAGGGCTGAAAAAAGTCCCCGCGATCGTGCGCGAGTTTACGCCTCAGCAGATACAAGAGATATCCTTGATCGAAAACCTGCACCGCGAGGACCTCAACGCGATAGAGGCGGCGGAAGGTATGCGCGAGTTGATGGAAAATCACGGGCTGACCCAAGAGGAAGTCGCTCAGCGCATAGGCAAATCCCGCCCCTACGTCACAAACACGTTGAGGCTCCTTCAACTTCCCGTCGAGGTCACCGAGCTTGTCCGCAACGGCGAGCTGTCTCCGGGGCATGCGCGCGCTCTCATCTCCATAGACGATAAGGACCAGCTTATCGCCCTCGCCAAAAAGTGCGTGGAAAAGAAGCTGTCCGTCAGAGAGCTCGAGCAGGAAGTGCGCCTCTACTTCTCCCGCAAGGCAATTCCGCACGGCCCGAGAGAAAGGTCCGTGTCTCTCGAGATGAGAGAGCTTGTCAACGACATGAAGCGCGTGTTCTCCACCAAAGTCGTGCTGAAAGGCACGGAAAACAAGGGCAGGATCACAATAGACTACTTCACGCCCGACGACCTCAACCACATCCACAGCCTCATCCAGATGCTCAAAAAATACAGCGACTGACAAACAATTGCAAACGTATCGAAAAAGGCGGCAAAAACATAGGCAATCAAGAAAAAACATAATTTTATACCGAATACGCCGTTGGGCGAGTTGGGAAAGCAGCGAGCGATCATAGCGCCGCTGTTTTCTGTATGAGGATTTACCTAAACTTAATTGCATACAACATCCGGCCGTCCGTCAGCAAATCGTGCGGCCGTTTTCATGCAATGATCAAGAGAAAAATGTATTATATTCAAAGCGCTCCGGCGCAAAAATCGCATCAAAAGGAGAGAGAAATGGTTTACAAAGAGTGGTTGAACGAATGGTTGGAGTTTTATGTCAAGCCTTCGACTAAAGAAAGGACATATCGGAAATATCGGCAACAAGCGGAGAAATACATTCTCCCTGTGCTCGGCGAACGCGAAACGGACGAGTTGTCAGCGGTCGAATTGCAAAAATTTTCCGTTTCGCTCACCGAACGGGATTTGGCGACAAGCACCATGAACGGCGTTTTGTTTGTGTTGAAATCGTCATTAAAGAGAGCGGTCGCGCTTGGGATCGCGCGTCGGCAATATGCGGACGCGATCGTCCGTCCGAAGGCGCGAGAGAAGAAGGTCGACTGTTTCAACAAGGAAGAGCAGAAGAAAATCGAGCGGTACGTTTCGGAACATAAAAGGTCGTATCTGTTCGGAATTGCGCTGTCTCTTTACACGGGACTTCGGATCGGAGAACTCCTAGCTCTCACATGGGAAGACATCGATTTTCAAAAAGGCACTGTGACGATCACAAAATCCTGCTTTGACAGTTGGGAAAACGGACGCTACAAAAAAATATTCGACACAACAAAAACACAGAGTTCGGAAAGAGAGATCCCTTTGCCCAAACAGATCGTCGAAGTGCTTAAGTCGTTGCGGAGACAAACGGGGGCTCGTTTTGTTGTGGCGGCAAAAAGCGAATACGGGGCGCAAATCCGCGCATATCAACGTTCTTTTGAGCTTGTGCTTCGCAAATTGAATATAAAAAGAAAAGGCTTTCATGCTCTGCGGCACACGTTTGCGACAAGGGCACTTGAGGTCGGCATGGACGTAAAGACGCTTTCGGAGATATTGGGACATAAAAATCCGACAATAACATTGAACCGTTATGCCCATTCTCTATTTGAACATAAAACGGAAATGATGAATAGGGTCGGACGTCTTTACGGCTGACGATCGTGGCTTATAAAAAAAGATATTCTTTGTCGCGTAAAGTACATAGAATAAGAGTTTTACGGCAAGATACATACAATCGAGCGACGAAGTAAAGATTTGGTACACAATGCTGAAAAACGAGCTTCTTTCCTACAAAAAAGTCAAGAGCCGCATGAGTTGGAAGCGTGAGACGTTCCGCATGGGCAAAGAAGTAGTCGCTCGCCTCGGTTATCGCGGGAATACGCTGTGCATTTATCTTCCTCTCAACCCTGCGGATTACGCAGAGAGCAAATACAAGGTCGAGGACGTTTCCGACCTCGCCATGTACGCGGACACACCGTGCATGTATCGTTTGAAGAACGAAAGGAGGATCCGCTATGCGATCAAACTGTTTGCAGACGTAATGGAGAAAACGGGAGGGGTCCGTATCGAACGCGTTGCGGAAGATTATTATCTCCCCTACGAGGGTATTGTCGAACTGATCGGGGAAGGACTGGCAAAGCGTGTCATCAAAAAGAAATCGGACGAGCCGATATTCTTGCAGGGCACTGCCTCCGAAGCCGCCGCAACGATTATAATTCCCGGCGGCGAATCCGCGGAAGGACAAGAGCCGATCGATGAAGCACAACCCGCTGTCGCGGATGAAGCGACGGACGAAGTTGCCGTTGCAGAAGAACAGCCCGACGACATGGCGCCTGTCGAAGAACGGGCAGACGATATTGCTCCGGTCAAAGATTCAGGCTTGACAATAGCGGACGAGGGCAACGCCGTGGAAGAACAGGCGGAAGTTTGATCACGGCAATAGTGTGCAAAAAACCGAAATCATCAACAACTGCGCTGGGATCGACTCGGCGTTGCGGAATATGAAACCGTGGCAAAACAACAACAAATCAAGCGGTTTGACAGACGGTCAAACCGCCTTTTCCTTGTTCGGACGCTTCGGCTTTAGGGAATAAAACGCAAACGCGTAAAAAAACACGGCAAAACAAACGGCTTGTCAAACAAGGCAAGCCGTTTTTATATCCTGTGATAGGTTGGGTTTTGTTTTGTGCGGAGTTGTTGAGGTTTGCGTGTTTTTGTCGTCGGATTTTAGCGATCGGGTTGGAGTGCGTGATTTGCCTCAGCTATGGTTCGGCGTTTGGGTTGGGATTTACGTTGTTTCAACAACAAGCGCTCTTTGTTTGGTGCGTGTGATTTGCCTCTGTCGGGCGGAAGCGAGCAGGTTTGGCTTTGCGCGGGTCTGCGCCTAGGCTTCGGCGTCGAGGTTGGAGTAGACTTTTTTCAGTCCCACAAAGAAGTAGGTCGCCGCAATGCCGAGCAACAAGAGGGGGATGACCAACGCGTACACGAAGCTGAGCGCTCTGTCCGTGGTCTGCACCGTGCCGCTTATGAGGCTCCGCACTGTGTTGAACAGCAGAAGCGCGCCTATGGCAAGCACCGCGACAAGCCCTATGACGATGATCGCCGACACGGTGGAATTTGCCTCTTTGATCTCGCCGTCGTCCGTTTTGGAGAAGTGCGGATGGTTCAGATCCATCCTTGTTGCAAGCGCGATCTGCGCGAGCGCGAGCATGGTTGCGGAAAGGAATGTGACCGCGCCGTCTCCCGCCTGTTCGAAGCCCGTCGCGACAAGCGTCACACACGCCGCTATTATGCTTAGCTCCGCGACAATGCCGCTGAACAGCATCTTCACGGACAATATCTGCGCGGGGGAGTAGGGCAAAGTCTTTTGCATCATGCTCATATATCCGTCCCTGCTTATGTTTGTGGAGCAGAACGTGTTTGTCAACGTGCCGTACAACAGCACAAGGAAGGTGCAAACCTCAAAGTCCGCGTTGAGGCCGCCCAGCAGGTTGCCAAGCAACGAGGACGCAAGGCTTGCCGAATAGTACACCATGACGGGCATTATGATCGCCGTCGTGAAGTACATAAAGGCGTAACCGGGGGTGCGCAGAACGATCAAAAACTCCTTGCCGAGCAAGCTGAGCGCGCGGCTCTTCTTTGCAAAGCGGAAGGTTTTGTGCGCGACGTGGGGCACGTGCAGGGCAAATCCCGATTGCGTCAACCGAATGAAGATCGCGTGTATGACAAGCGTCCCTATCCCCGCCGCGGCGACCGCGATACCGAGCAAAATGCCCACGCTCTCCCCTATCTTCCTCTTCAACATTATGTTGGCAAAGAGGTTGGCGGGGTAGTTGTAGGCGGTGAAGTTGACGATCTTCCCCATGACCCGCTCGTTGAAAAGAGAGGCGAGTTTGCCCGCGTTGAGCAGGTTTTCCGCAAAGCGGAACACGTAGGAATACAGCACGCAAAACGCGACCATCGCGAGGGTGAGCGCGGCGAAAGATATCAGATAGTGCGAGCCTATCAACTTTTTCAGATAATAGTAGGGCAGCGCGAGCACGGAGGCTATGCCCAGCGGAATGATGGGCAAAACCACCGCCACCGCAAAGGACATAAGCACGTTGTAGGCGTCCACCGTGTGCGTCGTGATGAAAAACGTCAGGTTGACGGGCAACACAAACACAAGGGACAGCGCAAGTTGTCTGATGTACACGCCCGTCAGTTTTGAAAGGAAGATCTCCATTGCCGAAAACGGCATGGAAATCAGCACGTACAGGTCGGTGTTTTCGAAGATTGCGTACACAAGGCGGTTTACGCCGCTCAGCACGCAGATGACAAACAGCACAAAATACGCAATGGACATAAGCTCGTATTGCCGAGCCGCCATGTCGGGCACGCGGTTGATCTTGATCGCCGTGTAAGTGGACGTAAATTTTGAAAAGATAAGTGCGAACGCCGCAATGATGCCCGCGATCAAAACGAGCATCAGCGCCGTGCTCATCAGCCCGCCTATCTTCCCGCGCTTGACGGACGGCAAGGAGTCCTGCAATTGCTTTTTCAACAAAAGTGTGTAGTGCGTCATTGGTCCTGATATGGATTGGAATCCGTATGGGAGAGGAAGTATGCCTCGAGGTCTGTCTCGGGATGCTCCTTGATGAAGTCGGCAAACACAAAATCGTCCGTCTTTGTGCCGTGGTTGATGATGATCGCGCGCTTGCATATCTTTTGCACGGAGGCTATGTTGTGCGAGGAGAACAGCACGCAATTGCCCCTCGCGGCGTATTCCTGCATGAAGTCGCTGACCCTCGCGCTTGTCAGCGGGTCAAGCCCTATCATGGGCTCGTCGAGGATCCAAAGTTTCGGATAGTGGATCAAACTGCCCATCATGCACACTTTCTGCCGCATGCCGTGCGAGTAGTTGCTGATGGGGTCGTGCAATCTGTCCCCAAGGCAAAACACCGCGTCAAGCTCGGCAAGCCTGTCCTTGCGATCTTTTGGGTCCACGCCGTACGCGTCCGCCATGAAGTTGACAAACTGTATGCCCGTCATCTTCACAAACACGTCGTGCTTGTCGGACACAAAGCCGAAAGTGTATTTCGCTTTTACGGGGCTTGTTTTGATGTCAAAGCCGTTGATCTCTATCTTCCCTTCCGAAAAAGGAAGCATGCCCGTGATGCACTTCAGCGTCGTGGATTTGCCCGCGCCGTTGTGTCCGAGCAGACCCACGATCTCCCCGGGATAGCACACAAGGGAAAGGTCTTTGACCGCAGGCTCTGTCGCTTGCGGATAAAGTTTTGTCAAATTTTCGATCTTCAGCGCCGCCTCGACCACGCCGACCTCTTCGGGTTCGGCTGTCGGATTTACGGCTCGATCTTCCGTTGTCTCTTGGATCTCGGCTGTGGTTTGAGCGGTTTCGTTTTCCAATTGAAATCTCCTCTCGCGCAGGCGCGCAGTCTATTAAGCAAAGCTCATACTGCTATATTATAACAGATTATTCCGCATTTCAACCTATTTTCAACCTTAATATTTCCTTAGAATCCGCATTTTTTGACAAAAATATCAAAAATACGCCGCGAATTTTTTGCCAAACCATACAGATATCTTTATTTGTTTAGAATTTTTGTTCGTCGCGAGTTTTGATTGCAAAATCTTTCCGCTTGATTTATTATAGACTCATGAGCTATTTGAAAATTTTGACGGCGCAGGATCTCTCCTGCCTCGGGCAATGCTCGCTGACCGCGGCGCTCCCCATCCTTTCGGCGTGCGGACACGAGGTCTGCGTGTTGCCCTCCGAGTTGTTGTCCACGCACACCGTGGGCTTCGGAGCCCCATATTGCCGCGATTTTGCGGAGTGTATGCGGGGCGTGCTTGAGCATTGGCTGTCCCTAGGCGTCAAGTTCGACGGCGTTTTGATCGGATATCTTGGCAAAAAGGAGCACGCGGACATACTCTGCGAAGCGTTGCCCAAGCTGTTGCGCGAGGGCGCGCCCATCATCCTAGACCCCTGTTTGGCGGATGAGGGAACGCTCTATCCCGAAGCGGACGAGGGGACGATAGAGGGCGTGGAAGAACTTGCGGATATGGCGCAATACATTCTCCCCAACCTCTTCGAGGCGCGTATCCTTATCGGCGACGCTCCGTCCGCAAAAACGTCGGGCTTGCCCGCAAAACTCGCTCGCCGTTTCCCGAACGCCTCAATTGTGCTTAAAGGCGTAAGAGAGGGGGACCAAATCGGCGAACTCGCGTTTTCGGCAGGGGAGAGCATGGGTTTTTTCTCGGAATATCGTCCTCGCGTTTGCCACGGCGCGGGAGACGTGTTTGCGGCGGCGTTTGCGGGCAAATTGCTCAAAGGTAAGGACTTTTTGCGTTCGGCGGCGGAAGCGCACGCGTTTGTCAACGCGTGCATAGACCGCACGATACGGCTTGAAAAGGACGTCCCGCACGGCTACGGGCTTGCGTTCGAGCCTATGCTGGGAATGTTGTGCGAAAAGAAGTGAAGGAGACGATTTTATGGAAAGGATAAATGTGAGGATAAAGAAGCTCAGAGAGGGCGCGATTCTGCCCGAATACGGGACGGAGTTTGCCGCCGGCGCGGATCTGTACGCCTGCCTGCCCGAGGACGGCGTGACCATTGACGCGGGGGAGACTGCGTTTATCCCCACGGGGCTTGCCATGGAGATCCCCGTCGGGCTTGTGGGGCTTGTGTATGCAAGAAGCGGTCTCGCCTCAAAGCAGGGGCTTGCGCCCGCAAACAAGGTGGGAGTCGTGGACAGCGACTATCGCGGGGAGATCACTGTGTCCTTGCACAACCACTCAAACAGCCCTAAAAAGGTGGAAAACGGACAGCGCGTCGCGCAAATGGTGTTCACGCCCTATTTTGCCGCGGACTTCGAGGTCGTCGAAGAGCTCAGCGGCACAGAGCGCGGCGTGGGCGGCTTCGGCTCCACGGGGAAATAACAAAACCTTTGTTACGGCAAAAAAAAAGACGGCTTGGCGGACCAAGTCGTTTTTTGTTTAGCATAATAGGGCTGTTTCCGCGCTTCTAAACGAACATAATTCAAACGCCGTATGTTTCAGCCGTCAGATCGCTATCCCGAAGTGATCCAAAAGGCCGTATATCAAGACGCCGAGCGCGGCGGAGATCGCGATCAAGAGGATGGGGGACATCTTTTTGCCCTTTATCTTGATGAAGGACGCGGGGAAGAGAACGCAAAACATGGTTATCCCAACATAGTCGGGGGAGAAGGACGTCGCGGGCAAGGAGTTTACTCCAAACAGCACGGACAGCAAAAGCGTGACAAACACAGAAGTCAGCAATCCCGTGACTGTGCTCCGCACTCCCACAAACACCTCATTCACCGCGCGCTTTTTCATAAACGAGGACAACAACTTCGCCACAATGACTATGATGACGACGGAGGGCAACACCACTCCGAGCGTCGAGCACACCGCGCCCGCAACGCCCGCGACTTCCATTCCCGCATAGGTCGCGATGTTCACCGCAAACGGCCCCGGCGTGCTTTCCGCGATCGCGATGAAGTCCATGACCTGCGCGGAGGAGAGCCAGCCCTTTGCAACGACGTCGTTTGTGATCATGGGCAGCATGGCTTGTCCGCCGCCTATGGTGAACAGCCCGATCTTGAAGAATGTCCAAAACAGCGAGAGGTAGATCATTTTTCGTCCTCCTCGTCGCTTTTTTTGATTTTCGGCAGGAGTATGCCGCGCGCCTCCGCGCTTTCGCAAACATATTCGTCCTTTTCAAGCGGCCTGCCCACGCGCTCGCAATAGTATTCGGGAGTCCCCGCCGTGTGATAGACTTTCCGCCGATAAAAAGTCGTGAACGCCACGACCGCCGAGCATATCGCGATCGTGCCCAAAATCACATACACGACGTCCGCTTTCAAAAGGAAAACCAGCAAAAACGAGGCGATCATAAGCGCGAAGGAAAACAGAGTCTTTTTCATGCTCTTGAAAAAGGACAGCGCCGCTTTTGCGATCAACACAAGCACGCCCACGCGTATGCCGCGGAAGAAGAATCCTACCCATTTGTTGTCCTTTACAAGGTCCAAGATCACAGACAAGACGGCGATGATCGCAAACGAGGGCACTACCACGCCCAGCGTTGCGACAATGCCGCCCACGACCCCAAGCCGTATGGTGCCGATGTAAGTCGCGGTGTTTATGGCGATTGGCCCCGGAGTGCTCTCCGCGATCGCGAAAATGTCTCCAAGCTCGGCTTTTGATATCCAATGTCGCTTGTTGACTATCTCCGCCTCGAGCAGGGAGAGCATGGCATAGCCGCCGCCAAACATAAACAGCCCTATTTTGAAGAACACAAAAAACAGGGTGAACAGCTGTTTGAAATATTGAGACGGCGGTTTGGAACTAGCCTTTTTCATTGCCTTTGAAGTAGGGGGAGCGGATAAGCTCCTCAAAAGAGGGATAGGACGGGATCGCGCCCGCGCGCCCGACCGAGATCGCGGAAGCGGCGACCGCCGCGCGTATTGCGTCTTTCACGTCCACGGGCGAATACGGCGTTTTTCTCGTTGCAAGCGAGGCGAGCAGAGCGCCTACAAAGCAGTCCCCCGCGCCATCCGTGTCCTTCGGGGCTTTGTTGGGCGCCGCAAAACGCTCGATATGCATTGAGTTTTGCCCGCAAAACAGCACTCCCGTCGGCAACAAAGCGTACATGCCGCCCTTTTCGCCCATGGTTATAACGACAAGCTCCGCGCGCGTTGAAAGCGCGAACAGGGCTTTGAAAATTTCCTCGTCCGAACTTCCCGCGTTTGGGCAGAAGAGGCGCGCCTCTTCCTCGGACAGTTTGACTATGTTCGCCTCCGCGAGCATGCGGGAGGAGAGGGTCAACATTTCCTCTTCGCTTGTCCAAAGGGCGGGGCGAAGATTTGGGTCGTAGCTTATCGCCGCGCCCGCGCTCCTTGCCCGTGTGACGGCGGCTATATGAGCCGCGCGCATGCCTTCGTCCATCAGACAGTTTGAGCAAAAATGCAAAATATCTCCGCTTTTGAAGGGAATATCGGCGACGTCCTCTTCGCAAAAGCACAGATCCGCGGTGTTTTCTCGCTCGAAAGCAAAGGAGCGGTTGCCGTCCGAGGATACGCTCACTCGCGCGATCGCGGTTGGGCGGTCCGTACGCTTTGCAAAGCGTAGGTCTACGCCGCGTTTGTCAAGCTCCCGAAAGATCAGCTCGCCATAGGCGTCTTTGGATATCCCGCCCAAAAAAGCGCTTTTGCAACGCAACAAAGACGCGCACGCGGCAACGTTGGCGGGGGCTCCGCCCGCAAGCGCGGCGGTCCCGTACACGTCCGCAAGCGCCTCGCCTAGGCAAAATACCGTGCAACTTTCCGTCATATCAGTTGAAACCGCGAAGTCCTACAAACTCCGCCTTGCCGTCAAACAGCTTGAGCAACTCTTCCGCCTCGTTCTTTTCGATCGGCGTGAAGCCGTGGCTTATACAGCCCTCGCTGTCCTTGTAGTGTTGGAAGAAAAACCTCTTCGCGCCCTTGATGAGGTTTGCGATCTCCTCGATGTCCTTCGGCGTGTGAAATTCCTTGATGAGAGTGGTGCGGAACTCATAGTCTTTCGCCTTTGACATGATTATGGATATACTGCGGCGGACGGCTTGCATATCCACGCGTTCGAGCCCGCAGGTGAGCGCGTATTTTTCCGGGCTGTTTTTGATGTCCATCGCCATATAGTCCACAAGCCCCTCGTCAAGCAGAGCCTCTATCACGTTGGGGCGCAAGCCGTTGCTGTCCACTTTGGTGATATATCCAAGCGCGCGAACCTTTCTCAAAAACTCCGCCAGATCGGGTTGCAGGGTTGACTCGCCTCCCGTCACGCACACGGCGTCCACAAGCCCGCGGCGCTTTTCGAGATACTCGAACACCTCGCCCTCGTCAATGCGCTGAGCGCCTATATCCCCAACGACAAGCCCGCCGTTGTGGCAGAAGGGACAACGCAGATTGCAGCCGCCCGTAAAAACCGTACAGCTGATCTTGTCCCCGAAATCGACCATTGAAAACTTTTCCATTCCGCATATTATCATAGTAAAAACAGTATACCACACCTTCGCGAAAAAGCAAGCGCAAGCGACGGAGAGAAAAAAGATATGCAAAGAAAAACGGCGGGAGCTTCTCGCCGTTTTGTCGCTTTTCAAATTGTGAGGATTTTTTGGATTTTGTTTTCCGCAACGAGCCGTCCGTTCAAGTTGAGCGGTTTGCCAAAAGCGTGTTGCCGCGGGGCGTTTTGTCGGAGCGCTCTTTCGTATGGGCAAACGAATTTGCAAAGGCAAAGGCGCAAGAAGTCGCGCAAAAGCGTGTTTACTGCCCGTTTTTGCGGGCTTAAACCGTTAATTCCGTATTTTTTGCAAATTCCAACCGCCCGACTCTTTTGTGAGGGAATAGTTCCCTTGGTCGTTTACGGGGATATCGTCGCGCACGGGGATAGTGATTGTATAGCCGCCGCCGTCCGCGGCTTTGAAGTCGGTGTCGTACACTCTGTAGAGCACGTCGCCCTGTCTGTTTGTGATCTCGAGGGAAATGTACATGACGGTGGACGTCTCGGATTGCGCCGCGCGATAGATGACGACCTCGCCCGAAAGCGAGCTGGAAAAGCCGAGGTTTTCGCGCGAGCCGTAGTAGACGGATCGGGTCTGCGCGGAGTAAGTGCGCGCGGATTCGTCTATGGTGATGTCCACAATGTTGAGATTGTCGAATGCGTAGATATAGAACGTGAACGTGTTGCCTTCTCGGCTTTGGAACACCGAACTTACGCTCGGATCCGTCAGATCGAATCTGTCTCCGCCCACGCCTCTTGAGTTTTGTATCCAATTGCCCGAAAGCGCAAACTCGGTGCCGTCCTCGTTGGTGTAGTCAAGCGTCACGTTGCTGCCCTCGCTGCCTCTGTCCGAGAATGTGCCGAACGTGTTGGAATATTCCGTGCGATAGGTGAAGGTCTCGTTTGCGGACAGGGTGACGAAGTAGGTGTGGTTGCCAACAGAAAAGCGCTTGCCCTCGCGCTCGAAGGTTACGGGTGAGGCGTCGAAGGTCGCGGACAGGGTCTCGTCAAGCCCAAGCGTGAGGGAAAGGGTGTGCTCGTCCGAGGAGTAGGTCACGGTCTGTCCGATCGCGGCGTAGGCGTGCGGGGACGCGTTGTCCTGCATTGTGATCTTGACAATGTTGCCGTCCTCTCTCGTCACGATGCCCTGCCTTTCGAGATATCCGTTCGCGTTGTCGTACAGCGCGCGATAGGTCGCCTTCTCGTCGCTGATAAAATATGTCCAATACAGATTGTCCTCGTGGAAGTTCCGGCCGAAGTTGACCCTTTCAAGCTCCGCGATGTCCACCATTTCCCCTATGGGAGAGGTGCTCGCAAGCGCGAGATATTTGATATAGGGCTTCCAGACGTTGCCCACGTTGAACAGTTTGAGCACGTCTATCCCTTCAAGCAGAATGGCAAAGTTGTCTTCGCCCTCTCCGTCAAACGCGAAGGGATCCCCGCTGACAGAGGGCAGGGTGAAGTTCCTTCCCGTCCAGCGCAGGACGAGTGCGGAGCCGTCCGCGTGCGCAAACGCGCGGTTGCCGATCTCCTTGATCTCGGAAGTCGTTATCGTGGCGTTCAAGCCCTCAAACGCGCTCTCCCCTATGATTTGCAGGCGGGTGAACGCAAGCTCGCTTATGGCGTCGCAGCCGTAAAACGCTTTGCTGCGAATTTCGCTGACCGAGGAGAGAGTCGCGGACGCAAGTTGCGCACAGCCGTAAAACGCCTCTTCTTCTATGGTCGAGACTGCGTCCGCGCGTACGGATAGCAGAGTATCCTTGCCCTTGAATGCGGCGCGCTTTATGATCGAGACCGAGCTTGGGATCT
The DNA here is from genome assembly GCA_947625145.1 of uncultured Clostridia bacterium. Lineage (GTDB taxonomy): Bacteria > Bacillota > Clostridia > Christensenellales > CAG-917 > CAG-475. The sequence continues at coordinate 48,182 of CANQNC010000001.1, forward strand.
CCACATGCCCGCCCTCGCCGACATACAGCAGAAGCTCGTTGCCGTCAATGACAAACTCCGTCGCAAGCGTATACGCCTCGCCGTCTACATTGAAGTAGTAATGCTCGCCGTCGTCCGAGAGGAACACGAGTATGTTTTGCCAATTGTAGTAGAAGCCCTTGAGCGCGGGCTCTTCCTCTTCCAAAGAGGGGACAAACTCCGCGCGGCCGTAGCCGTTCAGCGTCAAAGTCCCCGCGCCGTCCGAGTAGGTGAGGACGCGGCTTTGATCGAATTCGCCGAAAGCGGGGACAGACTCCTGCTCGGAGGGGAACTCGAAGCATTGATAGGAAAACTCGCCGTCCGCGGTTTCCGCGCGGAAGATCAACGTCTCGGGATTGTAGCTTATTATCGTCCCGACGAGTTCGCGCGAGCTTATGCTCACGCCGTCGAAGCCGTCCATGACGAGGACTTCCTCGGTCAGAGTGCCGTCCGAGGGGTCGTATTTCAAGAAGTTGCCATTTCTTAAGTTGTCAAAAAGGACAAACACGCCGTCGTACAGCTTGCAACGCACGGAGGACAAGCCAAGCGAAAGCACATAGACGTCCTCTTCGTCAAATTCGAGGCTCCCCGATGTGCGAATGTTGCCTTCCTCGAGCGCCGCGCCGCCGTAGCCGTCCAGCATGAGCACGCTGTTTTCGGCAAACTTATTTTCGAAAGTTCCGCTTATTTTGGGGTCGTGTTTTGCAAACGAGTCCGCCGACGCTCTGAAACGGAAGGGCTCGTCTCCGTTGTCGGGGGAGAAGGTATAGTCCTCGGTGTCTGCGTTGAAGGAGTATGTTCCTTCCAAAATCCCGTCCGACGAGGAGTATTCCGCGCCGCCCAATCCGTCCAGTGTAAGCCTTTCCGCGCCGTGTGAGTACACGCCCGCCTCGTTGCCTATCTTCAGCGCTTTGTCGTCAAGCAACATGAATGTGTATTCCTCTCCGTTCAGCGTGAAGCGCACAAGATCGCGCTCTTGCTCCCGTTCCTCGGAGTAGGTCACGACGTGCTCTACGCCGCGCCTGTCTATATACAGCGCGGTGAAGTACGCGTCTATCGTCAGCTGAGTGTAGTCGTTGCAAGCGTACGTCTTGCCTATCTTTGTTTCGGCAAGCGTCGCCGAGCCCTCGGACAAGACGTATCTGTTGCCGCCGCTCGGGAAGTGCGCGATCACGCCGTCCTCGGTCGGGACGTAGTTGCCCACGGTCTGCTCGCTGTTTTGCGAAAGGGTGGCGTTTGAAAATCCGTCGAGGGTAAGTTCGCCCCCGTCGTCCAAGGAGTAGACGCCCTGTTTGCCGTCAATCGTCCTGAAACTTCCCCCCTCGAGGACAAAGCGCATGTCTCGCAAAACGAGATCGAGCGAGGGGTCTTGAAGCGAGGTGACGTTCAAAACATAATGATTGCCCTCGGAAGAGAGCGTGCCTTGCGCCGCGACCGAGACGTCCCGCCAGCCGCTGCCCGCCATCACGGTGACGGAAGCGCCGTCCGAGGCCTCGTCAATGCGGAGCTCCAAGTATTTGCCACCCAAAACGGCGAAATAAACGTTGTCCCGCTCGCCTTTGAGATAGAAAACGTCTCTTCCCTCTTCCATGCCGAGCTCGAAGTGCTCCTGCACGATCACAGGATCCCCGCTTTCATACGCCTCGTAGCGGAACACGTAGTCCCCATGTGCGTTGTCGAAGAAGTAGACGCCGTAGTAGACCTGATTGCCGCCCACCGAGATGCGCCTTGTGAAGCCGAAGTAGGGGTCCAACGCGATCGTATCTCCCTCCGCAATGCCGCTTGAGGCGTCATAGCGCACAAAGGACAGCGCGCCCCCTCTTTGCCAAGAAAACAGCCCTTCGTCCTCGTTTATCTTGCCGATATATTCGGCGCCGCTTTCCGCAACGAGGGTGAAAATGCCGTCTGAATTTATGTCGCCTTTGAGAGGTTCGAGTACGCCGCGGTCCAGCTCGACCCTTCCCGTTTCGAGCGCAAGTACAAACAGGACGTCCGCGCCGCCGCTTCTGTCAAGATATTGCGCGTCCCACGCCGCGACGAACTCTCTGTCTCCGAGCACCGTGTAGCTCGAGCCCGCAAAGCAGACGTCCGAGCCCGATCTCCAACCCGCAAAACGCTTTCCGTCAAGCTCGAACTCACTTTCGGGGACGGATATTTCCTTTCCGTAAGGATAGCGCATGGTTTGCGAATGTCCCTCTTGCTCGCCCGTCCCGTCCTTGAAGGTGAGGGTGTATTCGTTGCGCGTGAAGTAGACGGAAACCGAGTTGTCCGCCAACGCCGCGGACACAACGAGCCGCACCGACGAGCCGCTTACGCTCCCGCCCCTTTCGTACGTGAAGCCCTCGACCTCGGCAAAAGACAGAGATATCACTGTCCCAAGCTCGGCTTTGCCTGATTTGGACAGCTCTTGCGAGGGGGAGTAGGTCTCGCTTTCAAGGTCCTGAAGCATGACAGTCAGACTGTACGTCGCGTTGTAGTGCGCCTTAAGCACCACCGCGTCCCCGGGCATCACCGCGTCCTCGGAAAGAGGCTCGCCGTCCAAATACCAGCCCGCAAACTCCAATCCGTTGCGCAAGGGGATCATATCCTTCAAAAAGGCGGTCAGATTTCTGCCTTGAGCCACCATAAACTCGGTCTGCTCGAGGTAGCCGCCGTCCGTGTCCAATGTGAGTGGGGAGCCTTGCGTCCATTTGGCAAAAAACGCCATATCGTGATCGGGCATGACAGTGGGGATATCAACCTCTTCGCCCATGCGGTCCGCGTCGAGGAACCAGCCCGCAAAAAAGGAGCCGTTTTTGACGGGATCCGCGGGGGGCGTGATCGGCGTGCCCGTTTCCGCCGTGATCGCGGGAATGAAACTGCCGCCGTCCGTCATAAACGTCAGCGTGTGCAAATTTTCGTTCTGCGGAGTGCGATCGCATCCCGCAAACACAACAAGCAGAAGCAAGGCCATCAAAATTGCCAAAACCAAACGTCTGCCTCTCATATATTCCTCCCCACGGCGCGTCGCAAAATGCGCCTTAATATGCCTTATTACAATATATTATTCTACATTTTGTCAACTGTCAATATTCAAAATAAGCATAAATCGCGGACGGCAATATCTTGTGCAACGCAAGGGTAGGGCATACACAATTTCGGCGGTGGGATATTTTTTTGAAGGGTTATATTCCGCCCGTTCGAGTCCCAAACACATAACAAAAGCGGACACACGTTGTATGTCCGCCATTGGCGCCTGTTGAGGGACTCGCTCCGCTTGGCTTAAACGCTCACGCCCGTACAGCACAGGATAACCCTCTACTCGCACGACTTTCCTTTGCCTGCGCTATCACGCCGGGGCGGGGTGACAATTCACAGGATTGTCACCTGTTCCGCCCGTTCGAGTCCCAAACGCATAACAAAAGCGGACACACGTTGTATGTCCGCCTCTGGCGCCTGTTGAGGGACTCGAACCCCCGACACTTCGGTTAACAGCCGAATGCTCTACCGACTGAGCTAAACAGGCATTGATTTATGCTTGATAATCATAATCTTTTATGCGGCGGTTTGTCAAGAGTTTTTTTCAAGATGAAAGGATTTCTCTTTTGAAGGCGTTGGTTTTTGCCGCAAACCTCGGTTGTTTCCATTTCAAATTCACAAAAAGAGGGATCATTTTATGCGCGGGATGGGGAAAATGTGAACAAAATTTTAATTTTTTTAGGAAAAGGGGATTTTGTTTACGTATATATAAATGTAATATGTTTTTATACGCGGCTTGCGGGGGTCGGGACATGCTCGGCTCGCGGAGGTCGGAAGGAGGGAGTATGAGTCAAGGGTTCACGCCCGAGTTTTTGGAAGAGCTGAAATACAAAAGCGATATCGTGCAGGTCATATCCTCATATGTCCCTCTTGTCAGAAAAGGGGGGAAATATTTCGGCAACTGCCCCTTTCATCATGAAAAGACGGGCTCGTTTTGCGTAAATCAGCAAGAGGGCTATTATCACTGTTTCGGTTGCGGCGCGAGCGGGGATCTGATCAGATTTGTCATGGAGATAGAATCCATCAGCTTTTACGACGCGGTGAAATATCTCGCCGACAAGGCGGGGCTTCCCCTGCCCGAGGTCAAGATGGATCCCGACTTCGCCAAAAAGAAGGAGAGGCGGGAGGTCTTGAAACAGCTGATGCGAGACGCCGCCGCGTATTATCACGCAAACCTCATGCATCCCGAAAGGGGAAGCGCCGCGCGCGAATATCTTTTGTCGCGCGGGCTTGGCGAGGACGTGTGGAAGAGATACGGGCTTGGATTGTCCTTGGATTTTGACTCTCTCCCCGCGTATCTGCGGCGCAAGGGCTATTCGCTGAAAGACCTCGTTGAGTGCGGCATGATCCCCGCCGAAAACCATCCGTCCGACAGCTTCGGCGGCAGGGTCATCGTCCCCATCATCAACTCCATGGGCGAGGTCGTGGCGTTCGGCGGCAGGATATACAGAGGGGAAAAGGACGTTGCCAAATACAAAAACTCCACAAACACCTTGCTTTTTGACAAAAGCAGGACGCTGTATGGCTTGAACTACGTCAAGCGGGACAGAAAAGAGGGGCGGGGTTCGGACTTCCTCATCCTTGTGGAGGGCTATATGGACGTCATCGCGCTTGGCGCCACGGGCGTGACAAACGCGGTCGCGGGCATGGGCACCGCGCTCACCGAGGGGCAGGCGCGGGAGCTTGGCAGAATGACGTCAAGGCTGTATGTCTGCTATGACGGGGACGGCGCAGGGCAAAAGGCGACGGTCAAAAACCTAGACGTTTTGCTTGCGGCGGGATTGGACGTGAAGGTGGTCACGCTTGACGAGGGCATGGATCCCGACGAGACGGTGCGCGCCGTTGGCAAGGAAGGCTTTTTGAAAAAGTTGGACGAGGCGCTCCCCGCGATAGAGTACAAGTTGAAACTTTGCGAGGACGCGTGCGATCTGCGCTCGCTTACGGGGCGCGCCAAATACGCGCAACTTGCGATGCGAGTGATCGCGCCCATCTCGGATCCCGCGCAACGAGCGGTGTACAGGGATATGGTGGCAAGCAAAAGCAAGCTCTCGCCCGAACAGCTCGAACTCCCCGAGACAGTGCGCCCCGAGGAGAGGCAGATGGAGCCCGAGCGGGCAAGCAAAGTGACGCGGGCGGCAAGGATAGTGCTGAACAGGTTGCTTGCGGGCGCGGAATATTGCGACGCGGGGCAGATAAGGCGGGAGTGGTTTGCGTACTCTCAGCACGCGAAGATCTTCGACGTCGCGCTTGAAAAAGGGAAGGCATTCAACGCGGGGACGGCGTACAGCTATGTGGACGACGACAAGGAGCTGGGACGGATACTCGGCGTAAGCATAGAGGGGGACGCCGCCACCGAAAAGAGGATATATACGGATTGCCTGTTCACGCTTGCCAACGACTATATTTCAAGGCGGCTTGACGAATTGAAACTGCGCTACGCGTCCCTCACCGACCCCGAGGAAAAGAAGATGGTGGTGCAGGAGATATTGGAAATGCAAAAAAAGCTGAAATCAAAAATTCTATCCGATAAATACTGAAACCAAGGAGGAATAAAATGGACAAGGATCAATTGTTGAAGCAGGAGATCGACAAGATCATTCTCGCGTGCAAGGACAAGGGCTTTGTGACCGAGGACGAGATCATGGCGAAGTTGGAGCATCTCAACGCCACCGCCGAGGACATGGAGGTCGTTTTCAAAGCGCTCGGCGACGCGGGCATAAAGTTGGAAGAGGCCCCGGACAGCTCGGTCGAGGAGTTGGACAAGATGATAGACAGCACCGTGGACGACTCCGTGAAGATATACCTCAAAGACATAGGCAGAGTGCCTCTGTTGACTGCGGATCAGGAGATAGAGCTTGCAAAGCGCATCGAACAGGGCGACGAGGAAGCGAAAAAGATCTTGAGTCAGGCAAACCTTCGCCTCGTCGTGTCCATCGCAAAGAGGTATGTGGGCAGAGGCATGCAGTTTTTGGACCTCATTCAAGAGGGCAACCTCGGCTTGATGAAGGCGGTGGATAAGTTCGACTACACAAAGGGCTTCAAGTTTTCCACGTACGCGACGTGGTGGATAAGGCAATCCATCACAAGGGCGATCGCGGATCAGGCGAGGACGATACGCATCCCCGTCCACATGGTGGAAACCATCAACAAGCAGGTGCGCGCGACAAGGCATCTTCTTCAGCTGTACGGCAGAGAGCCCACCCCCGAGGAAATCGCCAAATATCTCGGCTGTCCCGAGGAGAGAGTGCGCGAGATACAGAAGATCGCGCAGGACCCCGTCTCCCTCGAAACGCCCATCGGCGAGGAAGAGGACAGCCATTTGGGGGATTTCATAGAGGACAACACCGCGTTGTCTCCAAGCGACGTTGCGGAAAGCAATATGCTCAAAGAACAGCTCATACAGGTGCTCAACACGCTCACTCCGCGCGAGGAAAAGGTGCTGAGGCTCAGATACGGGCTTGACGACAGCCATCCGCGCACCCTCGAGGAAGTCGGACGGGAGTTCAACGTCACGCGAGAGCGTATCCGCCAAATCGAGGCGAAAGCGCTCAGAAAACTTCGCCATCCCAACAGAATCAAAAAACTGCGGGACTTCGACTGATGCCCATACGGCTTGACGCGCGGCTTGCCCTCATCGCCTCTCTCGTCGAGGGGAGAGCGGCGGCGGACATAGGCTGCGATCACGGGAAGTTGGGATATTATCTCGTGGGGACGGAAAGGGTTGAGCGCGCCATTTGCACGGATATCAGCGCAAAAAGCCTGCAAAAAGCAAGCGAGCTCGCTTTTGCAAACGGAGTGAGCGACCTCATGCCCACAAGGCTTGGGGACGGGCTGGAACCCATTGCCGACCGCGAGGTGGACACCGTGGTCATCGCGGGGCTGGGCGGCGACGTGATAGCCTCCGTGTTGGAGGGCGCAAGGCGGGACGGCAAACGCTTCGCGCACTATGTGCTCTCCCCAAACACGCACCCCGAAAAGGTGAGAAGAGAGATTTTGCGGCACGGGCACAGGATAGTGTTCGACAGATTGATCGAAGTCGGCGGCAAACGCTATTCGGTGATCAAGACGGAGGAGGGGGATATGTCCCTCGACCCTTGCCGCGAGTGCTTCGGCGCGTTCTTTTGGGACGACCCGTTGGCGATAGAGGGCATAAGAGAGGAGTTGGAGTTCAAGCGCAAACTGCTTGTCCTTCGTCCCTCGGACGGGGAGCTTGTCGCTCGCGTAGGCTTGCTGTCCGCCGCGCTCGACGAGGTCGAGGCAAGATCCGAAACCGCAAAAGGGGAAGAATGATATGAAAATAGCGCAAATCACAGAGCTTTTGGAGGAGTTCGCCCCCGTCGAACTCGCCATGGAAGGAGACAGGATAGGAATGATGGTCGGGGACCGCGACGCGGAATGCGATACTGTCTGCGTTGCGCTCGATCTCACGCCGTCAGTTTTGAAAGACGCGATAGACGGCGGCGCACAGCTGATCGTCACGCATCATCCCTTCATATGGGACCCTCTCGCGCGCGTGCTGACGGGCGAAAAGGACGGCAAAGGGAACGTCATCGCCACGCTCATCAAGCGCGGGATAGCGGTGTACTCTATGCATACAAACCTCGACATGGCGCCAAAGGGATTGAATATGACCCTCGCCGCTCGGCTGGGCGGGACGCCCGAAAGGGATGAATTCGGGGTCGTTTTCCGCGCGGATCGCACTCTGAAGAAGCTGGCTGAGGACGTCGCGGAGGAGATCGGCGACCGCTCGGTGCGCTTTGTGGGGGACCCCGAGGCGACGGTGCGCAAGGCGTACCTTGTGACGGGCAGCGGCGGTTGCGCCTTCGACAGGGCGGCGGAAGTCGCGGATTGCCTCATCACGGGGGAGCTGAAGCATCATCAATATCTGGACGCGCTCGAAAGAGGGCTGATGCTTGTGGAATTTTCCCACTACCACAGCGAAATCATCATGCAGGATATCCTGCCCGACGCGTTGGCGGGGACGGGGTTGAAAATAATCAAGGCGGCGCAGAGCTGCCCGTTTTGGAGGATCTGACAATGGCTATCAAGGAAATTTTGGAATACCAAAGGATAGACCAAGAGCTTTTGGCTCTTGAAAATCAGCTTGCAAAAAGCCCGGAAAGGCAACGCTTTTTGCAGGCGACGGCGCAGGTCAAGGCGGCGGAAGAGACCATAAGCAAGCTCAACCGCGAGGCGAACGAGCTGTTTGGCGAGTACAACGCGATCAAGAGCAAGTTGGACGAGTTGAAAGAGGAGCTGGACGGCTTCGACGGCATACTCGACGAGGTGCAGGACCCCGCCGAGGCGGAGCACTATCTGAAACTTGTCGGCGCGATATCCGAACAGATGAACGCGCTTGAAAAGGCGCTGCAAGCGTTGGGCGGAAAGTTGGATAGGCTGAAAGACAGCTATTCAAAGACGTTCAACCAAGGCAAGAGCGCGGTCGCCGCACAGCGCAGCGCGAAGGCGGCGTACGACGCAAAGAGGGAGGAGCTTGCCCCGCGCGCTGAGGAGATACAAAGACAGCTCAAGGAGCTTGCGACAAAGATCCCCGAAAAATTGCTTGCCGCGTACGAGGCGCTTAGGGCGGCGAGGAAGATGCCCGCGGTCGTGCCCTACGACGTCAAGCAGAGCAACTGCGGAGGATGCAGAATGGAAGTGGCAAACAACATTCGCGCAAGGTTGAAAAACCCGGGAGACATGGCGGAGTGCCCCAACTGCCGCCGGATCATGTACGTGCCCGAGGAATGATGTTTTTGCAAAAACAATGGTTTGAACAGACAAAACCGCGGTTTAAACCCGCGATAGCGCGATAACCGCGCAAAAAGCAAACTGTCGTTTGACGACAAAAAGGTGAAAGAAATGAGCGATAAGTTTTTCAACGATCCGAACGTGTATCAGGTCAACGTACAGCGCAAACACGGCGCGGGCTTCCCGATAGGAGAGGACGGAAAAGTTCGGACTCGGCTTCTGAACGGGGATTGGAACTTCAAATATTTTGTGTCCTCGACGCTTTTGGATCTGAATCCCGAAAGTTGGGATACCATTCCCGTCCCCTCGAATTGGCAACTCAAAGGCTACGGCAAGCCCATCTACGCAAACCTCAAATATCCCAAACCCATCTCCACTTCGAGGTTCAAAAAGCCGCATATCGACGAAGAGGAAAACCCTTGCGGCGTCTACATGCGCAAGTTCGAGCTTGAAAAGACGGAGGGCAGCGTGCATATCAACTTCTGCGCAAACAGTTGCGCCGAGTTGTACATAAACGGAAAATTTGTGGGTTACAGCGAGGACACTTTCGACTATCAGGAATACGACATCACTCCATATGTCGTCGAGGGCGAAAACGAGGTCAAGATCGTGGTGTATCGCTATTGCACGGGCAGCTATCTCGAAGATCAGGACATGTGGAGGATTTCGGGCATTTTCAGGGACGTGACCTTGATCTTCCTGCCTCCCGTGTACGTTGCGGACATCTACGCGCACGCGGACTTCAACGAGGATTTTTCCGAGGCGACCCTGACCATAGACGCGTCCGTCACTCGCGACGACGCGGACGACGATCCCGAGGGCGAGGATGTGGAGGTGACCGCGGAACTTTTCGACGCGGAAGGACAGCTTGTCAAGAGCGCGCAATTTTTGTTGCTCGGCTTGGACGAGGGAGAGATACTCCCCGCAAAACTCGTCGAAAAGGTGGGAAATCCTCGTCTTTGGAGCGCGGAGGACCCCTATCTTTACAAACTGCGCGTGACGCTGACCGCAAAAAAGGGCGCAAACTCGCGCTTCCTCGACAGGCGGGAGCTTGCCTTCGGGTTCAGAGAAGTCAAGATCGTCCCCATGAAGGACGGCAAGGAGCCGTATATCGCGCTCAACGGCAAGAAGTTGAAGATCAGGGGCGTCAACAGGCACGAATTCCATCCTGATTTCGGGCACGCCGTCCCCGAGGAGTACACCGAGCGCGACCTCTTGTTGCTCAAGCGCAACAACGTCAACAGCGTCCGCACATGCCACTATCCCAACAGCAGAGCTTTCTACTATCTATGCGACAAGTACGGCATTATGGTCATGTGCGAAAACAACTTCGAAACTCACGGCCTCGGCATGCGTATCCCGCGCTCGAATAAGCGCTGGACGGAGCAGGGGTGCGCGCGCATGCGCAACATGGTGTCCACATATCGCAACCACGCGTGCATACTGTTCTGGTCTCTCGGCAACGAGAGCGGGGGCAAGGGCAACGCCTTTGTGCAGATGAAAAAGGCGGCGCTTGAGCTTGACAAGACAAGGCCCATACACTACGAGCCCGACGCGCATATCAAGGTGTCCGACATCATGAGCGAAATGTACATGCGCGAGGAGAAGATGGAAGAGGTCGCCAACAACAAATGCCACGTCCACAACCTTGCGACCGTTTGGGCGCCGCTTGGCTATCTCGTCACACCTAGGCAGTACAGGGACAAGCCGTACATTCAGTGCGAGTACGCGCATTGCATGGGCAACAGCCTCGGCAACTTCGAGGACTATTGGAAGCATTTCAAGGCGCACGACAGGCTGTGCGGCGGATATATCTGGGACTTTGCGGATCAAAGCATAAAGCGCGTTCAGCCCGACGGCACGGTGGAGTACACCTACGGCGGCGATTGGGGGGATCAGCCCAACGACGGCACGTTCGCTTTCAACGGCATATTGCGCGCGGACAGGTCGCCCAACCCCGCGTTTTTCGAGGTGAAGAAGGTCTATCAGCAAGTGCGCTTCGAGCTTGTTTCGGACGGAATAAAATTGACAAACGACTTTATGTTCACAAACCTCGACGAGTTTGCGTTGAGGTTGGAACTCGTTTCGGACGGCAAGGTCATAAAGCGCGTGGAACAGCCCATGCCCGCTTGCGCGCCCTATGACAGCGCGGTCCTTCCCCTGCCTCACGACATCAAGGCGCAGATGGGGGAGGGCGAACAGCTGTTGAACTGCTACGCTGTGGTCGTCAAGGACTTCGACGTGTTCAAGGCGGGAGACGCGATCGCGGAGGAACAGCTTGAGCTTTCGCAATACGTCGCGCGGCAATTTGTCAAGGCGCAGGGCAAGACTGTGTTTCAAGAGGACGGCAAGATCATCCTCGAGTACGGCGGAGTCAGGGCGGAGGTCAACCGCAACAGCGGCTATATCGTCTCCCTTCAAATCGACGGTGAGGAAAAGCTCGCCGCGCCCATGCGTCCCAACTTCTGGCGCGCGCAGATAGACAACGACATATCCCCACAACTCCCCTCCATCGCGCAAAGGCTTCTCGGCAAGCGTTTCTTCAAGAGCTGTGCGGACAGATTGGTCAAATCCAACATGGTCTGCACCGAAAAGAGCGTGGAGATAGACTGGTCGTGCGTGCCTCAGCTTGGCGGTTTGCACACCTCGTACGAGATGGGCGAAGAGGGCTTGCGCGTGTACATGAAGGTCAGAAACCATTGGTTCAGCCTGCCGCGCTACGGCTTCAGAGCGGAGCTTAAGGCGCAGGACGAAGTGGAGTTTTTCGGCAGAGGCCCGCATGAAAACTATTGCGACCGCAAGAGCGCGGCAAAGCTGGGGGTCTACAGCGGAAAGATCTCGGACTTCGAGCACGACTATCTCGTCCCGCAGGAAAACGGCAACCATACGGACGCGCGCTATCTGCAAGTGGGCGGCGAAAAGGGCATACGCTTCGAGGCGCTTGACAAGCCCTTCGAGTTCAGCGTGCACGACTACACGCAAGAGGCGCTCGAGGCGGCGACTCACGCGCACGAGCTCAAACACGGAGGCACGATAGAAGTGTGTGTGGACGGCGCGCAACGCGGGGTCGGCGGCGACATTCCCGCGCTTGCCTGCACAAAGAAGAGATACAAGATCTTGCCCGAGAAGTTGCACGAGCTGTCCTTTGTCATAAAGGGCTGAGGGGGAGATATGAGGACAAATTTGCTTGTCAAGGCGTTTTGGAAAAACGTGGAGAAAAAGGACGCCAAACGCAAAGCGGCGCAATCCGCGCCCGACTTCGACGACGCCCTGCTTGACATTGACTATGCGGGGGACGGGCGTCCCATGCACACCCTCAACATTTACCGCCCCAAGGGACAAAAGGGGCTTTTGCCCGTCATACTCGACGTCCACGGCGGCGGCTGGTATTACGGCGACAAGGAGCTCAACGAGTATTTTTGCCGCTCTCTTGTGGGTTACGGCTTCGCGGTCGCGGACATGAGCTATATCCTCGCCCCCGAGGCGGACGTGTTTGCGCAGGTCAAGGACGTGTTCCGCGCCATGAGCTTTTTGAAGAGCCACGCGGAGGAGTTCGGGCTGGACATGGACAAGTTTTTCCTCGTCGGGGACAGTGCGGGCGGACATCTTGTCGGGCTTGCGATCAACATCGCAAAGTCAGAGGATTTGCGCCGTCGCTTCGACGTACAGCCCGAGGCGGACGTCAAAGCCGCGGGCTTGATATGCCCCGCGGCGGATCCTCTGGACATGTTTTCGTTGCCGAAGTGGATGATGAAGTTCTACTTCAATCCCATTTTGGGCAAAGGCTATCTCAAAAACGGCGTCGCGGAGCTGTGCTCGTTCACAAAGATCCTGCAAAAGGACGTCTGCCCCTGCTTTGTCGTATCCTCGTACGCGGACATGCTCAAAAAGTCGAGCGTCGCGGCGTACGAAGCGCTGATCGCGCAGGGGACAAAGGCGGAGCTGTTCCTGCTCGAACAGCCCATGGTCGAAGGGCACGAGCTAGAGCACGTTTTCAACGTGTTGTATTGGGATTGGGAAGAGTCAATGGCGGCAAACTCCGCCATGTGCGATTTTTTCAAGGGAGTCCTGACGGACAGTCCCGAAAGTTGAGTTTTTCGGAAAAATGAAGAAGAGGGAAGAGGACAGAGATCGCAACGGCTCGGTCGAGCAAACGCTCAGGAGACATTCGGAGGAGGGATATCTCCCTTTTCATATGCCGGGGCACAAGCGCGACCCGAGATTTACCCACCTCATGGGGCTTCAAACCGTGGACTTTACGGATATGGGGGAGTTTGACGACCCCTATTGCCCAAGCGGGATCTTGAAGGATGCGGAGGAGCGCGCGCAGGCGCTGTTCAAAGTCAAGTGTTCCCGTCTTTTGGTCGGGGGAAGCACTATGGGCAACCTCGTCGCCATCCGCACTCTCGCAAGAGAGGGAGACGCCGTGCTTGTGGCAAGAAACAACCACAAGAGCGTCTACAACGCGCTTGAGATCAATCGCTTGCGCCCGACCTACGTCTATCCCGAATTTTTACGGCAGGGCTTTTACGGCTCGCTGTCCCCGAAGCAGGTGGAAGAGGCGCTCGACCGCGACAAAAGCATAAGGCTCGTCGTCCTCGTCAGCCCAACTTACGAGGGCGTGATCAGCGACATAGCTTCTATCGCGGAAGTTTGCAGAAAAAAAGACGTCCTGTTGCTTGTGGACGAGGCGCACGGCTCTCATCTTGGGCTGGACCCCCGCTTCCCGCAGAGCGCGCGCGCGTTGGGCGCGGACATAGTGGTCAACAGCTTGCACAAGACCCTTGCAAGCCTTACGCAGACCGCGATCATGCACGTATGCTCGGATCGCGTGGACGTGGGTAGGCTGGACGAAAGCCTCGCCATGTTTCAAACGACGTCGCCGTCCTACATTCTGTTTTCCTCTATTGACGGATGCATACGCCAAACAAGCTCGGAGGGGCTGTCTGAGTGGGCGCAAGCCGCGCTCGAGGCAAGGCGACGGCTCGCAAACCTGAAACACATACGGCTGTTTGACGGCGAAGGCGTTTTTGCAACGGACCCCACTCGCTTCGTCTTTGATCTGACAAGCACAGACCTCAGCGGCGAGGCGTTTGCGGATATGATGAAATCGAAGCGCGTCGAGCTTGAAATGACAAGCGCGAAGTACGCCATCGCGCTCTCCGCCGCGGGGGACGACAGGCACAGCCTCACAAGGCTTGCGGAAGTTGCGGAGGAGATAGACGGCGGGTTGAAAGACCGTCAAGCGATGGTTCCGCCTCGCCCGCCCGTCCCGCAACGCGCGTATTTTGCGTACGAAGCGGACGGAATGGACGGAGAGGAAATCCCTCTTGCCGAGGCCGAGGGGCGAGTGTGCGCGGAAAACGTTTGGGCGTATCCCCCGGGGTGCCCGATCGTCGCGAAGGGAGAGATATTTTCAAAAGAGGCGGTGGACTACGCGCTGACTTTGAAGGCGGCGGGCTGCCATGTCGGCGGAACAAGGCGGTCCGAGAACATAAGAGTGCTGTCGCAAACGCCCAATACGCTTGACAAGGGCGATATGTGAGTATATAATGTTGTCATCAACATAGAGGAGCGTAATTATGAAAAGGATTGTCACATTGAAAACACGCGATCTTAACGCCGACAAGAGCACAAGCGGTTGCGGCGAATGTCAAACTTCCTGCCAATCCGCATGCAAGACTTCCTGCGGCGTCGCCAATCAGAAGTGCGAAAAAGCGGCAAAGTGATCCGCACGTACGATTGACGGGACACATCGCCTAGCGCGGCTAGGCGTTTTTCGTAAGCGGCGTTTTTCCGCTTGATTTTTTGAGCTATGGTCCATTGTTATACACTCGGGGGATACAACATCGCGCTTGATCGCGCGTCAAACAGCGTCCATTGCGTTGACAAAGTTGCGTTTGAACTTATCAAAAACTACGAAAACATGGGCAGAGAGGAGCTGGTCGGCAGCGTTCTCGCCAAGTTTTCGGGGCTGACAAGGCAGGACGCGTACGACTGCCTCGACGACATCGAGGAGTTGAAAAGGCAGGGCAAACTGTTTGCCGAGGACAAATTCAAACCCGATATTCAGGCGCTTGCAAAACGCAAACCAAGCATAAAAGCGCTGTGTTTGCACGTGGCGCACACCTGCAATCTGAATTGCGAATATTGCTTTGCGGCGCAGGGGAAGTATCACGGCGAAAGAGCGCTCATGTCCTTTGAAACGGGCAAGCGCGCGCTCGATTTTTTGATCGAGCAAAGCGCGGGCAGACACAACCTCGAAGTAGACTTCTTCGGCGGCGAGCCTCTGATGAATTTCGAAGTCGTAAAACGCCTTGTGGCGTACGCGCGCGAGAGGGAAAAGGAGTGCGGGAAACGCTTCCGCTTCACTCTCACCACAAACGGAATGTTGATAGACGACGAGGTGATCGACTTCGCAAACCGCGAGATGGACAACGTTGTGCTCTCTCTTGACGGCAGAAAAGAGGTCAACGACAGGTTCAGAAAGACCGTGGGCGGCGTGGGCAGCTTCGACGTCATCGTACCCAAATTCAAAAAGCTGGTCGAGGCGAGAGGGGGGGAGCATTACTATATCCGCGGCACGTTCACGCACTTCAATCCCGACTTCACAAACGACATTCAAACGATGCTGGATCTTGGCTTTTCCGAGTTGAGCATGGAGCCTGTCGTGTGTCCTCCCTCCGACCCCTACGCGCTGACCGAGCGGGACAAGCAGATCGTCCTCGAACAGTACGAAAAGCTTGCCTTCATGATGCTTGAAGCGGAAAAGGAGGGGAAGCCTTTCACGTTTTATCACTATATGCTCGACCTCGAGCACGGCCCGTGCGTCTACAAACGCGTTTCGGGGTGCGGAAGCGGGACGGAGTATCTTGCGGTGACCCCAACGGGCGAGCTGTACCCCTGCCACCAATTTGTGGGCAACAAGGACTTCCTGATGGGAGACTTGGAGCACGGCGTCACGCGCGAGGACATCCGCGAGGGCTTCAAAAAGCTCAACGCCTATTCCCGCAAGGAGTGCGAGGATTGTTGGGCGCGCCTCTATTGTTCGGGGGGGTGCGCGGCAAATTCCTATCACGCTACAGGGGACATAAACGGCACGTGCGCCTCTCAATGCGAGCTGTTCAAAAAGCGCATAGAGTGCGCGATCATGCTCAACGTCGCAAGACAGCTCGGCGCTCCGCTCGACAACGATTGACCCGCGTCGTTTGCAAAATCGCGGGTTTATCATCGCAAAACAGCGCAATAAACCTTTCTTTTGCGCAGATATGCGATTTTACACAAACGTTTACAACATAAAACAAAAAAGCCCCTTTCGGGAACGCAGGGGGCTTTCTTTATGCAAAGTTTTGCGCCGCAAAAATCAATAGCTCTTTGCGAAGTAGATGACCTTGTTCGCCTCTTTGCCACAGCACACGCAAGCGTCTCCCACGGGGGTTTGGTCAAATGGCATGACGCGGGACGTCGCGGCGAGAGAGGCCTTTATCTTGTCCTCACATTCGCGGCAACCGCACCACATCGCCTTGACGAAGCAGTGGTCGTCAAGCGCTTCCTTCATTTCGTCCATGTCCTTGCAGACCTTGATATGCGAGTGCAAAAACTCATGCGACATTGCAAACATGTTGTCGTGGATGGCGTCAAGCAGAGCGGGGATCTCCTTTTCGAGGGCTTCGAAGGAGACGAACAGCTTTTCGTGCGTGTCGCGGCGGACTGCGGCGACGTGGCCGTTTTCGATGTCACGAGGCCCGATCTCGAGGCGGAGAGGCACGCCCTTCATCTCCCACTCGTTGTACTTCCAACCCACGGACTGATCGCGGACGTCGAGTTCCACGCGCACTCCCGCGGCTTTCAGCATATCCGAGACCTCTTGCGCCTTTTCAAGCACGCCTTCCTTGTGCACGGCGACGGGGACGATCACCACTTGGATGGGCGCGACCCTCGGCGGCAGTTTCAGCCCGCGCTGATCGCCGTGCGCCATAATGAGCGCGCCTATCAGCCTTGTGGACACTCCCCAGCTCGTCTGATAGGGGTTTTTGAGTTGTCCGTCGCTGTCGAGATATTTGATCTCAAACGCCGAGGCGAAGTTTTTGCCCAGATAGTGCGAAGTGCCCGCTTGCAGGGATTTGCCGTCCAGCATCATGGCTTCCATGGCGTAGGTTTCAACGGCGCCCGCAAACTTTTCCTTTTCGGATTTCACTCCCGTCAGCACGTCGATCGCGAGGACGTTTTGCATAAACTCGCGATACACTTCCAACATGCGCAGGGTCTCCTCTTTCGCCTCTTCCTCTGTCGCGTGCAGGGTATGTCCCTCTTGCCACAAAAACTCGCTTGTGCGCAAAAACGGACGCGTGGTCTTTTCCCAGCGGACGACGTTTGCCCACTGATTGATCAGCACGGGCAGATCGCGATAGCTCTGCACCCACTTCGCGTACATGGAGCAGATGATGGTTTCGGACGTGGGGCGGACGACCAACTTCTCTTCAAGCGGTGTGTCCCCGACGTGAGTGACCAGCGCGACCTCGGGCGCAAAGCCCTCCACGTGCTCGGACTCTTTGACCAAAAAGCTGTAGGGTATCAGCATGGGGAAATAGGCGTTGCGGTGTCCCGTCGCCTTAAAGCGCTTGTCCAGCTCGTCCTGTATCCTCTCCCATATCTCATAGCCGTAGGGGCGGATCACCATGGTGCCCTTCACGGGGCCGTAATCCACAAGCTGAGTTTTCAGCACCACGTCTGTGTACCACTGCGGAAAATCCGCGTTCATGTCCGCGATTTCCTTGACAAATTGCTTATCGCTGCCGTGCTTTGCCATATTCACTCCAATCAAAGCGTAAATTTTGAATACATTATAAACCCGCGCGTGGATTTTGGCAACCGCTCAAACGCATAATGGCGCTAAATATCCTCGGGACCCGCGGACGAAAACGCCGATTTGCTCAACACTGTGGAAAGCAAAAAAGGCGCGTGGTCGGATTTGCTTCGATCAACCTAAATAAGAGTTGCGCGTTTTTGGTAAAATTTGCAAAAAGTTTTTTCATAAGATACAAAAGACACAAATGATATTGAAATCCGTTAAAATAATATGATATAATAAACAAAATCTTTGTTTTGCCGGAGGAAATAATGAACAGGTACGATATAATAAACAAAATAGGAGATAAATACCATGTGGGCAATATTGAAACGGGGGAATTCAGTTATGTTAAAGCATTAAAATCCGTTGGCAAAGATATTAGAGATTATCAAAAAGCAACCTCCGGTGGGCAACATCAATATCTCGATATACGGTTTGAAAACGACCGTCTGGTTATTCTCGTAGAATGTAAAAACAAATTTAGCAGATGGGACAAAATTAAAATTCAAGGACAGCTTCAAGACTATGTGAGGTTTGAAAAAGCGTATTCCGACAAAAAAATCGTTGCAATTCTAGCTGAAACAGAGGGCGACGATATCTGGGTTTGGTATGGTCAGTCTGTGATAATTGATGACGAACACAAAATAACCACAGAAACCACCTTGCGCACCTTTGAAGAATACGAATATATGTATTTTGGAAGAGTTAATGATAAAATAAAAATTGTTGACTCAATTAAACAATTAAATGAAAAGCTCCATTCAGACGGTATAAACGAGAAACTGCGCAGTCAGTTTGTCGGCACCTGTTTGCTCGCGCTCAAAAATGGGCTTGTATATAAAAATGTGAACGCGACATTAGATCCGACTACGGGGCAAGAAATTTCGCCCGCAAAAGTTGTTTTGAACAGCATAAAAAGCATTCTCGAGGCATTGTTGACTCAAAGTGGGGACGTCAATTCAAACAAGGCGAGCAAATTGACGATTTTGAATAAGAAAGTGCTTGGAGATCAAGATATCGAAAATCTTACATATGCAGAGCTAAAGGATATTTTGAGTTATATTGACTGCAATGTTGTTCCATACATCAACGACAAAAGCACTGCGGGACAAGATCTGTTGAATCTGTTTTTCACAACCTTCAACAAATATGTCGGAAAGTCGGACAGGAATCAGGCCTTTACGCCCGATCATATCTGTGATTTTATGAGCAAAGCGGTTGGGGTAAACAAAAACTCGCGTGTGCTCGATCCGTGTTGTGGGAGCGGCTCTTTTCTTGTGCGAGCTATGACAGATGCCATGGACGATTGTGAAACAGAAGAGGAACGAGACACTGTAAAAAAGGAACAGATATTCGGAATCGAATATGAGGATGGAGCCTTTGGCCTTGCTTCGACCAACATGCTGATACACGGCGACGGCAATTCCAATGTGATACATGCCTCGATGTTCGACAAAGGGCAGTGGATCACAGACAATGGTATAAACATTGTTTTGATGAATCCTCCGTACAACGCCACAAAAAAGTGTTGCGACCCTCAGTTTACAAAGACATGGAGTCCCAACCAAAAAGAAGATCCCTCCAAAGGGCTACACTTTGTCGAGTTTATTGCCCGTCATGTTTCAAAGCCTTGCAAAATGGCGGTTTTGCTTCCGATGCAAGCAGCTATAGGAAACAGCTCTGAAATAAAAGAATATAAGAAAAAAATGCTGGACAGCTACACTCTTGATGCAGTATTTTCGTTGCCAAACGAAATGTTTTATCCCGGCGCGTCGGCTGTAGCTTGTTGTATGATTTTTGATTTGTCTCAAAAACATGAAAGAGCAAATAGAGAAACTTTCTTCGGTTATTTCAAAGATGACAAATTCGTCAAACGTAAAGGACTTGGACGTGTCGAAAGAACGGATACCGACGGCAATAGTCTTTGGTTGAAAACAGAAGAATTGTGGTTGGATTTGTATCGCAACAGAAGGGTTGTTCCCGGGTTGTCTGTTATGCATAAGGTGACATGGCAAGACGAGTGGCTTGCCGAAGCATACATGGAAACTGATTACAGCACCTTGTCGGCAGATGACTTCCAAAAGACTATCAATGATTATCTTTCATTTTTGGTAAGGGAAGGGACTATTTATGAATCTTGATATACTGCAATGGAAATATTTTGATTTTGTCAAATTGTTTGACATAAGGAAGGGTTTTTATAACAAAAAACCCGAACCTTCCGGTATGGGAGATATCAATTTTATAGGCGCTACCGATCACAACAACGGAGTTACGGAGAAATATTTGGTCGAAGAGATAGAAAACGCTTCCAAAACAGGCGATCTCCCCAACGATCCGTTGGACAAAAAAATATTTCCCGGGCATGCCGTATGCGTAACAAACGACGGCTCGGTAGGGTATGCCTATTATCAAGAGGATCCTTTCACCTGCAGTCATAGCGTCAATCCTTTATACTTAAAAAATGGCGAATTCAACCGATATACGGGCTTGTTTGTCGCCACTGTGATCATGCACGATAGATATCGTTGGGGATATGGCCGCAAATGGAGACCGGAAAGAATGGTCAGATCCAAAATCAAACTCCCGATAAAACATGATGAAACAGGCGCTCCGCTCATAGATGAGACAAAAACTTATTCCGAAGACGGACACGTCCCCGATTGGGAGTTTATGGAACAATACATAAGATCCTTGCATCACAAACCTATCGCCACCAAAATTGCCGAGGTTGAGCCAAGACCTTTTGAAACCGACAAATGGAAGGAGTTTTTCCTTCATCGTATATTTAAGGTAAGCATGGGCAACGGCATCGACGCAATTTCAACGACCAACAATGATCCAAAATACAATTATATTGGGCGAGAAGGCAGCAACAACGGGGTCGCCGGGTTTGTGGATGAAATAGATGGAAGAGAGCCTTTCCCTTCAGGCGCAATAACGCTGGCTCTCGGCGGAAGTTTAGGGTCATGTTTTTTGCAAAAATATCCGTTTTATACAGCCCAAAACGTAGGTGTGTTGCAAGAAAAAGTGCAATTGTCGGATCATACCAAACTGTTCTTGATCACGCTTATACAAAAAGAGTGCAAGATAAAATATCAAGCCTTTGGTCGAGAGCTCAATGCGCATTTCAGAAAAGATTTCACAATCAAATTGCCTGTTAAACGTCGCGACGATGAGGCGATTATAGATGAGACGTGTGAATTTTCCGACGAAGGATATGTCCCCGATTGGGAATGGATGGAAAATTACATGAAATCATTGCCGTATAGCGACAGAATATGAAAACAATGTTTCTACAAAGAAGTCGGAGTGCCCCGACTTTTTTTGTTTTACTATACCCAAACCACTGTTGTCGAACGATGAAGAGATGAAGCACGGTTTGGTGGTTGAATGAAGAGGGTTATGACATTTGCCGATGATGGCGCGGTGCGCGAGGGGTGAAGTAGGGCGGGCGGTAGGAGCGGTGGGCGAGGTCGCATGTGAAGTCGAAAGAGTGCGGGAGCGATTATTGCGCGAAGTAGATGAAGTATGTGAGGTCGAGGTATCGCGCGAAGAAGAGGAGTACAAAGATGAGATTGCGTGAGAAGATGAAGAGTCGTGCAAAGCCGAAGAGGTATGCAGAGTTGAAGAGGGTGGTTTTCAGGTAGAGCGAGAATTGGAGGGCGCGTGCGGGGCTGAATGGTCGTTGTGCGCTGTGGAGGGCGAGGGATAAAGCTCGAAATAACAGCGGGAGAGGCGGACGCGGCGCACGGCATACGTCCTCCCTTGTCTGCTTAGGGTAAGCCCCGCCTTGTAGGAGCAATTTGAACATTCGTTGTCAAAGAGGGTCTTGTAGGGGCAGTGGGCGAGGGTCATAAGCGGGATCTCGGGCGCGCAGGACAGCACGGGCAATCCGCTTGTTTCGGGGGCGGAACTCTCCGCCGAAAGGAGAGAGGAAGGCCCGTCAAGCCGAGCGGACAGTCCGTTCGGATATTCCAAGGACGGAAGGACCGCTTTTGCCCCGAGCGAGGATATCGCAAGCGCGGCGAAATCGTTTGAAACGTTGTGCCCCGCACCCGCGATCACGGCGTAACCTTTTTCGGCAAAGCACAAGCCGTACAGGTTTTCGCTGACAAGGGTCTTTATGTTTGGAAGCGCCTCAAGCAATTTGTTGAGATCGCGCATATCTTTGCCGTTGCAGATGACGGGCAGGCGCAACGCGAAATCGTCCGATCCCGAAGCGGGCAACAGCTTTTTCACACCGATTGGCGTATAGCCCTCGGGGCAGAGGACGTTCAGCGCGCCATGCTTGAAGTCCGCCGCTTCGCGCACAACGTTCAGCCTCGCGACGGGCGGGGCGGACGGAGGGAAGTTTGCGTTGCAAACGCGGGATATCATGTCCTCGTCCACGCTGACGGGGGCGGGAGAGTTTGCCTCGACAACGAGTTCGGAGAGCTTTTCAAACAAGGAGCGGCGCAAGGCGTTTATCTCGGATTTGGGGGCGAAAGCCCTGTCCGTGTTTATCTCGTACGCAACCACGCGGAAGCCGCTGTCCGCGGTCTTGCATATCTGCGCGGCGAGAGACTCTTCCGAGAGGGGAGAGGTCTGCGCGAATTCGAGCGGTTTTTCTCCGACCGCTTTTGCAAAGATAAGCCGTCCGTCGCGGTTTGTGCACTCCGCTTCCAGCGTGGGAAGTTCGCCCGCCTTCGCCGAAAGTTTCAATTTGATGGGCACGTATCTTTTTGCGCCCAACAAGTCCGCCTCGCGCTTGCAGTCGTAGATGAGGTGTACGCTCCAACCTTTTTCGACGCGGACGGCTGTGACGATCTCGTATATTCCTTTTTTGACCTCTTTGGGCGCGCCCATGCCCAAACTTGCCGCTTCGCGCTCGCCGTCGAAAAACTTCAATCCGTCCCCGTAGCGCAGAGGGCGATCGCTTGCGATCCGCACGCAAAACAGCTCTTTTTTGAAGGGGGACACGTCCGTCACTTTTCCAATGGGCACGCCGATGTGCGCGGAAAACCTCTTTTCGATTGCCATTGGGACGTCTCCGTCAAGATATGCGCGGGTCAGAAACTCGCCGCGATTGAATGCGAGCGCCAAGCCCCTCTCCTCGGCGGGGGACAGCTCGGCTTTTCCGTCCGCGATCAGGCTGTCCAGCATGCGCCGATAGGTCGAGACTGTCTGCGCGACGTATCCCTCCCGTCTCATTCTGCCCTCGATCTTGAAGGACGTGACCCCCGCCTCCGCGAGGTCCTTGAGGGAGTTTGCCAAGCACAGATCCCGCGCGGACAACAGCGCGCCCGTCTGCGTCTTTTCGCCAAGCTCGGCGACGTATGTGCGCCTGCAAAGTTGCCTGCACAATCCGCGATTGCCCGACGCTCCGCACTCCGCCGCGCTGAGATAGCAGTTGCCGCTGAACGCCACGCAAAGCGCGCCGTGCACAAAAAATTCAAGCTCCAACGAGCAGTTTGCCCTGATCTGTTTTATGTCCTCGAGTGTGGTTTCGCGCGAGAGCACGACGCGGCAAAAGCCCAACTTTTCCGCCATCTTCGCGCCCTCCGCGTTGTGGACTCCCAGTTGAGTGCTTGCGTGCAAACGTATGTTCGGAAACGCCTTTTTAAGCACAAGCGCGACGCCGACGTCTTGCACGATAAAAGCGTCCGCTTTTGCCAAAACAGCCGCTTTAACCATATCAAGCAAGGGCTTAAACTCTTGATTTTGCAAAATCGTGTTGACTGTGACGTAAACTTTTACGCCGAAAAAATGCGCTCGTTTTATGTGCTTTGCAATGTCCGAGGAATTGAAGTTGTCCGCCTTCATGCGGGCGTTGAAGCCTTCGAGCCCGAGGTATACGGCGTCCGCGCCGCATGCGACGGCGGCGTTCAAACTTGCGATATCCCCGACAGGCGCCAACAATTCCAACATGATTTGATTTTAGCATATCCGAGCGAAAAGGGCAACGATTTGCGCTCCTCGGCGTAAGACAAAAACTTGACAAAGGCGGAAGAATATATCATAATATAACAGTCGGCGGGAAACCTGTCCGAAAAGCAGACGCGGGAGAAAGTTATGGACGACATCAAAGGGGATATCGAACAGCAAAACGTCACGGAGCCCGAGGCGGTCGAGGCGACAGCCGAACAGCCCGAGGCGGAAGCCGTAGCGGCGACGGGAGAAACGGCGGAACAACCCGAGGCCGCGGCAGAAGCCGAAGCGGAGGAAGGGTCGGAAGAAGCCGTCCCCGAAGAGGGGAAGAAAAAGAGGAAGATGCCCGCCTTCCTGCGCAAGATAATCGACTATCTGAACGCGCACGAGGACATAAGGCAGATGGTGCTGTTTTTCCTGTTCAGCATGATCTGCGGCGCGACTCAGCTTATCCTCACCTACGCGCTGTCCGCGGGGTTGAGGCTTGTCGGCCCGTTGACAAAGGACTTCGATTGGTTCATCTTCAAATACGACACCATTGCGGAATTTATCGGCTTCCTCGTCGGATCCGTCGTGGGGCAGGTGCTGACCTTTGTGCTCAACCGCAAAAAGACCTTCAACTCCACGGACTATGTGGCGCTGCGCGCAGTGATGTACGCGATCATGGCGGTGCTTATCATCTTGATGCAAGTGTATCTCGGCGGCCTCATCACAAAGGCGTGTTGGGACGCAAAGCCGGACGCAAACGACTTCCTCGGCTTGTTGTTCAACCTGACGGGACAAGCGGTCGCTGGCATAGCGGCGCTCATCATCAACTTCCTCGGCAACAAGTTCTTCATCATGCGCGATTGGGGCGGCAAGAAGAAAAAGGCCGCGCTCGAAGCCGCCGCGGCAGAAGAGGCCCAAGCGGAGGTTCCCGCGGAGGGAGAGGAAGCACAGGAGTGATCCTACTTTCAAATTCGACAAAAAACGGCGCGCTCGAGACGTTCGGGGGCGCCATTATTTTTGCAAATGGGCTTAAACGCTTGACAGGCGCGCGCGTTTTATTTATAATGTCAAAGCAATTTTATAATTATATAGCTATATAGAAATGGAGGAAACGACTATGAAACAGACCTACCAGCCCAAGAAGAGACAAAGAAGCAAGGTGCACGGCTTCCGCAAGAGGATGAGCACCAAGTCGGGCAGGAACGTGCTCCGTCGCCGTCGCAACAGGGGCCGCAAGCAACTGACGGCGTAAAATGACAAAGCAGATTAGGCTCAAGAGGCGGGCGGCGTTCAGATATGTGTTCCGCAAGGGGGACAAGTCGGGCGCAAAGGACCTGACCTTGCTGAGCGCCCGTTCGCGCGAGGGCTTGAAGATCGGGCTTTCCGTCTCCAAGCGAGTGGGAAACGCGGTCGCGCGCAATCGCGTCAAGCGGCTGTTGCGCGAGGCGATCCGTCCTCTTGAGTCTGTGTTGAACAAGGATTACATGTACGTGATCGTGGCGCGCCCCTCCATTGCGGAGCTCGGCTTTGCGGAGGTGTGCGAACAAGTGAAGCTCGTTTTCACGCGGGCGGGGAAGCTGACATGCTGAAGGCTGTGTGTCTTGCGCTTTTGAGGTGGTACAAGCGGGTGCTGTCGCCCATATTGGGCAGGCACTGTGGCTATACTCCGACATGTTCCATGTACTCCTATGACGCAATAAGCAAATACGGCGCGATCGTCGGCATTGTGCTTACTGCGGGCAGACTGTTGAGATGCAATCCCCTGTTCAAGGGCGGCTTCGATCCCGTGAGGGAAAACTACCGAGGGAAGGTCAAATGGCTGATTTGAGCTTTATCCGCAGACGCAAGATCCAAATCTATCTTTTGGCGGCGCTGATTTTGCTGTGCTGCCTTATGCTTGTTGCCTGCAACGCCGACACATCCACAAACGTTGAAAACGTTTCAAAGCCCACGCACTTCATGGCGAAGTTTATGGACAAGATCGACGGCTTGCTCGGCGACGGCGTAAGTTTTGGCTGGACCGTCGTGCTGTTCACTGTGTTTTTGAGGTTGATCCTGTCCCCGCTGGACATTTGGCAAAAGATCATCGCGCGCAAAAACAGCAAGGCGATGGAGCGTATGAAACCTCAACTCGAGGCGCTTCAAGCCAAGTTCGGCGACGACAAGCAGAGGCTTCAGCAGGAGCAGATGGCGCTGTACAAAAAGGAGAAATATTCCACGCTTGGCATGTGCTTGCCGACGATCGTCACGCTCGTTGTGTTCTTCATAGTGTTTGCGGGCTTCCGTCAGACCGTTGGCTATCAATTTGCCATGGACTATCACGACAGCAAGGCGGTGTTTGACGCGTCCATATCCCAACAGATAGAGGAGTCTGCATACGGCGACGCAAACGGCGACGGCGTATTCAACGTGGACGACGTTCCCAAAACCGAAGAGGGCGCGGAATTTTATTCAAAATCGGTGGACGTCGCACAGCAAAAAGTTTACGATTCCTATTTTTCAAAGGAAAAGACCTCGGTCAGAAGCTGGCTGTGGATCAAAAACATCTTTGTCGGAGACAATTGGTATCAAGCCGTCCCCGATTTCGCCACTGTCACGGGACAGTCGGGCTTTGCCACATCAAGGCTGACGGGGCTTACAAACGACGAATACAAACTTGTCATGGGCAAAGTGCTCGGGCAAGGCGGCTGGGGCAAAAACGGCAAATGGAACGGCTGGCTTCTTCTGCCCGTTCTTTCCGTCGCGCTCAGCTTTTTGTCCACGAAGTTGCTCAGCAAAGCGCAGGGACAGCCGCCCGCGGCGCCTGCGGGCGGGGGCGGAGACGCCCAAAATCAATCCATGAAGATGATGCAATGGGTCATGCCCGTGATGATGGGCGTGTTCGGATTGCTATATTCGGGCGCGTTTGCGCTGTACATGTTCACAAGCTCGCTTACGGCGATCGTGTTCCAGCTGTTGTTCAACCTTGTCGGAAGGCTGCTGGACAGATCCAAGGGGAGAGCGCCGAGAGCGGCAAAAAGATAGGCTTTGCCGCAGTCAAAAAAGAAATTGGGAGACAATATGGAAAAGGAAATTCAAACGCAGGCCTCAAGCGTGGACAAGGCGATCGAGCTTGCTCTCGAGCAGCTCGGCGTTGACAGGGACGCCGTGGAGGTCGAGGTCCTGAGCAAAGGAGGGCTCTTCTCGAAGGCGAAGGTCAAGGTCACCGTCAAGGAGACGGCGGAAGATCAGCTCGAAAAGTTTGTCAACGGCACGCTCGAGCGCATGGGCGCCGCGTGCAGGGCGACAGTCGTCAACAGGGACGGGGAACTGTACGTCAACATCGAGGGCGAGGACAGCAACGTCGCGATAGGCTACAGAGGGGAAGTTCTCGACGCGTTGCAGTGCCTGACGGTCACGTTTTTGAACGACAGAAACAAGGACTACAAAAAGGTGGTCGTGGACGCGGAAAACTATCGCGAAAGGCGCAGGGTCACCCTCACCGAACTTGCCGAGAGGCTCGCGCAAAAGGCGGTGCGCTTGCGCAGGAAGATCGCGCTTGAACCCATGCATCCGTTTGAAAGGCGGATCATCCACAGCGCGCTCGCAGAGGACGTCACGGTGGAGACGCACAGCGAGGGCGAGGAACCAAACAGATATATAGTCATCACTCCCGTGGGAGTGGAGCTTAAGGATCCCCGTCCGTTGAAAAACGGCGAGCACGACAGACGAGACGGCCGCAAGGACAGCCGCGGGCGCAAGAGCTCGGGCGGCAGAAACGACAGGGGCCGCTCGAAAAACAGGAACGAAAGGCGGGACTTCGCGCGCGAACGCGAGGAAGAGGTCGAGGACGGCAACGTCTACAGAGGCATGTTCACGCAGGACGACTTCGTGAAGCCCGCGCCTCCCGCAGGGCCTCCCAAATACAAGAGTTTCGGGGGCAAAAAGAGGTTCTGAATGAACACGATTGCCGCTATATCAACACCTATAGGCGTAGGTGGCGTCGGTATTGTGCGCGTCTCGGGCGACGAGGCGTTGCGCATAGCGGGCGCCATCTTTGATTTTGCAAACAAAAGCGCGGAGTGGCAGCCCTTGCATATGCGTTTCGGCACGTTCAAGGCAAAGGACTTTTGCGACAAGGGCTACGCGGTCTATTTCCCCGCAAAGCGCGCATACACGGGCGAGGACACCGTGGAGTTTTATCTTCACGGCGGCGTACGCATAATGCAAGGCGCACTTGACGCCATCTTGGCGCAGGGCGCGAGGCTTGCAGGCAGAGGGGAGTTTACAAAGCGCGCGTTTTTGAGCGGAAGGCTGTCTCTTGCGGACGCGGAGGGCGTGATAGACATGATCAACGCCGAGAGCGCCGCGGGTCTGCGCGCCGCGTACGCGCTGATGGACGGCAGGCTGAGCCGCGAGATAAACGCCATTTCGGACAGGCTGGAAGCCTTGATCGCGGGGCTGGAAGCCTCTCTCGATTATCCCGACGAGATGGAGGACGAGGCGCTTGCTCCTCTTTCCGACGAACTCAACGGATGCTTGGCGCATATCGACAGGCTTTTGGCGTCCGCAAGCGCGGGGCGGTTTGCAAGGCAGGGGCTGAAGGTCGCTCTGATAGGCGCGCCCAACGTGGGCAAGTCATCGCTGTTGAATTGCATGCTGGGCAGCGATCGCGCGATCGTGGCGGACAAGGCGGGCACGACGCGCGACACCGTGGAAGCCGCCATGGAGTACAATGGCGTCAAGCTTATCTTGACGGACACCGCGGGGCTCAGAGAGAGTTCGGACGAGGTGGAAGCCGAGGGCGTGGAACGCGCAAAGCGCGCGGCGGAAAGCGCGGACGTCGTGTTGCACGTTGTGGATCGTTCTTCGCCGCAGGACATGGCGGAGATTTGGGGCAAGCCCGTGTTTGAAGTGTTCAACAAGTGCGACGTCTACGGCTTTGCCATCCCTCGCATGGCGCATGCGCACGCGGTCAGCGCAAAGACGGGAGAGGGGGTCGGAGAGTTGCTTGACGACGTGGTCTCCTTTGCGGTCGCGGACGTCGGCGACGGCGAGCTTATTGCAAACGAAAGGCACATTTCCGCACTTTATCGTGCAAAAGACGCGCTTAAAGCCGCGATTGCGTCATCAGACCGCACAATAGATTGCATTTTGATAGACCTCAGAGAGGCGTACGACGCGCTTGGAGAGATCACGGGAAGAAGCGCGAGCGAAAGCATTGTGGACAGCGTTTTCGATCGCTTTTGCGTTGGGAAGTGAGTATGAAGGATTTCGACGTCATTGTTGTGGGCGCGGGGCATGCGGGCGTTGAAGCGGCGCTTGCGGCGGCAAGGCTGAGCATGCGCACGCTGTTGCTGTGCACCGAGGAGGGCACCGTTGCAAACATGCCCTGCAATCCGTCCATAGGCGGCACCGCAAAGGGGCACCTCGTCAGAGAGGTGGACGCTCTCGGCGGCGAGATGGGCGTTTGCGCGGACAAGGCGTTGCTTCAAATCAAGATGCTCAACGCCACCAAGGGTCCCGCGGTCTACTCTCTGCGCGGGCAGGAGGACAAGGGGTTGTATCACAAACTCATGCTCGCGACGCTTTCGGAGCAGGAGGGGCTTGAACTCGCGTACGACGAAGTTGTGGATCTGGACGTCGAGGACGGACGGATAGAGGGCGTGCTCGCCGCCGAGCGCGGACATATATCCTGCCGCGCGGTCGTGCTTGCGACGGGCGTTTATCTTTCAAGCTCCATCATCACGGGCGAGGAAGTGAAGCGGGAGGGCCCGAGCGGATTTTTGCCCGCGCGCAAGCTCTCGGAGGCGCTTATACGTCTGGGCTTGCCCCTCCGCCGTTTCAAGACGGGGACCCCCGCAAGGATATATCGCGACAGCATAGATTTTTCAAAGACCGAACTTCAAAGCGGCAACACCTCGGACAGGTTTTCCTTCCTCTCCGAGCATGCGGTCTTCGAGGAAGAGCCGTGCTATCTCACCTACACCAACGAGCAAACGCACGAGATCATTCGACAAAACATATCGCTCAGCCCCCTTTACAACGGGACCATCGTGGGCGTGGGCCCGCGCTATTGCCCGTCCATCGAGACGAAAGTCATGCGCTTTCCGAACAAGACGCGGCATCAGGTGTTTATCGAGCCCGAAGGGCTTCGCAGCGAGTTGATGTACATTCAGGGCATGTCGACTTCTCTTCCCGCAAGCGTGCAGGAGCTTATGTATCGCACGATCCCGGGGCTTGAGGATTGCCGCTTCGCAAAATACGGATACGCCATAGAATACGATTGTCTGGATCCGCAAAGCCTCTATCCGTCCCTTCAAAGCAAGCTCGTCGCGGGCTTGTTCAGCGCGGGGCAGTTCAACGGCAGCAGCGGCTATGAAGAGGCGGCGGCGCAGGGGATAATCGCGGGCATAAACGCCGCGGCAAGTTGCAAGTGTAGGCCTCCCTTGATCTTGGGCAGGGACGAGGCGTACATAGGGGTGCTGATAGACGATCTTGTCACAAAAGGCACGCTCGAGCCCTATCGCATGATGACCGCCCGCGCGGAACACCGCATCATGCTCAGGCAGGACAACGCGGACATGAGGCTTACGCCGATCGGATACGAGATAGGACTTGCAAGCGAAAAGAGATATCGCCGCATGCTCGAAAAAAAAGAGGAGATCGCGCGCGTGCTCGCGCACAGGGACGACGTTGTGCGCGCGGACTGTCTGTTGCGCTCGATCGGCGAGGAGCCGAAGCCCGTCACCATAGCGCAATTGTGCCGTCGTCCGCAGGTCTCGGCGGCGGACATCAAGCCTCTTTTGCCCTTCGAGGCGGAGGACGAGGCGCTCGAGGCGGCGGTCATAGAGCTGAAATACGAGGGTTACCTCGAAAAGGAAAAGGCGGCGGTCAGGGAACAGCGGCGGTTGGAGGAAAAGCCCATCCCCGCGGACTTCGATTACGGCTCCGTCCACGCGCTACGCGCGGAGGCGATCGAAAAGCTGTCCGCGATCCGTCCCCTTTCGCTCGGACAGGCGTCGAGGATCTCGGGAGTTTCCCCCGCGGATATTGCGGTTTTGATCGTCGCGTTGCGCGCGAATTGAGCTTATCAAGAGTAGAAATATGATATGAAAGTTTCGGACTTGCCCTTACGGCGGGTCCTTTTCAAGTTCAAGGTCCAAGCGGGACGGCGCAAGGGCGGAGAGATACGGGATTTCGAACAAAACGCGGAAAAGGCACCAAAGTGCCTTGACCGCGTTGGATAAAGGGGAAAAGAAATGGATAATAAGCGCGTTATGCCGACTCCAACAACAGCTTGTCCGCGATCAGCGCGATGAACTCGCCGTTTGTCGGCTTTTCGTTCGGCGAGTAGACTTTGATGCCGAAGATGTTGTTGATGTTTTCTATTTTGCCTCTGCTCCACGCGACCTCTATCGCGTGGCGAATGGCACGTTCCACCTTTGACGGCGAGGTCTGATAGCGTTCGGCGATCCCGGGATACAGCCGCTTTGTGATGGAGTTGATGATGTCCGGGGTCTCGATGGTCATTTTGATCGCTTCGCGCAGGAATTGATAGCCTTTTATGTGCGCGGGGATGCCCACGGAGATGAACAGATTTGCGATCTTTTCGTCAAGCGAGCGGTTGCGCTTTTGGGACGCGGGCCTTTCCGCGGGTTTGGGAGAGGAAAGTTCGTCAAACAGCTTCGGGAGCATTTCGAAGTCAAAGGGCTTTGCGAGGAAATAGCTCGCGCCGTATTGCATGGCCTTTTGCACGAAGCCGTCCGTGGCAAGCTGGGACATCATCACCACAAGCGTGCGTTTGTTTTCAAGCGCGCTCAGCACTCCGAATCCGTCAAGCTCGGGCATCACGATGTCAAGCAGCAGGAAGTCGGGCTTGAATTCGTCCACAAGTTCAAGCGCCTTCACGCCGTTTTGAGCGACGCCGACGACCTCGTATCCCTCTTTTTGCAAGAAGAACTGTTTCAGGCTGTCGGCAAGAGCGATATTATCATCTGCTATAATTAGTGTTTTTGGCATAAATTCCTCCGTTTTATGCAAATATAATATCAAAATTTTTGAATTCCGCTAATGGGAAATTTCCACGCAATATGTGGCCTTTTGTCGCATTTTATTCGCTTATGTCTTATTTGGATTTGTTGATACAAAACACCCCAAAATGTCTTGTTTGCGGACATTTTATATCAGTCTATGCGGATTTTCAAACATTATTTTCACAAATTTTTTCCAACACCACATATTGCCGTCTGTTTGAGATAACCATACAAAATAGGGCCCAAATGAATTTTTTTTGTAAAAAAGCAAAAAATCAGTTTACAGAATGGTATTCTATCAATATAATATATGAAAAATAAGCAAGAGGTTTTTTATGGGGAAATACAAAAAATGTCCGCGTTGCGAGCTGAATTGGATCGCAAACGATGAGGAACTGTGCGAGGTCTGCAAGGCGGAACTCGGCAAAGCAAGTTCTATCTCCCTGCTCGAAGAGGACGACGACTTGAGCATGGAGGATAGGATCTGTCCCATCTGCAAGGTCAACTATCTCGAGCCCGACGAGGATATCTGCGCAAGCTGCAGAGCGGAGCAGGCGGCAAAGGAAAACGAAAAAGCGGAAGAGGAAAATTGGCAGGACTTTATGGACGACGCCGCGCTCGACGACGAGACCGAGGTCTCCCTCTCTCAACTTCAGGAAGAAGAGGAGGAGGAAGAAGAGGAAGAGGAGGAGATCAACGACGAGCCCGACGACTATGTGTCTATAGACGAAATTGACGACATCCCCGACGACGAGGACGACGAGGATGAGGACGAGGACTCCGACATTTGACCTTTCGCGCCGCGCATGCGGCGCTTTTTTATGCCGAACCGAAAATTCGCAACATGAAGAAAATTTGACGCAAAACCCCGTCTGCAAAGCGAACGGGGAGTTTTTATTGACGATTTTTGTTTTGAAGAGCGGAATTATTTTAGGATTTTGACGACGGCGACCGCGCTTCCGCTGCCCGACATGACGACGTGCTCCTCTTTTTTTGAAAGTTTGCGCGTCAGGCGAGCTATGCGTGGGTTCAGCCTTTCGGCGGCGGGGGAGAGGTCGTTGCGGCAGAGGGCGACCGCCTCTTGGACGGACGTAGGGATATCTCCATGCGATATCGCGTTTTCCGCGTTCAGCAAGTCGTACATGGCGTAGCACGCGGCGGAATCGCAACCCCCTTTTGCGATATGCAGGTCTATGGAAAGGGGCGGACAGGGCAGCGCTTGGACGTCCTCGCCCACTCCGCGCACGCGACAACAACCGCCCGCGTACATGGCGGGGACGTCGCTGCCGAGCGACAACAGAAAGTCGATCGGGACATCCGCGGTTTTGTCCGAGGCTTTCAAACTCTCCTCGATCGCGCGGATCGCCGCGACGACGCATGCGGACGAGCCTCCTATCCCCGCTCCGAGGGGGACGCGCT
Organism: uncultured Clostridia bacterium; assembly: GCA_947625145.1. Taxonomy (GTDB): domain Bacteria; phylum Bacillota; class Clostridia; order Christensenellales; family CAG-917; genus CAG-475. The sequence continues at coordinate 81,152 of CANQNC010000001.1, forward strand.
TTGTGAGGAAAAGCGTTCCGTTCACTCCGAAGAAAGAGGAGAGCTTGTCTGCGATCGGCGTGAAAAATTCCGAAAAGCGGCGGGCGTTGAACCCGCGATAATGCGCGCGGACCTCCACTCTCAAGCCCTCGGCGGCGCTTGGCACAAACTCCGCGACATCCGAAAGAGGGGGATACGCGCAGACGATCATGTCCAAGGCGTGCAAATTCCCCCTCTTCCCCGTGATGGCGAGGGAGAGGTTGACTTTTGCCGCGCATGAGGCATGATAAACGTTTTGCTGTTTTTGAGCGTCCATAGCGCCATTGTAGCACCTTTCCGCGTTTTGTTCAACGATTTTGTGGGAACGACGACGATACTTTGAAAAAACGCGCGCACGCGCACGCGTATACGTATACAATAAAAAGAGAAGCTCTTGCCGAAAAACGAAACTCCGTCGCCCTGCGCATACAAGCGTGAGGACCTCGCGGTTTGCCTTTTGCGTTTTGCATATGACAACGCCGCTTGCGAGAGGCTTCGTTTTGCGGGCGATGTGGGAGCGCTTCGGCAAACGAAAACGCAAACGACCGATTTTTCGTATGTGCTGCCCAAACTTACACGAGCCTTTCTAAGCAAAGATTTAGAAATAATCCGTTGAGTATGCCGCGAATGTATGTTATACTAATCTTCAAGGCGGGGAGAAAATCGCCGCATACGAGGGAAAGATGAATTTCAACATTTTGATTGCAGAGGACGACGAGGACATCGTAAATCTGATCGACCTTTATCTCAGCCGAGAGGGCTTTGAGTTGTTCAAGGCGAAGGACGGCGCGGAGGCGCTTGAGATATTCGGCGCAAACAAGATAGACCTTGCGATCGTGGATCTGATGATGCCGCGCATCAACGGCTACGAGCTGATCGACAGAGTGCGCAACGAGAGCAACATCCCCATACTCATTCTGTCCGCGGCGCAGCTTGACAGCGACAAGATCCTCGGGCTGAACATAGGCGCGGACGACTATATGGTCAAGCCCTTCAATCCGCTCGAGCTGATCGCGAGGATCAACGCGCTCCTCAGGCGCTATTATCATCTCGGCAACGCAAGCGCCGCGACAGAGGAGAGCAAGCTTGTGGTGGGCGAGCTTTCCCTCGACACCCGTCAGCTTGCCCTCGAAAAGAGGGGGATACCCATCCCCATCACGGCGACGGAGTACAAACTGCTTGTGCTGATGATGCGCTCTCCCGGCAAGGTTTTCACAAAGATGCAACTTTACGAAGAGGTCAACGGAGACTATTACACAAGCGACGACAACACGGTCATGGTGCACATTTCCAACCTGCGCGACAAGATAGAGGACGACCCGAAAAACCCGCAATATATAAAAACAGTAAGAGGATTGGGATATAAATTCGAGAGGATTTGATGCAAGAAAACGAGGATAAAACCCCCATTTACGACGAAAAAACAGTCGATTGTGAAGATATCCCGCATGACGCCTCGCAGACGGAACCTCTTGAAGGCGCCTCGCAGACAGAGCTCGCGCAAGACGCCGAGCGGCAAGAGGAGCCTCCGCGCGGCAGGCAGGGCAGGCGGGAGAGGCGGAAGGCGGAGTCCGAACTTCCGCATATCGACAATCGAAGTTTCCTTGCGCTTCTTCTTAGGAGCTTCCTTTCCTTTACGGTCATCACCGTCGCCGTCGTCGCGCTGATTTTTTTCATCGCGATGTGGGCGAGCAACAACGACAAGATCAACATAAACATTCAGTCCATCGCCACGTACGATCAGGAGCTGAGGAACAACACGACCTCCCCGTCCATCCCCTACGATATCATCTTGGGCGTGGGCGGCTGGATGGACATCGTGGACGAGGACGGAGAAGTGGTTTACACCACGTTGCGCTCGGACCCGCACACCTACACCGCGGGGGAGCTTGCGTGCATAACCGAATATCAGGCGGGCGCGACCGTCCGCTCCGTGCGATTTGCCACTCCCGACCGCGGCTACAACTATTTTGTTTCCATAACCTACGAGGGGGACAGAGAGGACGAGTTTTTGCTTCTCGACTCTGATTTGAACATACTTTACGGCACAGTCGCGGCGCTTGACGGCAAGGCGTCGCTTACGCAGAGCGAATACGACTTTTTGATCTACAACCAAGCGCACGATGGGGATATTTTGGAAAAATACCGCTTCGAGGACGGGGAAGGCAAGGTCTATTATGCGGTCTATCTCGATTGCAACAACGACGAGATCACCCCGCCGTGGCTGTTTATCGTCATAGTGCTGTTGGGCATTTTCGGCATACTTGTCGCGTCCATCATCATGTACGTGCGCTACATCAACAAGCACGTGCAGAGGCCGCTGAAAGCGCTGTCCTCGGCAATGGAGGAGTTTGCAAACGGCGGTTACAGGCAACAGCTGAGCTACGAAGGCTCGATAGAGTTTGAACAGCTTGTGGACAGCTTCAACGAAATGGTCGTGCTCCTCAACGCATCCGAGGAGCAGAGGAAGGAGATAGAGCAGGACAGACAGCGCATGCTCGCGGGTCTTTCACACGATCTCAAAACGCCAATGACGGTCATTCTGGGCTTTTCAAAGGCGATAAAGGACGGCATGGTCAGCGAGGAGGACAAGGCGAAATATCTGTCCCTCATCATGTCCAAGGCGGAGCATATGAGCGAGCTTGTCAACGAGCTGTACGAGTACAGCGAGCTCGAGCACCCCGACTTCGCGCTCGCATGCGAGGAGACGGACATCGCCGAGTTTGTCCGCTCGTTCTACGCGGAAAGATACGACGAATTCGAGCTGAGAGGCTATGGCTTGGAGCCCAACTTGTCCGAGGACAGGCTGCAGTGCATGTTGGACAAGGCGCAATTCACGCGCGTGCTTGAAAACCTCACGGGCAACTTCTTCAAATACACTCCCGCGGGCAGCACGCTGTACGTCGGCGCGCAGGCGGAGGGGGACTTTGCCCTCGTCACGATTGCGGACGACGGCGGCGGGATAGAACCGGACGCGCGCAAGGATATCTTCGTGCCTTTTGTGGTGGGCGAGCAATCCCGCCTCAATCAAGGGTCGGGGCTGGGGCTTGCGGTGTGCAAAAAGGTCGTGGAAGCGCACGGCGGAAGCATTGCGCTTGCAGATCCGCCTCCCGAGGGGCGCTCCACCGCTTTCGAGATCAGGATCCCGCTTGCAAACAGACCTTGAGTTTTCACAAAAGTCGTCCACGGACGGCTTTTGTTTTTGCAAAGACGCGCGAGTTTACGGCGGGCGGGATAAGGGCAAAATCCGCGCTTCGGCATATCATATATTGCGCGCTGTGCATAAAGACGGATATGTGAATAAAAAATATAAATTATTTTTTATAAAGTGCGCCAAAGCGGTTGTCGCTCGTGGTGAAAAATGTTATAATGTCAAGGAAAATTTTTTGGAGGACAAAAATGAGTAAAGCTGTTAAAGATGTGGCAAAAAGAGTTTTGTTCACAGAGACGGTTTTGAGGGACGCCAATCAGTCTTTGATCGCTACTCGTCTGCCTTACGCCGCATTCAAGGATATCCTGCCTGTCATGGACAAGGCGGGATATTATTCGGTTGAGTGCTGGGGCGGCGCGGTCTTTGACGTCTGCCTGAGATATCTCGACGAGGATCCGTGGCAGAGGCTGCGCGATCTCAGGAAAAACCTTCCAAACACAAAACTGCAAATGCTCCTTAGGGGACAAAACCTGCTCGGCTACAAACATTATCCCGACGAGATCGTCAGAATGTTTGTGGAAAAATCCGTGGAAAACGGCATTGATATCATTCGCATATTCGACGCGCTCAACGATTTGCGCAACATAGAGGTCGCCACAAAGACGGCGATCCGTTGCGGCGCGACGGTCTCGGGCACGCTCAGCTACACTCAAAGCCCCGTGCACACTCTCGAAGCGTTTGCAAAACAGGCCAAAGAGATGGAGGATATGGGCGTTTCCACCATCTGCGTCAAGGATATGGCAGGCGTCATGACCCCCGAAGAAGCGTACGAGCTGATCGGCGCGATAAAGGCGGAGGTCAAGATCCCCGTCGTCCTGCACACGCACTGCACAACGGGCATGGCTTACATGACCTATATGAAGGCGATCGAGGCGGGCGTGGACGTCATTGACACCGCGACGTCCTGCTTCTCGGGCGGCACTTCGCAACCCGCGACCGAAACTTTGAACTATGCGCTCAAACAAATGGGCTTCGAGACGGGGCTGGACGACGCCGTGCTCAAACAGGTCAACGACTTCTTCAAGCCCTTGCGCGACAGATATATCAAAGAGGGCTTGCTCAACCCCAAGATGATGGCGACGGACACGGACGCGCTCACCTACAAGGTGCCGGGCGGCATGCTGTCCAACCTCGTGTCCCAACTCAAAGCGCAAAACGCGATGGATCGCTTCGAGGACGTGCTTGTGGAAACGCCCAAAGTGCGCGCGGACCTCGGCTATCCGCCTCTTGTCACTCCCATGAGTCAGATGGTGGGCGTGCAGGCTACAAACAACGTGCTTGCTGGGGAGAGATACAAAAACGTGTCCAAAGAGGTCAAGGCGTATTGCCGCGGGGAATACGGCACCGCGCCCGCGCCCATCGATCCCGAAGTGCTTCAAAAAGTGCTCGGCGACGAAAAGCCCATCGAGGGCAGATACGCGGACACGCTCGAGCCCGTGTTTGAAAAGACAAAAGAGGAGCTTAAGGGCGTCGCGAGAAGCGACGAGGACGTCTTGAGCTACGTGCTCTTCCCGCAAGTTGCGGAAAAGTATTTCGCGGCGCGCAAGGCGAAGGAAGAAAAAATCGTCAAATACACGATCGCGCCTGTGGAGGAGTAAACTATGGCCGCAAATCTGATTTGCTCGATCTTGAACAAGGAAGACAACCTCAAGGTGGTGGACGCGCTGTTGCTTGCGCTGATCGGCATCGTCATCGTGTTTGTCGTGCTGATCGCGCTGATGCTGATCGTGTCCCTCGTGGGCAAGATCTTCGACGGAAGCGAAAAACTGAAAAGCAAGCATCCCGAGTGGGGGGAGAAGATATCCTCTTTCAAATCCAAGTTGATGTTTTGGAAGAAGAAAGCCCCCGAGGAGGAAGCTCGACCCACGGAAGAGGAGGAGCGCGAGCTTGCAACGGGCACTTGCGGCGAACTTACGCTTGTCAATTGCGACGAGCGCGACGCGGCAATGATCATGGCGATCGTCGCGGACAGCTTGGATACGCCTCTCAACGAGTTGCGTTTCAAGTCCATAAAGAGAGTGGAGAAATAAGGATATGTTGTACAGAGTCAGTCTAAACGGAAAAATATATGAAGTCGAAGTCGAAAAGGGCGAGGCGGTCATAAAAGCGGAATTTGACGCCGCTCAGCCCGAGGCAAACGTCGCCGCGCCTCAAGCGGCTCCCGCACCCGCCGCGCCCACCGCGGCTCAAACGGCACCCGCGCAAGCGGGGAGCGCCTCCGCGATCAACGCGCCCATGCCCGGCAACATCAACGCGGTCAAGGTCGCAAGCGGACAGGCGGTCAAAAAGGGCGACGTGCTGATCGTTTTGGAAGCCATGAAGATGGAAAACGAGATCGTCGCTCCCAAAGACGGCAAAGTCGGACAAATCTTTGTTCAAAAAGGCGCGACCGTTGAGACGGGCGCTCCGCTGATCGAAGTCATCTGAGGTGGCATATGAACATCGGCGAAATTCTCAAAAATCTTTGGAACGGCAGCGGATTTCATCTCTTCGGCGGCGACAGCGGTTGGCAGTCGATAGTGATGATAATCGTCGCGCTGTTCTTCCTGTGGTTGGGCATCAAAAAGAAGTTTGAGCCTTTGTTGCTTGTGGGCATAGCGTTCGGCATGTTGCTGACAAACCTGCCGGGCAGCGGAATGTTCCACAGCGAGTGGTGGACGGTTGAGAACATAGATTATGTGGATATCTTGCGCCACGGCGGACTTTTGGACATACTGTACATAGGCGTCAAGACGGGCGTGTATCCCTGCCTCATCTTTATGGGCGTGGGCGCAATGACGGACTTCGGGCCCATGCTTTCCCGTCCAAGTTCGTTGATACTCGGCGCGGCGGCGCAGGGCGGAATATACCTCGTGCTCATTCTCGCGGCGGCGACGGGCATGTTTACGGGCGGCGAGGCGGCGTCCATATCCATCATCGCGGGCGCGGACGGTCCCACGGCGATCTTCCTGACAAAGACGCTGGCACCGCAATTGCTTGCGCCAATTGCGGTCGCGGCGTACAGCTATATGGCGCTCATTCCGCTGTTACAGCCCCCGTTCATGAAGCTGTTGACCACAAAGAAAGAGCGCATGGCGGTCATGACCACTTCGAGGAAGGTCAGCAAAAAAGAGAAGATCATCTTCCCCATACTTGTCACCATCATCGTATCCTTGCTTCTGCCATCCGTGGCGCCCTTGCTCGGCAGTCTTATGTTCGGCAACCTGCTCAAGGAGTGTGGCGTGACCGAGAGGTTGTCCGACACGGCGCAGAACGCGCTGATGAACATAGTCACGCTCTTCCTCGGCATATCCGTGGGCGCGACGGCGGTGGGATCCGTTTTTCTCACCACAAAGACGTTGCTCATCATCGTGCTGGGGCTTGCGGGCTTTGTGCTTGCGACGATATGCGGACTGCTCATCGGCAAACTGTTGTACGTCATCTCGAAGGGCAAGATCAATCCTCTCATCGGTTCGGCGGGCGTATCCGCGGTGCCTATGGCGGCGCGCGTAAGCAACACTGTAGGACTTCAATACAACAAGGGCAACTATCTGCTTATGCACGCGATGGGTCCCAATGTGGCGGGAGTCATAGGTTCCGCCGTGGCGGCGGGCTTCCTGCTCGCAGTGTTCGCCTGATCCGCACTCTTAGGGGTGTTTGCCCTGTCCCGCTTGGGGCGGGGCGGCGCGAAGGCGCGATATAGGAGCAGCGTTTATGCTGAACGACCGAAAAAACTCATTCTTCGGCAGCGCCATATTGATGGTTTGCGCCCTCATTTGGGGGTTTGCTTTCGTCCCGCAGATGAAGGCGACAAACACCATCAATTTTGTTGCGTTCAACTGCCTTAGATTTGTGCAGGCGGCAATGGTTTTGGTCGTTTTCCTTTTTGTGTACGAGCTTGTCGCAAGAAAGTGGAAGATCCCCGTCACGCGGTGGAACATGAGCGCCGTGCTCGGAGGCGTGCTTGGAGGGATATGCCTTTTCATCGCAACAGACCTTCAACAATACGGCATTGCGTACACCACTGTCGGCAAGGCGAGCTTCATCACGGCAATGTACATTGTGTTCGTGCCCCTGCTCGGATTGCTTGTGGGCAGGCGCCCGCACATGATTTGTTGGTACGCGATCTTGATCGCCTTTTCCGGCTTCTTCTTGCTGTGCGTGGACGACGACCTTTCAATCGGCATAGGGGACGCGTACATTTTGCTCTGCGCGGTGCTCCTCTCCTTGCAGATCGCGTTTGTGGACCTCTTCTGTCAGGACGCGGATCCCATCAAACTGACCCTCATCCAATTCCTCACATGCGCGGTGTTGGGCGTGCCCGCAATGGCGGTCGTGGGCTTCCCGTCCCCTGCGGAGATCTCGGAAAGCGCGCTGTCGTTGCTGTATCTCGGCGTCATGTCCGCGGGCGTGGGTTTCACCTTGCAGACCATAGGGCAAAAGCACACCGACCCTTCCGTCGCGACCCTTATCATGAGTTTGGAAGCCATAGTCGGCATAATCTGCGGCACCATCTTCCTGCATGAGCAACCCTCTTTCAAGGAGCTTGGCGGCTGTCTGCTTGTGTTCATAGGCGTGTTCCTCGCTCAGATGACCTTCCCCAAGACGATGCTGGTTTTCCGCAAAGAGGATTTTGCGATCACGCAGTCCTCGCCGTACAGGTTTTTGAGGAAATAGGCCTTTCGTTTGGATATTGATTTTTCCGTACGTCGCGCAAGCGGCGTTTTTTTTATCCTTAATATCGCGCGAACGTATGCGCGCGACAGAAGTTTGCGGGAAGTTATGCGTCGTCTTTTTATCGCGCGAGGGCATACGCGATCTGTCTGCCTTGGAAAGAGCGCACAGAGAGCACATGAAAAGAGCAAAAAAGAGCTTACATGAAACGAGCGTACAAAAAAAGCGGCTCGACAAAGTTGCCGAGCCGCCGTCTTGATTTATTTTACCACTTGTTTTCCACGTACTCGCAGAACGCGTACATGTCCTTGATCTGCAAGACCTTGCCGTCGTCAAGCGTCACGGTGCCGTTCCACAGCCCGTGCACCTGATGGGAGTGCATACGCACTATGTTGAGGACGTTGGTGTCGGTGTGATGCACGTACGTCGGGGTCATGGTCAGATCCAGCCTGCCGTCGTCCGAGATGAAGTGCCACGGCTGATCCCACTTGTCGGGCTTGGGGAACACCTCGACGTCCACCGAGCCTATCTTGTGCGCCTTGCCGTCAAAGAAGAGGCAGGTTTCGGTGGCGTTGCTTTCGTCGCCGATCCCCCACGTGATCTCGAAGCCGAAGATATGCTCCTTGCCTTCCTCGTCCAAAATGCGCGTTGCGCCGTTGCCCCAATACCAGACGTTTTTGTACGGCCAAACGCCTCTTCCCCAATCCAGCACGCAGAAGGAGTCTTTTTTGTCGAAGCGCACTTCAAGATCTCCGCACTTGAAATAGCCTTCGCAGGGCATGCAGTTTTGCTTCATGGTCATGAAGAAGCGGGTGGGCAGATACTCCCCTTTCTTTTTGAAAGGTGTGACAATGGTTATGTTCTCGTGGTTTTCAAACAAATCCATGTCGAATTTTGCCTCCACGGTCTCTCCCTTGTATGGGCCCGTGAACTCCACGGTGCGGGAAGTCTCGCGAGTCTCCGCGCGGAAATGATATTTGCCCTTTTGATATTCGGAAACGTTGGGGTGCCCTTGATCGCAATTTTCCGCCATGACGACTTTGTTTTTGCCGCCCAGCCACAGCGCCATGCTTGTGATGACCTTCTTTTTGTGCTCCGCGTCCTGCAAATCCACAAGCACCGCGGAGGCGTAGCCGCCGATTGATATGTTTGCCATGGAGATCTGAACCATATATCTGCCGTTTGACATCTGATAGAAGTCCCACTCCTTGCCTCTCATCTGCGGGCGCGCCTTTGTGCGGTCGTATTCAAACACGTTGTGTCTTGCCCAGCCGCCTTGTACAAGCACCTTGCCGTCGTCGTCCAGAAGGCGGGTCGGCTTGTCATATTCGATCTGTTTGCGCTTTTCGTCAAGATCCAAAAAGCTCACGTAAGTCTTTTTTGTTTGCTTTGCCATATTTTCCTCCGAAATTTTCGTCTCAATAAATTTTATAATAACTTTTTGAAAAATTCAATACGGCGCGCGAATTATTTTAAGGAAAGTTTACAAAAAAAGCCGCGCGCGCATATCGGCCCGCAAAAAGGTACGTAAATTTGCGGATTTTGAAAGATTTTTTGCAAAAACTGCATTTTTTGCAAAATTGTTTTTTGCAAATTGTGCAAAAGTGTAAAAAATTCAAATTGCTATATACAAATCGCCGCAGGTTTGTTATAATGTTCTAAAGTATAGTTATGCGACGGAAAGGTTCCGTTTGCGGTTTGGAGATTTATGAAAAGAGTTAAGGACAGCTACGCAAGCTATTTGTTTCATGAAGGGACAAATTATCAGGCGTACAAAATGTTCTCCCCGTTCAAGGGCGTGGAGGACGGCGAGGACGGATGGTACTTTACGGTCTGGGCGCCCGCGGCAAGCAGAGTCGCCGTGGTGGGCGAGTTCAACGGCTGGGATCCGTCCGCAAATCCCATGGACAAGACGGATGACGGCATTTGGATGACCTTCATCCCCGGCGTGAAGCAATACGACAGCTACAAATACGCGGTGACGGACGCGGACGGCAACACAGTCCTGAAGTGCGACCCCTACGGGCTCCATTTCGAAACCGCGCCCGCAAACGCCTCAAAGCTCTACGACATTTACGGCTATCGCTGGAAGGACAGGAAGTGGATGTCCGAAAGGGAAAATTTCAACCCCTACGGCAGTCCGATCAACATTTACGAGATGCATCTGGGCAGTTGGCGCAGATACGCGGACGGCAACGTGTTCAACTACAAGGACCTTGCAAACGACCTCATCCCCTACGTCAAAAAGATGGGGTATACGCACATCGAGCTTATGCCGCTCACCGAATATCCTTTCGAGGGCAGTTGGGGCTATCAGGTGACGGGCATGTTTGCGCCCACCTCGCGCTACGGCACGCCCAAGGACTTGATGGAGTTTATCGACCGCTGTCACAGGGCGGGGATAGGCGTGATCTTGGATTGGGTCTTGGCGCACTTCCCCCGCGACGAGCAAGGGCTGAGAAGGTTTGACGGCACTCCCCTCTACGAGTACGCGGATCCGCGCAAGGGGGAGCACAAGGAGTGGGGCACAATGGTGTACGACTTCGGCAAAAACGAGGTCAAGTCCTTCCTCATCTCGGCGGCGATGTTCTGGTTTGACATGTATCATATAGACGGCATCCGTTGCGACGCCGTGGCAAGCATGCTCTATCTCGACTACGGCCGCAAGGAGGGGGAGTGGGTCCCCAATCAATACGGCGGAAATTACAACCTCGAGGCGAAGGACTTCTTGAAGCAGATGAACACCGCCATCCTCGGCAAATATCACGGCGCAATGACCATCGCGGAGGAGTCCACCGCGTATCCCATGATCACAAAGCCCGCCTACGACGGAGGCCTCGGCTTCAATTTCAAGTGGAACATGGGTTGGATGAACGACAGCTTGCATTATCTCTCCCTCGACCCCTTCTTCCGCAAGGACAACCACAACAACCTCACCTTTGCGATAACTTACGCGTACAGCGAAAACTACATTTTGCCAATATCTCACGACGAGGTGGTCCACGGCAAGTGCAGCATGATCAACAAGGTCCCGGGCGATTACGATCAAAAGTTCGAGGGGCTCAAAGCGTTTTACGGATTTATGATGGGGCACCCCGGGAAAAAACTCAACTTCATGGGCAACGAGTTTGCGCAGTTCATCGAGTGGAACTATGCGCAACAGTTGGATTGGTTCCTTTTGGACTATCCCCGTCACCGCACCTTCCAGAAGTTTATGAAGGACCTCAACGCGTTTTATCTTGAAAACAAGGCGCTTTGGCAGCTTGATTCCAGCTACGAGGGCTTCAAGTGGATCGTCGTGGACGACAACACGCAAAACGTGGTGTCCTTCATCCGCAGGGCGGCGGACGGCGAGTACGTGATCTGCGTGGTCAACTTCTCGCCCGTGGAGAGGCTGAAATACGTCATGGGCGTCCCCGAGGACGTCACCTACAAGGCGGAGCTGTTCTCCTCCCTCAAAAAGTACGGCGGAGAGGAGGAGAGGCGGCCGTCCTTCCGCGCTTCCGCAAAGCCCTCGCACGGGCAGCCGTATTCTATAAAGGTAAACATTCCCAAAAACTCGGTAATGTTTTTGAAACCCGAATATAAGGAGGATATCTGATGGGCAAAAATTCCAAAAAAGAGTGTATCGCCATGCTTCTTGCGGGCGGACAGGGCACGCGACTCGGCGTGCTCACCTCCAATGTTGCAAAGCCCGCGGTGCCGTTTGGAGCAAAGTATCGCATCATAGATTTCCCGCTTTCAAACAGCATCAACAGCGGCATTGACACCATTGGCGTGCTTACGCAGTACAGGCCTTTCGAGCTGCATCAATACATAGGCAACGGGCAGCCGTGGGATCTGGATAGGCTTTCGGGCGGCATCTATGTTTTGCCCCCTTACATGGGCGCGAAGTCGGGGGAGTGGTACAAGGGCACCGCAAACGCGATCTTCCAAAACATAGACTTTATCGACAACTATGACCCCGATTATGTCGTGATCTTGAGCGGAGACCATATCTACAAGATGGATTACAGCGACATGCTCGCGGAGCACAAGCGCAACAACGCGGACTGCACCATCGCCGTGCGCGACGTCCCCATCGAGGAGGCAAGCCGCTTCGGGATACTCAACCTCAAAAAGAACTCCAAGCAGATCGAGGAGTTTGAGGAAAAGCCCAAACAGCCCAAAAGCACAAAGGCGTCCATGGGCATCTACATTTTCACTTGGGCGAAGCTCAGGCAATATCTCGTGGACGACGAGGCGGACAAGGCCTCGGAAAACGACTTCGGCAAAAACATCATTCCGAAGATGCTCAACGACAATCAGCGCATGTTCGCATATCAGTTCGACGGCTATTGGAAGGACGTCGGCACGATTTCCTCGCTGTGGGAGGCAAACATGGACATCCTGTTCGGCGGAGAGTTGAACCTTGACGACGACAAGTGGAAGATCTACGCGCGCAACAACGCCGAGCCGCCGCAGTTTATCGCGCCCACGGGGAAGGTCACAAATTGCCTTATCTCGGAAGGCACGGTCATCAAGGGCACGGTCAAGGACAGCGTGATCTCGCACTCCGTCTATGTCGGGGAAAACGCGTACGTCGAGGCGTCCATCATCATGCCGGGCGCGGTCATCGAGGACGGCGCGGACATTCGCTATTCCATCGTCGGCTGGGACGCGGTCGTCGGCAAAAACGCCATGGTCGGCGAAACGCTTGACAAATGCCGTCCGGGCGAGTGGAAGATCAGCGTGATAGGCCCCGACTATCATCTGCCCGAGGACGCTGTAGTCGGCGCCAACGAAATGCTGGGCTAAGGAGGGTAATTATGAAAAACCATACAATGAGCGTATTGTTCACATCCGACGCGGAAAATCATCTCAACGATCTGACGATCCACCGCACAACGGCGTCCCTCCCGTTCGGAGGCAGATACAGGCTGATAGACTTTGCTTTGAGCAACCTCGTGCACGCCAACATCACCACCATAGGCATTGTCACGCGCAACAACTACAACTCTCTCATGGACCACATTCGCATGGGCAGAGATTGGGACCTCAACAGGAAAAACAGCGGCATCACGGTGTTCCCGCCCTTCGTTTTCAACGCGGCGCACGAGGTGTACAAGGGCAAGATAGAGGCGCTGTACACTCTGCGCGGTTTCATGATGGACGCAAGCGAGGAGTACGTCGTCATCGCCAACACAAACATTGCGTTCAACCTTGACTTCGAGGCGGTGGAGGCTTTCCACATCGAAAAGGGCGCGGACATCACCGTGCTCACTTACAATACAGACGACACCAACCCGCGCAAGATCATTATCAGCAAGGACAAAAACAACCGCATCACGGACATGCGTCATCCCGTCGCAAGCGACGCGGGCAAACAGCTTTGCAACCTCAACATATACTTCATCAAAAAGGACCTTCTCATTTCCCTCGTGGACAACGCGTACGCGCACGGCGCCTACGATTTTGAAAAGGATATCCTTCAAAAGAAGTTGGACGAGCTGTATATCATGAACTACGAAGTCAAGGACTACGTCGCGGTGATCGACCGCATCCCCTCCTACTTCAAGCACAGCATGGAACTTCTTGACCCCGAAGTGCGCGAGGCGCTGTTCTACAAGCACTCCACCATCCTCACCAAGGTCAAGGACAGCGTGCCCACCAAGTACAAAGAGGGCGCCAACGTCAAAAACTCCATTATCGCAGACGGCTGTGTGATAGACGGCACCGTGGAAAATTCCATTCTTTTCCGTTCCGTCAAGGTCGGCAAAGGCGCGGTCATTCGCAACTCCATCGTCATGGAGGACTCCATCATCATGGACGGCGCGTCCCTCAACTACACCATCACCGACAAGGACGTCATCATCCAATCGGGCAGGACGCTCAGCGGGTATGAGTCGTATCCTATGGTGGTGGTCAAAGGCAAAGTCATCTAAGTCTAAACCGCACTATTTGGCGCTATGCGGCGTCAACAGTCCTATCTCTCGCCGTCATGTACTACATGTACATTAGGCGGCTCGTGCTAGGCTTGTTTCCTTGCCTAGCGTCCAAATATTGCGGTTTAGAAGGAGCCTTATCGTATGTAAGGTTTAAGTCCAACTGTGTGGCGCTATGCTGTGTCAGCGGGGGCGACCGACGATGTGTGCACGATCTGCATTTAGGCGGTCAATCGCGCTCTGTTTCCTTGCATAGCATCCAAATATTGCGGTTTAGAAGGAACCTTATCATGTGTAAGGTCTAAGTCCAACTGTTTGGCGCTATGCGGCGTCAACGGGCGAGGCTGACGACGTGAGCACAATCTGCATTTAGGCAGTCAATCGCGCTCTGCTTCTTTGCTTAGCATCAGATGCGGTTAAAAGCCTAACCATGTGTGGGGGCTAAGTCAAAACGTGTGGCGCAATGCGGCGTCAAAGGGCGAGGCGGCGGCGCAAGAATTTGCCGTCGGCGCGCTTGCGCAAAGAAAAGACATGACCGATAAAATTCGGAGGAATTTATTCGGCTGAATACCAAAAACTATATTTGAGGTATACTATGAAAATACTGTTTGTGGCATCTGAAGCGGCGCCGTTTGTCAGGTCGGGGGGACTTGGCGACGTTGCCGGGGCGCTGCCTAAGGCGCTCAACGAGTTGGGGCATGATTGCAGAGTTATCCTGCCCTTCTACAAGGAGGAGATCAAGGCGGAGTTTCAGCACAATCTGCGCTTTGTGGCTTCCACCTATGTGGATCTGAGTTGGAGGCGCCAATATTGCGGGTTGTACGAGGCGGTTTACGACGGCGTGACCTTCTATTTTGTGGACAACGAATATTATTTCAAGCGCAACGGGCTTTACGGCCACTTTGACGACGGCGAGAGGTTCGCGTTCTTCTCAAAGGCGGTTTTGGAAGTCCTGCCGCTTGCCGATTTCTGTCCGGACGTCATTCATGCCAACGACTGGCACACCGCGCTTGTGCCCGTGTTCCTCGACGTGTTTTATCGTGAGAGGGAGGAGTACAAGCACACAAAGACAGTGTTCACCATCCACAACATAGAGTTTCAGGGCAAATACGGCGAGGGCTTGATCAGGGACATCCTCGGCCTTCCCGAATCCGCCTCGTCGCTTGTGATGATGGGGGATTGCGTGAACTATATGAAAGGCGGCATCGAGAGCGCAAACGCCGTGACCACCGTCAGCGAGACGTACGCGGGGGAGATCATGGATCCCTTCTATTCCTACGGCCTTGAGGGCATACTTTCCGCCCGCAGTTTCAAACTGCACGGCGTGATCAACGGGATCGACCAAACAGTCTACGATCCCGCAAAAGACCCCCGCCTGTTTGAAAACTACTCCGTCAAAAACTACGCCAAGGGCAAGGCGGCAAACAAGAAGGCGCTCTCCGAGCTTATCGACCTTCCCTACATGCCGGACAGGCCGCTTGTGGCGATGGTCTCCCGCCTGACCGAGCAGAAGGGCATGGACCTCGTGGGCGCGGTCATAGACGACGTTATGCGCGCGGACACGCAGGTCGTGATCCTCGGCACGGGGGATTGGAAGTACGAAAACATGATCAAGTCGGTGGAAAGCCGCTATCCCAACAAATTCCGCGCCATCCTCGCGTTTTCGGGCGACCTTGCAAGCAAGCTGTACGGCGCAAGCGACATCTTCCTTATGCCGTCCAAGTTCGAGCCGTGCGGGCTGAGCCAGCTTATCGCCATGCGCTACGGCACAATCCCCGTCGTGAGAGAGACGGGCGGGCTGAAAGACACTGTCCCCGCGTTCAACCCCGAGACGGGCGAGGGCAAGGGCTTCACCTTCAAGACCTACAACGCCTACGACATGCTCGACGCGATCTGGCGCGCCTACGCCTGCTATTTCGACAAGGCAAATTGGGACAAAGTTGTCAAAAACGCCATGAAGTCGGACTTCAGCTGGAAGGTCAGCGCAAAGAAGTATGTCGAGATTTACAAGGGGCTGTAAATAAAAAATCGTAAAATAAAATACAGCGTTTTGAATAAAACAGCGAGGAATTTGCCTCGCTGTTTTATTCAAACATAAGCAAACAATGCGTTTGAATTATTTGGTCACGTATGGGTTTTTGGTTCTGAGTTTGTATTTTTTGCCGCACTTGTTGCAAACAAACGTCTCCTCGTCGACCATATTCAGCGCGGTTCCGCACTCGGGGCAGGTGAAATGCGGGCTGTCATGGTCGGCCGTGTCGCCATATGGTTGTCCACCTTTGTACAAAGATACCTCTTCCAAACGCAGATTTGAAACGTCTTTTGTTTTAAGAAGTTGTATCAGCTGTGCTTGTTGCAATCCTTCAATATCTTTCCGCTTGGCATTTTGCAATTCCGTACCATACATTATGGTCAATCCCAACGCCGTGGCAAGCATGCCGAAAGAAACAATTATTATCGAAACCATTATCGGGGCGCCGAATGTATATTCTTGGAAGGCGGTATATTCATAAGAAGTAAAATAATAGACGGCTCCGCATGCGCCGCATGCTACGCAGAAAGAGTATAACAGTATGGTTAAGGAAACAAATATCCAAATTATGCTTACTGCAAGTTTTGCTTTGATTTTGGTCATAAATACCTCCGAGTTTGTTGATATTTTAATTGTAATCGCATAATATGCGATTGTCAAGGCATAAATCACCTTATGTGCGATTATTTCATAGGGTGACGATATGGAATTGAAGGATATTCAGGCAAGACTAAGACAATCTATAAAACATAGCGGGATAATGCAAAAAGAGATAGCCAAGATCATTGGCGTATCGCCGCAAACAGTGTCAAAATATATGAAAGAGGACATTTTTCCCGCGCTTGACACGCTTGCAAAACTGTGCAAAGCGCTCGATGTGTCGGCAGACTATATTTTGGGGATAAGCGAGAGCTGAAAGAGTTTTTGAAGATCCAACGCGCGCAAATTTAAGTTTTTGCGAAAATTTTTTTGATTTGAAAACAATTATGCCGTCTTTCGATATTGCTACGCATATCAAGACGGCTTTTTTGCGGGGGACGGAGAGGGGACTTTCATAGCAAATTAAATTCGCGTAGGTGTTGACAAGACTATGTGAAATTTGTAAAATATTATGCGACGATATAATATATGCATATATTATATTGGAAATAATCCATATATCTTTCGGCTCGGGGGGATCCGCGGGATAAAGGCAGGAGAAATGAAATATTCAGTGACAACCGAAGAGTTTGCGGCTCAGCTTACTTCCACTTTGGCAAGATACTTCGGCGTGAAACCCGAGGACGCAAGCAAGACGCAGATCTACCGCGCGACCTGCATGTGCGTGAGAGACATCCTCACCCAAACCAGAGTCAATTTCAAAAAGCAAGTCAGAGAGAAAAACGCCAAGCAGATATACTACATGTCCATGGAGTTTTTGCTTGGAAGGTCCCTCAAAAACCATCTTTTCAACATGGGCATCACCGAAGAGGTGCGCAAGGCGGTGGAGAGCTTCGGCGTAAGCCTTGACGAGATCTACGCGTTCGAGCCGGACGCGGGGCTGGGCAACGGCGGCTTGGGCAGGCTTGCGGCGGCGTATATGGACGCGCTGACGTCAAGAGGCTATGCGGCAAGCGGATTTTCCATCCTCTACGACTACGGCCTGTTCAAGCAGATCATCGTGGACGGCTGGCAGCTCGAGCAACCCGACGATTGGCTCAAAATGGGGGACGTTTGGCTCGCCCCGCGCATGGAAGAGGTGTATCAAGTCAAGTTCGGCGGCGTCGTGGACCAAAATTGGCAGGACGGCAAGCTGACGGTCAATCAGCGGGACTGCACTGTGGTCAACGCCGTGCCCTATGACATGAACATAAGCGGCTACGACACGCCCACCGTCAACCGCATCCGCTTTTGGCATTCCGAAGCGCCGCAGGATTTCGACATCCACATGTTCAGCAGGGGAGAGTACGTCAAGGCGTCCGCCGCAAAGGCGATGGCGGAGTCCATCAACAAAGTGCTTTATCCCGCAGACGATCATATCGAGGGCAAATCCTTAAGGCTCAAACAGCAATATTTCTTTGTGTCGGCGTCCGTGCAGAGCATTCTTCGCCGCCATCTCAAAACCAATCCCACATTGGACAACCTCGCGGATTGCGTCGCCATCCACATCAACGACACGCATCCCACCCTTTGCATACCCGAACTCATGCGTTTGCTTTTGGACGAGTACGGCTATGGCTGGGACGAGGCGTGGAAGATCACGACCAACACCATATCCTACACAAACCACACCGTCATGGCAGAAGCGCTTGAAAAATGGCCGCAGGACCTGTTCCAAAGCCTGTTGCCGCGCATCTATCAGATCGTGCACGAGATCAATCAACGCTTCTGCGCGGAACTTTGGAAGTTTTATCCCAACAGTTGGGACGTCGTGTCCCGCAACGCCATTCTGTCAAACGGGCAGGTCAAGATGGCAAATCTTTGCCTCGCCACCTCACACACGGTCAACGGCGTGAGCGCGTTGCACAGCGACATACTCAAATACGACGTTTTTGCGGATTATTATCACATGCATCCCGAAAAATTCACCAACGTCACAAACGGCATCACTCATCGCCGTTGGGTATGTCAGGCAAACCCCGGGCTTGCCTCTCTCATCACCGAGCTCATCGGCGACGGCTGGATCAAGGACGCGGACAAACTTCAGGATCTGTTGCGCTTTATGGGGGACAGGCAGGTGCTTGACAGGCTTGCCGAGATCAAACTTGCAAACAAGCAACAGCTTGCCAAATTCATCGCCGAGCAGAACCACATTCAAGTGGACCCGCACAGCATTTTCGACGTACAGGTCAAGCGTTTGCACGAGTACAAGCGTCAGCTTCTGAACGCGTTGCATATCCTCGATCTGTATTACAGATTGAAGGAAAACCCCAACCTTGACATACAGCCTCGCACCTTCATCTTCGGCGCGAAGGCGGCAAGCGCGTATTATATGGCAAAACAGATCATCCGCTTGATCTGCACGCTTGCGGATGTCATCAACAACGACCCCGACATCAACGGCAAGATCAAGGTCGTGTTTTTGGAAAACTACCGTGTGACCCTCGCGGAAATGATCATGCCCGCGGCAGAAGTGTCCGAGCAGATCTCCCTCGCGGGCAAAGAGGCGAGCGGCACGGGCAACATGAAGTTTATGATCAACGGCGCATTGACCATAGGCACGCTTGACGGCGCGAATGTGGAGATACATCAAGAGGTCGGGGACGAGAATATCTTCCTCTTCGGGCTCCTCGCGGATGAGGTGTCCAAAATGTGGAAGGAGGGCTACGACCCCTCGCATTATTATCAGACAAATCCGCGCATCAAACGCCTGATCGACGCGCTCAGACAGGGCGGCAGAAACGGCGGGATCACCTTCGGCGAGATCGCGGATTCGCTGACGATCGGCAGAGGCGGACAGCCCGACAGCTATATGGTGCTTGCGGACTTCGACAGCTATTGCGCCGCGCAGGAGAGAGTGGACGCCACCTACAGAGACCCCTACACTTGGAACAGAATGTCCCTCGTCAACATTGCAAAGGCGGGCTTCTTCGCCGCGGACAGAGCGGTCGAGGAGTACGCTCAGCGCATCTGGGGGCTTGAACCCATCAACAAATAAGACAGTATTCCGCCGCTTATGCGGCGGATTTGAATTATGCCGATCTTTCATCCGTTCACATCCAAACGCCCCTACGGAGCTTCCGTCGCCGGCGAACCCACGTATGTGCGCTTTTGCGCGCCCGACGAGGTGCGCCGCGTTTTTATTGTTTTGCGGCAAGAGTTTTGCGTGGACGGCGAAGCGGGGGAGCCTTTGAGGCTTGAACTTGACCCATTGGACAGTGGGGAATTTGCGCTGTCCTTCACGCTGCCTAGCGCGGGCATATGGAAATATCGCTTTGAGGGAGAGCTTGAAAACGGGGACTTGGCGTTTTACGGCAGAGGCACGGACGGATATGCGATCAGAGGAGATTGGTTGCCCGAATGGCAGTTGACGGTGCAAAAATGTGCGCGTAAAGTGCCGAATTGGGCAAAACAAGGCGTCATATATCAAATCTTCGCGGACAGGTTTTGCAGGACGGGCGAAACGCCGTTTGACAAAGAAGGACGTCTGCACGTCTATTGGAACGATCGTCCCGACATCGCCGAACCCGACAAGGAATATCGCGCGGACGACTTCTTCGGCGGCAACGCGATGGGGATAATCTCGCGGCTTGACTATCTATGCTCCTTGGGGGTGAGTTGCATATATCTTTCCCCCGTTTTCGAGTCCTCCTCAAATCACCGCTACGACGTCGCGGACTATTTGAAGATAGACAGCCTGTTCGGAAGCGAGGAGGAGTTCCGCTTGCTGATACAAGAGGCAAACCGTCGCGGCATAAACATTATGCTTGACGGCGTGTTCAACCACACGGGCGCGGACAGCGTTTATTTCAACAAATACGGAAACTATCCGTCCTTGGGCGCGTATCAATCCAAGCAGTCCCCGTATTTCGATTGGTATTATTTTTCCGATTATCCCGTCGGCTATCATTGCTGGTGGGGGAGCACGGTCGTCCCCACGGTCAACAAGAGCGCGCAAGGTTTTCGCGAGCTCATCCTCGGAGAGGGCGGCGTGATAGACAAGTGGTCGTCCATGGGGGTCAAGGGCTGGCGATTGGACGTCGTGGACGAGCTTCCCTCGGACTTCACGACCGCGCTTTGCAGGCGGATACGCGACTTCGGCGAGGACATGTTTGTCGTGGGCGAGGTCTGGGAGGACGCCACAGTCAAGATCGCCTACGGGCAGTGGCGCCCGTATTTTATGGGCGAACAGCTGGATTCGGTGATGAATTATCCCTTCAAGGACGCAATTTTGGCGTACGCGCGCGGCGGGGATGCGGCGGCGTTTGCGGAGGCGGTCACGCTTGTTGCGGAGCACTATCCCTTTGACAATCTCTGCGCGCTGATGAACCTTGTCGGCAGTCACGACACGGTGCGCGCGATCACCGCGCTGAGCGGGGCGTCTCCCGCGACCAAGCGCGAGAGGGCGGAGTTCAAACTGTCCGACGAGCAATACGCGACGGCGCGCAAGCGGCTTATGCTGGCGTCCACGTTGCAATATCTCCTCCCCGGGGTGCCGTGTCTTTATTACGGCGACGAGGCGGGGATGCAGGGCTTCGAGGATCCCCTCAATCGCGGGACGTATCCGTGGGGAAGCGAGGACGAGACGCTGATCGCCCACTACGCGCGGCTTGGGGAGATACGCGGGAGATACGCGGACGTTTTGCAGGGGAAGTTGCTGTTTGCAAAGCATGCCTCTCTGCTCATTTTCGCGAGGGCGAGCGAAAAGGGCGTCCTCATCATCATTGCCAATTCCGCGGACAGGGATGTGCGCGTGGAGACAGAGGAATTTTTGCCGTCCTTGCTTAAAGAATGCTCCGAGCTTTTGGACAGGAAAGTCTGCGCGGAGGGGTTGAAAGACGTCTTTTCGGGCAAGACGGTGACGAAGCGTTTTACCGTGCCCGAAGTCGGCGCGCGCGTTTTTCTCGTTATCCCGCGCGGTTGAACGCCTATTTTAATTCGCATTTAACAATTTTCGGCTAAGATTGACCATAATAAATGCGGGACGGCAAGGCAAACGCCGAATTTGCGGCAAATCAAGCCGAGCTGTTGCATTTTTTGCGTTGACTTTTTTATGTTTAATTTCTATAATAAATTGACATAAGTTATAGACGGCGCATTAAGGAGGACAGATGAAAGCATCAACGAAGCGAACGATTTTGATCGTCGCCATAATTTTGTTGGTCGTGGCGGCGATAGTGCTTGCATATACGCTTACCCAACCGAAGGAAATAGACTATTCCGGCGTCGGTGTGGACCAAAACGGAGAACCCATTGCCACTTTGGAAAGCTGGCTCAAAAACGGAGAAGTGGAATATCTTTCGGTTTCCGGCACTTACAGCGTGGACATAGTCAAGAAGGGAGACAAAAAAGGATATTTTGCAAACATACCCTCTAGGGCGAATTTCGAACAGGACAAGGCGAGATGGGCGCAGGATATGCGTGACCTCGCGGAAGCGCTGCGAGCGGAGGACCCCGACAACGAGAACATAGCGGTCTATGAACAGAGGGCGGATCTGATCGCGGGCATGCGAGTGGCGTACAACGACCCCTCGAAGGGCTCGCTCATCAGCAGTTTGCTTGTGCCGCTTATCCTGTACGCGGTTTTGTTTGTGGTGTTCATCATCATCTTGCGCAAGTCCGCGGGCGTCAACAATCAGGCCATGAACTTCGGCAAGACCACCGCAAATCAGGTGCGCGACATCAAGGTGCGTTTCAGCGACGTCGCGGGCGCGGAGGAGGAGAAAGAGGAGCTTCAAGAGATAGTGGACTTCCTCAAATATCCAAAAAAATATATGGATATCGGGGCGAGGATACCTCGCGGCGTGTTGCTCGTCGGCCCTCCCGGCACGGGTAAGACCTTGTTTGCAAAGGCGGTCGCGGGCGAGGCTAAGGTGCCATTCTTCTCCATCAGCGGCTCGGACTTTGTGGAAATGTTCGTGGGCGTGGGCGCGTCGAGGGTGAGAGACCTGTTCGACCAAGCCAAAAAGAACATGCCCTGCATCATCTTCATAGACGAGATAGACGCCGTAGGTCGTCAAAGAGGTGCGGGCCTCGGCGGAGGCAACGACGAGCGCGAGCAGACCCTCAATCAGTTGCTCGTGCAGATGGACGGCTTCGAGGCGTCAAGTTCCATCATCGTCATGGCGGCGACAAACCGTTCGGACATTCTCGACCCCGCGCTGATGCGTCCCGGCAGGTTTGACAGGCAAATCTATGTCAACATACCCGACGTCAAAGGCAGAGAGGAGATATTCAAGGTCCACTCCCGCAACAAACCCCTTGCGGCGGAAGTCAATTTCAAGAGCCTCGCAAGGCTGACCGCGGGTTTCACAGGCGCGGATATCGAGAATATCTTGAACGAAGCGGCGATCCTCGCGGCGCGCGAGGGGCGGAAGCTGATTTCCATGAAGGACATCAGCGAGGCCATCAACAAGGTCATGGCGGGTCCCGCGAAAAAGAGCCGTCTTGTCACGGAGTCGGACAAGCGCATCACCGCGTATCACGAAAGCGGCCACGCGATCGTGGCAAAGCTGATGAAGCACTGCGACAGCGTGCACGAGATCAGCATCATTCCGCGCGGCATGGCGGCGGGCTACACCATCACTCTCCCCGAAAACGACGACAACCACATGACAAAGGGGAAGTTGCTTGACAACATCGCAATGTTGCTTGCGGGGCGCGCGGCGGAAGAACTTGTCATCAAGGACATTTCCACGGGCGCGTCCAACGACTTGCAACGCGCAAGCAAGTTGGCGCGTAAGATGGTCACCGAGTGGGGTATGTCCGAGGAGATCGGCAACATGTATCTCGGCGCAAGCGAGGAAGTTTTCCTCGGCAGGGACTATCAGACACAGCTGAATTACAGCGACGAAGTGGCGGCAAAAATAGACGCCGAGATCAAGAAGATCCTCGACGCGCAATATCAGGTCGCCCTCAACATTCTCAAGGAAAACAGGGGCATCATGGACGCCATGGTCCGCTTGCTGTTTGAAAAGGAGACCATCTACGAGGACGAGATTGACGCGCTGTTCGGCGAGACAAGCGACAACGACGACGGATTGTTCTCGTCAAAGGTCATGAGGGCTCCCGCAAGCGAGACTCCCGCGGAAAAAGAGGAGGAAAAGCCCAAGCGCAAGCGCAAGGAAAAGGAAGAGGACAAAGACGCGTCCGAGACGGAAGCCCTTCCCGAGCCCGAAGCGGAGGCGCATGAAGCGAAGGAAGCCCCGTCCGAAGCTCCCGTCTCCGACGAAAAGGACGAAGGAAGCGCTGACGGCGGAGAAGAGGAATAGCAGGCAACAGGCAGGCAAAACGAACAAGTTTTGCCTGCCGAGCATTAAATGACAGTATGGGATCGTCAATATCAAAAGCGAAAAAACTCGACCTCGAAAAGATCTTGGAATGCGACCCCGCCGCGATATCGAAGAGGCAGGTGAAGCGTACATATTCGGGATACAAGGCGCTGTGCGCCTATCGCCGCGCCCACAACCTTTGGCTGAAAGGGCACAAACGGCTCGCGCTCGAGATAAGTTTTCGGGCAAAGATCAAGACGGGCATAGAGATCCATCCCGCCGCGACAATAGGCACTCGCGTGTTTATCGACCACGGCGTGGGGCTTGTGATAGGCGAGACGGCGGAGATAGGCAACGACGTCGTGCTCTATCAGGGCGTGACCCTCGGCGGCACGGGGAAAGAGACGGGCAAGAGGCATCCGACCCTCGAGGACGGCGTTATGGTCTCGGCGGGCGCAAGCGTGCTCGGGCCCGTGCGCGTGGGCAGAAACAGCAAGATTGGCGCGGGCAGCGTGGTGCTGAAAGACGTTCCGCCCGATTCCACGGTGGTCGGCGTCCCGGGCAGAGTGGTCAAGCAGGACGGCAAGCGAGTGGAGGCGTTCGATCAAGGCTTCCTTCCCGACCCCATCATGGACGAGCTCAGGCGGCTGAACGCAAGGGTGTACGAGCTTGAAAAGGCCGCGGGCATACGCGCGTGCAGATATTCGCTTACCGTGGACAACGACAACGGCGCGGAGGAGAACTGAAACATCTCGGTGCGGACTTAGGATTATGAAAATTTACAACACGCTTACAAGAAGGAAGGAGGACTTCGTTCCTCTCGACGGAAAAAACGTCAAAATGTACGCTTGCGGGATCACCGTGTCCGGCGAAGCGCACATAGGGCATGCGTATCAGGCGCTCATTTACGACATCATCCGCAAATATCTTGAAAAGTGCGGGTTTGAAGTGACTTACGCGCGCAACTACACGGACGTTGACGACAAGATCATTGCCAAATCCCGCGAGGTCGGAGTGCCCGCGTTGCAATACGCCGCCCAAATGATAGAAAAGATAGACGCGCTGATGCGGCGTTTCGAGGTGGGCGAGCCTACGATCTGGCTGAAAGCCACCGAAACCATGGGGGAGATCATTGATTTCATCTCCAAGCTCATCGACAAGGGGCACGCGTACCCGACCGAGCGCGGGGACGTGTACTTCGCGGTGGACAGCTTCCCCGGCTACGGCAAGCTGAGCGGCAGACGGACGGAGGACGCGTACGAGAGCGTGCGCATAGAAAACGAGGAAAACAAGAAGAACCCTCTCGATTTCGCACTGTGGAAATCCGCAAAAGAGGGGGAGATCTTCTGGCATTCTCCATGGGGAGACGGCAGGCCGGGTTGGCATATCGAGTGCTCTGCCATGAACCTCAAAGCGTTCGGGGAGCAGATAGACATCCACGGCGGCGGCAGGGACCTCATCTTCCCGCATCACGAAAACGAGATCGCGCAGACGGAGGCGCTGACGGGCAAGCAATTTGCAAAGTATTGGATACACAACGGGCTCATAAAGGTCAACGGCCAAAAGATGAGCAAATCCCTCGGCAACAGCTTGCTTCTTGCCGACCTTCTTGACGCGTATTCCTCCGACGCGATCAAATATGCGCTGTTGCAAACCAACTATCGCGGGGACATCAACATCACGGACGACCTCTTTTCGGAGGCGGACAGGCATATGTACGGCTTTTACAAGACCCTCGCCGAGGCGGACGAGGCATTCCCCTTGTCCGAGGGTGGAAACGCGCAGATTGACGCCGAGTTCGACCGCGCCATGGATGACGACTTCAACACGGCAAAGGCGCTTTCGGATCTGTTCGGTCACTTCAAGCGCGTCCGCGCCAAGCTCGCGGCAAAGGACCCGACCGCCGCGGACGACGTTGCGCAGATCCGCAAGACGTATGGGCTTTTGGGCTTGTTCGGCAAGGATCCCGCAAAGTATGTCGCGGAGTATGAGGCGAGGCACAGATCCGACGTTCCCGCCGAGGTCATGCAACTTGTGGAAAAGCGCGCGCAAGCAAAGCGCGAGCGCGACTTCGCCGCCGCGGACGCCATACGCGCGCAGATCGCAAGCCTAGGCTATCAGGTCAAGGACACAAAGGACGGCAGCGTGGTGGAAAAGCTGTAAGTACGCGCTCAAAAGAAAACTTTCATTTGCCTCTCGGACATCCGAGGGGCTTTTCAAAAGCCGAAGAAAAGGCGCGGCGCATAATTTTTTTGTCAGGGCGCATACTACGCTTAGCACAAAAAGGAGGTGCGATCATGGACGATAAAAATATCGTGAGAAAACTTGCTCAGTTGACCAATATGAACGTTATGGTGCTGTTTGTTCTCATCGCGTTTCTTGCCCTGTCGATCGGTCTTGCGTTTTATTTCCTCGTACCCGGCAGCGTGGGTTACGGCGTAGGCATCACAATGTTCATTGTCGCGGCATTGCTTTTTGTCATCGGTGAAGTCAACTACTTCTCAAAGATGAAGAGAATCGAACTTCAAAACTGAGTTCGCCGATATAAAAGAGCGACCGAGCGGTCGCTCTTTTATATTTGATTTGTTTGCGCCGCAAAGCCTATTAGCGTTGACAAATGCGCGCGCGCGTGGTATCATTGTATACGCCGCAACCGTGTTGCGCGATGGATTTTGAAAGACATACGAGTGCTTCGAGGAGGCTGATGCGCGTTTGCTTTTGAGAGGCACTTTTCAATCTTTTTCGGAGGACTCTATGGACGTCTACACCTCGCCGCTTTGCGAAAGATACGCAAGCGCAAAGATGAAGCACATATTTTCGTCTGACTTCAAGTTCAGCACTTGGCGCAAACTTTGGATAGCGCTCGCCGAGGCGGAGCAAGAGCTCGGCATAGACATTTCCGACGAACAGTTGGACGAGATGAGACGGCATATCTACGACATAGATTACGATTTTGCCCGCGAAAAGGAAAAGGAGTTCCGCCACGACGTCATGGCGCACGTGCACACTTTCGGCAAGGCTTGCCCGCTTGCAAAGCCCATCATACATCTGGGCGCGACAAGCTGTTTTGTCGGAGACAACACGGACGTCATTCAGATGAAAGAGGCGCTTTTGCTCATCAGAGGGGAGCTTGTGGGGTGCATAAGCGCGGTCAGGGATTTTGCGTATGCAAATCGCGCGCTCGCCACTCTCGCCTACACGCATTTTCAGGCGGCGCAACCCACCACCGTGGGCAAACGCGCTTGCCTTTGGTTACAGGACCTAGTCTTTGATCTGGAGACGCTTGATTTCGAGCTGTCTCGGCTGAAACTTTTGGGCTGCAAAGGTACGACGGGCACCGCCGCAAGTTTTTTGGAGCTGTTTGAAGGCGATCACGACAAGGTGAAAAAGCTGGACGAGATGATAGGCAGGAAGATGGGCTTCGACGTCGTGCACGTCAGCGGGCAGACCTATTCGCGCAAAGTGGATTTCAACATACTCGCCGTGTTGTCGGGCGTCGCGCAGAGCGCCGCGAAGTTTTCAAACGACATCAGGCTGCTTTCCCATCTCAAAGAGGTGGAGGAGCCTTTTGAGTCGGGGCAGATCGGCTCGTCGGCAATGGCGTACAAGCGCAATCCCATGCGCAGCGAGCGCATAGCCTCGCTTGCAAGATACGTGATGACGGACGCGCTCAATCCCGCGATCACGGCGTCCGCGCAGTGGTTCGAGCGCACGCTGGACGACTCCGCCAACCGCCGCATATCCATTCCCGAGGCTTTCCTCGCGACGGACGCCATACTCGCGCTTTACTCAAACGTCATACGCGGGCTGAAGCTGTATCCCAAGATCATCGAGCGCAACCTCATGCGGGAGCTTCCCTTTATGGCGACGGAAAACATACTCATGTATTGCGTGACGCACAAGGGCGGGGACAGGCAGGAACTTCACGAGGCGATACGCGCTCATTCCGTCGCCGCCGCCGCGGTGGTCAAAGAGCAGGGCGGCGAAAACGACCTTCTCGAGCGCATCCTGAACGACCCCGCGTTCAAGCTGACAAAGGAGGAGCTTCTCTCCCTCACGGACGCAAACGCGTTTACGGGCAGGGCGCAACAGCAGGTGGAGGAGTATATCGCGGAAGTCGTGGATCCGCTTCTCGAAAAAAATCGCGAGAGCGCGGTCGCGACAGAACAAATCAAAGTCTGAGGACAAAATCAAAAATCTGAACGCAGCAATGCTGTACGAGGTGGACAAATGCTTACATCAATAGTCGGGATCAACTGGGGCGACGAGGGCAAAGGCAGGATGGTGGACCTGCTCGCTCGGTCTCAGGACATCATAGTGCGCTATCAAGGCGGAAACAACGCGGGGCACACCGTCATCAACAACAAAGGCAAATTTGTGTTGAATCTTCTTCCGTCCGCGATCTTGCGCGAGGACAAAGTCAACGTCATGGGCAACGGCATGGTCGTGGACATCGAGCATCTGTGCAAGGAGATCGCGAGGCTTCGCGCCTCGGGGATAGACATCACGCCCGAACGCCTGCTCATCAGCGACAAAGCGGTCGTTTGTTGTCCTTTCAACGTCGCGCAGGATTGCTTGGAGGAGGACAGATTGGCGGACAAGAAGTTCGGCTCCACGCGAAGAGGCATCGCACCCATCTACGCGGACAAATACATGAAAAAGGCGATACGCATGGGCGACCTCCTTCATCCCGAATATCTGCGCTCCCGCCTCGAGGGGATTGTGGAGTGGAAAAACCTCACCATAGAGCGCGCGTACGGCGCAAAAGGCTATTCCGTGGACGAGATGATGGAGTGGTTCAAAACCTACGGCGATCCGCTCAAGGACTTCATCTGCGACGTTGGCGTTTACCTCGATCGCGCGCTTGACGAGGGCAAGAGGGTCATGCTCGAGGCGCAACTCGGCGCCTTGCGCGACATAGATTTCGGCATCTATCCCTTTACGACGTCCTCGTCCACAATCACCGCGTACGGACCCATAGGCGCGGGTATCCCCAACAGAAAGGTGGACCATGCGATCGGCGTCATGAAGGCGTATTCCACGTGCGTCGGCGAGGGCCCGTTTACCGCGGAAATGTTCGGCGAAGAGGCGGAAAACCTGCGCAGAGCGGGCGGAGAATACGGCGCCGCGACGGGACGTCCGCGCAGAGTGGGCGGCTTTGACGTCGTTGCTTCCCGCTATGGTTGCAGAGTGCAGGCGGCGGACGAGATCGCGCTTACGAAGTTGGACATCCTCGACGGAATGGACAAGATCCCCGTGTGCGTCAGCTATGACGTGGACGGCGAGACGATCACCGACTTCCCGAGCGGCGAGGCGCTCAACAAGGCAAAGCCAAACGTCATATATCTCGAGGGCTGGAAATGCTCTACGGCTGATTGCCGCACCTACGACTCCCTTCCCGCGCAGGCTCGCAAATATGTGGAGTTTATAGAGCAAAAAGTCGGTTGCAACATCAAGTACATATCCGTGGGCGCGGACAGGGACGCCATCATCGTCAGGTGACGGACGCGCGGACCCGCGGCGGCTCAATCGAGGATAAAGAGGCGATTATGAACACTCAACCAAATCAAACCGTAGTTGTGCTCGACTTCGGCGGGCAGTACAAGGAGCTCATCGCAAGGCGGGTCAGGGAGTGCGGCGTGCATTCGCAGATCCTGTCAGGCAACACTCCTCTCGAAACGCTCAGAGAGATAGCTCCCATAGGCGTAATCTTGACGGGCGGACCGCACAGCGTCTATGACGAAACTTCTCCTCACACCGTCAAGGAGCTGTTCGAGCTTGGGATCCCCGTCCTCGGCATTTGCTACGGCATGCAACTTATGGCGTACACTCTCGGCGGCGTGGTGAGATCCTGCGCGGTCAGCGAGTTCGGCGCCATTCCCTGTCGCTACGACGATCCCGATTGCAAGATCTTCAAGGGGCTTGACCCGAACGCCGTCACGCTTATGAGTCACAACGACTATGTTGACGTCCTTCCAAAAGGGTTCAGGCGCGTCGCCCACACCGCGGATTGCCCTACGGCAGCCATGTGCGACGAGGATAGACGCCTCTATGCCGTGCAATTTCATCCCGAGGTGGAGCGCACTCAGCAGGGCACGCAACTGCTTCGCAACTTCCTTTACAACGTGTGCGGGGCAAAGGGCGATTACAACATAAACGACGTCATTCAAAGGCAGATCGGCCTCATACGCGAGCAGGTCGGCACGCACAACGTCGTGCTTGGTCTCAGCGGAGGCGTGGACAGTTCGGTCTGCGCGGCGATTTTGGAACGCGCCATACCAAATCAACTCACCTGCATTTTCGTCGATCACGGCATGATGCGCAAAAACGAGGGGGACGAGATAGAGCGCGCGTTTGCGGGCAAATCTCTCAACTTCATTCGCGTTGACGCGAAAGAACGTTTCCTCTCCAAACTCAAAGGCGTCACCGAGCCCGAAAAAAAGCGCAAGATCATAGGCGAGGAGTTCGTCCGCGTCTTTGAAGAGGAAAGCGGCAAGTTTGCGGGCTCTTTCCTGGCGCAGGGCACGATTTATCCCGACGTCGTGGAAAGCGGCTTGACCACGGGCGCGGTCATAAAATCCCACCACAACGTGGGCGGATTGCCAAAGGACACCAAATTCATAGGGCTTGTCGAGCCTCTTCGCTATCTCTTCAAAGACGAGGTACGCGCGCTTGGCAGGCGTCTCGGACTTGACGAGGCGCTCGTGGCCCGTCAGCCCTTCCCCGGCCCCGGGCTTGCCGTCCGTTGCATCGGCGAGATCACTGTCGAGCGGTTGGACATCCTCCGCGACGCGGACTATATCTTCCGCGAGGAGCTCGCCAAGGCGGACTTGCACTACGACCAATTCTTCGCCGTGCTCACCGACATGCGCACGGTCGGCGTCATGGGCGACGGCAGGACCTACAACTATGTCCTCGCCCTTCGCGCCGTCATCACCTCCGACTTCATGACTTGCGAGTACGCGCATATTCCCTACTCCGTCCTCGACGTCGTATCTTCACGCATCGTCAACGAGGTGAAGGGGGTTTCGAGGGTGGTGTATGATGTGACGGGGAAGCCGCCTGCCACCATCGAATGGGAGTAAAACCGCGCTATTTGGCGCTATGCGTTGTCAACAGCCCTCTCCCTCGCCGTCGTGTACTTCATGTACACTAGGCGCCTCGGGAGAGGGTTGTTTCCTAGCCTAGCATCCAAATATCGCGGTTTTACTTTATTTATTTTTTGTCTGTTAGGGCGAAATACTGCGTCAAAGCCCTATTTATAATATGAGAGCTTGTACGAGTGCTTACTCGGGGTCCCCATCAAAACGCGTAGCGTTTTCATTGGATGGATATAAATATCACCGTTTTACCTTTCATTATCTTTTGATAGGGTCACCACGTATCCTCTCGCCGCACTGTTTGACGTTGTGTTTTGTCAACTGTTCTGTTTTACTGTTGCTTGATAAGTGCGCGTGGCGGTGTTTTTTGTGTTGAGCGTTTTTCCGAAAGTGATTTTTCCATTGATCGCATGACGAGAGAGGAGGGATTTGTGACAAAAAGCGGGAGAAATGGGCTTCTAAAGCGGTGGAAAGAAAAGAGGCGATTAGAATGTCGATTTACGGTTTTTGGCGGGGTTTCGGAAGAAATTAAATGCACGAATTTGTTCACGTTTCAACATTTTGCAGGCGCAAAATCAACAAATTTGCACAAAAACTTTTTGAGGGAGCGCAAGATTTGTAATGAAATTTTTGAGTTTTTCAAAAAATTTTCAAAAAAACTTACAAAAAGTGCTTGACGAACATAAAATATAGTGATAATATGTGATTGTCAAAAAGGACAGCGGTTCTTGAGACGCAAAACAGCTCATAATTTTCCCCCTTATTATAGCGAGCGGCTTTGGGTGTATCACCCGAGGCCGCTTGCATTTTATGCCGGTTTTCCGTGCAAAAAAGCGCCGCTTCTTGCGGCGCGATCTTCAATGGCGTAATGCTCAATGCGTTTTGGCGTTCAACGACCCAAGACGAAATCCACCGAGCAATCCAGCGCGTCCGCGATACGGACAACGCTTTCGAGCGTGGGAGAAGTTTTGTTTTGCATCCAATATCTCATTGCGGATTCCGCGATCCCCGTGAGCTGTTGCAGGCGATATCTTGAAATGTGGAAATATTCCAAAAGTTCGGGCAGGCGCTCGCAAAACGGAGGGCAGGGCAGGAAAGAGCGTTGGCATTCCGCGTCCTCCAATCCGAGCAGACAGTCCACCGAACATTCGAAAAAGTCCGCGATGCGCACCGCGATATCCACGGACGGCAGGCATCTGCCGCAGATATAGTGGCTGAGCGTGGATTTGTGCAAGCCGACCGCCTTTGCAAGCTGTTCGTAAGTCACGCCTCTGTCGGCGACCAGATCCTTGAGCGCCGTTGCAAACATGTTTGTGTTTTTCATATGAAGCGTCCCCCCTTACAAAATTATCAGCTAAAACCTAAACATATCTCTTGCATGTTTATAATTTAGCGGGTATAATAATAAAAAAACGGAGGATTTGACCATGGAAGAGTTGCTTGTGAAGCTCGGCGAGCTTGTTTCGACCGAAATCGACGAGGTTGAGGACATAAAATATCTTGACCCCGAGATGGGATATATGTTTTATATCAACATGAAGGACGGGCGCAAGATCTTGCTGAGCCTTGTGGATTCCGCGCTTTGATTCGCGTTTCGGCGTTGCCGTACGCTTTCGCCGCTTTTAGGTTGCCGCAAGGGCGAAAACCTTCCGCATTTGCGATACAAGCGATCGTACAAATTTGTTTGCATATATCTTTTCGCTTGATTAAATATCCATATCCGTATTTATCGCGCGTATGACGCGCGCTTGTGGACAAGACCTCATTCCGCTGTACAGACAGATTGCGGTTTTCGCGCATGAGGAGCGTTGTTGTTCCATTTGTCAAACAGACACATAACTTACATTTAGCGCGTATGAAGCGCGCGATATCGTTTTTTCCGTCAAAAACAAACCCAAAACATTTTGCGCGTATTAGGCGGGGAGGGGCGTCGGATTTACGGAATATCCGAATGCGGGACAGATTCAGTCCTCGGGCTTCAAAAACAGGACGCCGCGCGTGTGGACGTCCGCATAGGAGAAGGTTTTTGTTTCGCCGCTGTCCAATCTGACGGTGAACACGGCGGGGAAAACCGCCGCGACCTCTCCGCGGAAGATCGCGCTTTTGCCACGTCCGCTGTTGACTTTGATGAGGACTGGGATCCCCAAGAGTTTTTTTACGCGCTCTTTTGCGCCGTTCAGGTTTTGGCCGATTTCTCTCATGACGGGATTATGTCCAAAGCGAGGCGATCTTAATCGTCCGCGCTTGCAAAACGGGCATGCATATTTGGCGGGGACATGCCATATACTTTGGCGATATGGAGGAGCGTATGTTTGATTTTGACAAGTTGAGCGCAAGCAAATTTTATACTGCGCCGCCCGCGCAGAGAGTGGTGGAATTTTCCCCTCCGGGCATTGACGTCGACAACATTTTGAAGGTGCTGTCTCTCGCCGTGGACGCAAGATGCGTGTCCGTGGACGCCATGGACGGCTTTGCGCAGGTGAGTGGCAGGACAAATTTCCGCCTCACCTATCTGGACAAAGAGGGCGTGGCGAGAGGCGTGGACTACAACGCTGATTTCTCTATCAAAGCGGAGGGCGATTTTTCGGCGGCAGACAGCGTAAGCGCGACGATAAAGGTCGTGGAGACGGACGTGGAAGTCGCGGGCGCGCTAAAGCTGTCCGCGGTGCTTGAGGTGGAGGCGTGCGCCGTCCGCCGCGAGGAGTTCGAAGCGCTTGTCCGCGCGGACGATTGCTATAAGACGGAAAAGGAAATGTACATTCCGTCTTTCATTGCGGCAAAGACGACGTCCGCGCCGTTTGAAGAGGAGCAAGAGGTTGGAGGC
The DNA here is from genome assembly GCA_947625145.1 of uncultured Clostridia bacterium. Classification (GTDB taxonomy): domain Bacteria; phylum Bacillota; class Clostridia; order Christensenellales; family CAG-917; genus CAG-475. The sequence goes on from CANQNC010000001.1 coordinate 114,824, forward strand.
GAGGTGTCCTCGGTGCTTGGGCTGAACACGGTTTGCGTTGTCAAAAAGGCGGTCGCCACGGACGGCGGAGTGAACGCGTCGATAGGCGTTTTCGCGACGGTGACCTACGTCGAGGGCGGCGAGATCAAACAGCGCGACTTTGCGGTGGAGCTTGAAGAGGAGCTGAACGTGGACGGCGCGGAAGCGTCCGACACAGTGGACATACAGGCTTCCGTCAAAAACGCCAAGATCGTGCTTCAAGGCGTGACGGACGACAATGTGATAAAGATAGAAGGAGAGGTCGCGCTGAAAGTTCAGGTGTTCAGATGCGCGAAAGTGGGCGTGATAGAGGACCTGTTCACCCTCCGCAACGAGGTGGAGATCACTCGCGCCACCGCGCCTTACGTGTGCTTTGACGGCTGCGGCTATTTTTCCAAACGTATCGAGGGCGTGGCTATGCTCGGCGACAACCGCGCCGCGGCGCTTGACATCAACGCTCTGCCGTATGCGCGCTGCTATACGTCAAAGGCGTACGTGGACGACGGCGGCAAACTTGTCGTGGAGGGCGTTGTCAACACGGATATCATCTATTCGGACGAAAACGGCTACAACTCCGTGCGCACCGAGATCCCCTTCTCCCTCGAGAAAGAAAGCGAAAAGCCCTTCTCGCAGATCGTCAAGGTGAAGTGCGGAGTTGAAAAGATATCCGCTTCCGTCAAAAGAGAGCGCGAGCTCGAGCTGGACATAAGGCTGGGGATAGAGGCGTGCGGATTCAGCCCCGTCACCCTCAGCTATATCAGCGCGGTGGAGGTGGGCGAGGAAAAGCCGCAAAACACATCGGGCGTATCCCTCTATATCGCAAAGGGCGAGGACACCCTTCTCGACCTGTGCAAGGCGCTCACCGCCATGCCCGAGGACATCCTCGCGCAAAATCCCGCGCTCACGTTCCCGCTTGAAGCGGGCGTAAGAGTGGTGTATTTCCGCGCCGCTTCCTAGCGCTATTGCCCGCGGCGGTCCGCCGCGGGCTTTCATCAAATCGCAAAAATCGCCGTACTCTGCGCATAAAGCGCGTTTTGGCGCCGAAAACGGCGTTTTACGGCGAATTTTTGCTGGTTTTTTGCGAGCGCGGGCAAAATGGAATTGACATAAAAATCAATTGGTATTATTATACAAATATACAAATCTACCTTATCAGGCGCGCTCGCGCACGACGGAGAGCACATATGGACGACAGGCTTCTGGAGCCGGTGAAGGGGTATAACGAATATTACAGAACGCAATTCAGCGACAATGCGACCGCGTATTTCAACGAGCTTGTTGAGAAGTCGGGCATAGAAGTCGAGCAAAACAGGAACACAGTCAAAAAGTACAAAGCGGAGCTTGCCACGGTGGAAAAGCTCACCCGCAAAGTCAATTCGCAAAAGGCGTTGAAGGGCTTTTTGATCTTCCTTGCGGTCGCGGGCTTCCTCGCGTTTGTGATAGGCATTGCCGCTTTGGTTTACGGCTATTATCTCGCGGGCGGGATATTGCTCGGCGTCGGGCTTGCGCTTGGCGTGTCCATGACTGTGGTGATCTGCGTATGCGTCAATCCGCGCATCAAGGACTCCGAGGCGGAAAGAGCCAAGCATCAACAAAAAGCGGACGAGCTTTTGAAGGAAGCGTGGCGGCAAATGGCGCCTCTCAACGCACTTTACGACAGCGATATCACAAGGCGGCTTATCGAAAAGACTGTGCCGCTGTTGAAGATAGACCGCAATTTCGGCATGCGCCGCTACGACTATTTGAGCGGCAAATACGGCTTTGGCGAAAACAGGGCGAACAACCGCTCCACGATCGGCATACTGACGGGCGAGATACTCGGCAATCCCTTTGTCGTGGACAGGGAGATCGTCCGCGTGATCGGGACGTGTACGTATACGGGCAGTTTGGTCATACATTGGACGACGACATCTGTGGACAGCGACGGAAACGTCTACACGCAGCATCACACCCAAACGCTGACCGCGACAGTGACCAAACCCAAGCCCTATTATCATCAAGAGACCCGCTTGATCTACGGCAACGAGGCGGCAAGTCAACTTCACTTCACGCACGAGCCATCTCATGCCGAGCGCAAATCCGAGGACGCGCTTGAAAAGCATGTGAAAAAGGGGACGAAAAAACTGCGCCGCTTGCAGGAAGAGAAACTCAAAAAAGGCGAAAACTTCACCGAGATGGGCAACAACGAATTCGACGTCCTCTTCGGCGCGTTGGACAGGGACAACGAGGTGGAATTCAGATTGCTCTTCACCCCTCTTGCGCAAAAGAATATGCTTGCCCTCATGAAGGACAAGGAAAACTACGGCGACGATTTCAGAATGATCAAGAGCGGCTGTTTGAACTTCATTTCGTCCGAACACTCCGCGCGTTGGGATATGGACACAAACTATAGGCGCTATATCAAATACGACGTGGACGAGGCGAGGGCGACCTTTGTCGGCTTCAACGCCGCGTACTTCAGGTCCCTGTATTTCGACTTCGCGCCCCTGCTGTCCATTCCGCTGTATCAACAACACAAACCCGCCGAGTACATTTACAAGCACGACTATGAGAGGAACTATACGTCCTATGAGGCGGAATACGCCGCAAACGCGGTGGGCGAGGCGGCGTTCAAGCATCATCTTTCCGCAACGCAAGCGATCCTCAAAACCTCGCTCGTTTCAAAGGACGGCGCGTCCGATCACGTCGCCGTCACCGCACATTCGTACAGGATAGAGCCCAGAGTGGACTTCGTCCCCGTGCTGGGCGGAGACGGAGATATCCACAGCGTGCCCGTGCCGTGGGACGAATATATCCCCATTTCAAACGTGCGTACAGTCAAGATCAAGGAACTCGACGTGGACGACAGAGAGCTTGAAAGGCGCATGGCGGCGGGGACTCTTGCCGCGGTGATCGCCGCGTACGGCACTCGCGCGTATGCGCACGGCTTGCTGTGCTGTTTGGTCGGGGCGGACGACACGTCCTTCGACTCCAAGATCACAGACGCTTTCAACCCGCCAAAGACGGCGCCTATGCCTACGGGAGGCGGAACGGGCAAAGGGACCCCCGCAAAGACGGAGGGGAAGGCGGAACCCGCCGCGCACGAGGAGGTGCAAGAAGGCGAGGCTCAAGCCGAGGACAAGGGCGCCGCGGAAACTCCAAACGCGGAGAGCGCGGATAGGGAAACTCCTGTCGCGGAGCAAGCGCATGAAGCGGAGCCTCAACAAGAGGACGCAAGCGAGGGAAGCCAAGCCACGCAAAACGCGCCCGAAGAGGCTCAGCCAGACGAGGCGGCGCAAAGCGTAGACGATGTCGTCTTGCAAGAGACAGACGAAACGCCTCTCGAGCCCGTAGACCCTGAGGGGGAATAAGACCGAAATATCGCCGAAAGGCGAGAAATAGAAATCCATTGGAGGTATAAATTATGGCAAACGAATTGGATGAACTGCATGGCCCTGTTATGGACGAGGGCAACGACACAAAGGTCATCGCAAAAAGGCTGGAGGTCAAAATCGGCGTAGGGTCGAAGATATTCGACGTGATGTGGTGGTTCCTGCCTCCCATCATCGGCGGGATCGTATGGTCCGTGATGAAGGTCAAGGCGAAAAACTATTTCCAACAGCTTCAGCAAAAACTGCAACACGACGCGTCGCAGATCGACAACATCCTCGAGCAGAGAGTGCAGATCTTGAAAAACTGCGCTAAGCTCGTGGAAAAGGCTGTAGAGCTTGACAAGGAGACCTTCACAAAGATCGCGGCTCTTCGTTCGGGCGGAAACGCGGACGACGACGAGGCGAGGATAGAGTGCGAGGAAGGGTTGGAAAAACTCGGACGCGCGATCAACATCGCCTTTGAAAACTATCCCGAACTCAGAGCGCATCAGGAGATCGAGGACGCCATGCAACAAAACTCCTATCTGCAAAGGGAGATCACGGCGGCAAGAGAGGTCTACAACGACACCGTAAACACGTGGAACAGAGAGATATTCCATTGGCCCACAAAGCAGATCGTCGCGGCAAAGGCGGGATACACCACACGTATTCCCTTCATTGCGGACAGAGAGACCAAGGAAGCGGCAAGGGGAGACTTCTTCTAAGCCGCGCAAAGGCAAGGACATTGCCGCAAAGCAAGCAAAAAGGATACGGCGACGTATCCTTTTTCATGTCCCGCTCGCCTGCTCTTTTCGGTTGTAGGTCGAGAGCAAAGCGCAAGCGGGGCGGGAGAGTGCGTACGGGGAAGGCTTGCTTCAGGCTTTCTTTTTGAAACGTCCGAACAGGCCCTTCTTTTCGTATGGTTCTTCGCTGAACGAGGAGACGGCGTAGCCGTCCGCCTCTATCGCGCCTTTCAGCAGCGCCGCGTCCACACTGTCGTCGCAGACCACAACGGTCTCGCCGTCCGCGTGGGAGGAGGAAACGCTCTTGACGTTTGCCGCCTTGCGCACCGCGTCGTTGACATGCGCTTCGCACATGCCGCACATCATGCCGTCCACTTTGAAAACGATTTGTTTCATATTTCACCTCAAAAAATTATTTTTTCTTTCCTTGCGAAACCTTGAACAGGTTTATTGTCAGCGCGCCCAGCACCACGGACACGCTTGAAACGCTCATTGCCAGCGCGCCTATCATAGGGTTGATCTTGATCGCGGGGTCGATGTACGAAAACGCGCCCGTCGCGATCACGACGCAAATGCAGTTGTAGAAAAACGCCCAAAACAGGCAGAGCTTGATGGTGTTCAGCACGCGCTTGCTCAGCGCGATCACGTTTGCTACGTCCGTCAAACTCTTGCGCAACAGCACGATATCTCCCGTCTCCAAGGCGATGTCGCTGCCCCCTCCGATTGCAATGCCTATGTCGGCGGCGGCAAGTGCGGGAGCGTCGTTCACTCCGTCCCCTACCATCGCAACAAGGGCTTTATCCCCCGTTTTCAGCTCGTTTATCACGCGTTGTTTGTCGGTTGGCAACACTTCGGCGATCACTTCGTCCACGCCGACTTCGCTTGCGATAGCCTCCGCCGTGGCGCGATTGTCTCCCGTCAGCATGACCACCTTGACGCCCTTCGCTTTAAGCATGGCGACAGCCTCGGCGGAATCCTTTTTCACCTCGTCCTTGACCGCGAGCACGCCCGCCGCGATTCCGTCCTTGACGATCAGCAGGGGAGTTTTGCCCTCCGCCGCGAAGCCGTCCATAAGGGGCGCCGCCTCTTTGACGTCCACTCCCCGTTGCTCCGCCGCGCGCAGATTGCCTATAAAAAAGCGATTGCCGTCGATCTCTCCCTCTATGCCGCTTCCCGCGCTCGAAGCATAGCCCACGACCTCTTTTTGTTTCGCGCCGTTCTGTTCGCCGTACTCGGCGACGGCAAGCGCAAGAGGATGTTCGGACAGCTTTTCCAAAGAGTACGCGGCGTCGAGGACGTCTCCGTCCGTCAGCTGTTTGAAGTCCACGACCTTAGGCTTGCCTTCGGTGATAGTGCCCGTCTTGTCCAGCACGACTGTTTTTATCAGATGCGCCTTTTCCAAGATCTCCGCATTTTTTATCAGCAATCCGTTTTGCGCGCCTTTCCCCGTGCCCACCATGATGGCGACGGGCGTTGCCAACCCAAGCGCGCAGGGGCAGGCGATGACGATCACCGTGATCGCAAAGTTGAGGGATTGCTCGAAGCCCGCGCCCGCAAGCATGTTCGCGGCAAACGTGATCAGCGCGATCGCGAGGATGATGGGCACAAACACGCCGGATATCTTGTCCGCGAGCTTTGAGATGGGCGCCTTTGAATTGCTCGCCTCGTCCACAAGTTTTATTATGTTGGCATAGGACGTGTCCTCTCCCACCTTGCTTGCCCTCAAGGTCAGATATCCCGCCGTGAGGACAGTGGAGGAATAAACCTCGTCCCCCTCCGACTTGTACACGGGCATGGATTCCCCCGTTATGTTGGACTGATCGAGGGAGCCTCCGCCCGAAAGCACCACTCCGTCCACGGGCACAAGCCCGCCCGCTTTGACGATCACGACGTCTCCGACTTGCACGTCCTGCGCGGGGATCTCCAGCTCCTCTTCCTCCCTCAGCACGATCGCGGTCTTTGGAGCGAGGTCCATCAGTTTTTCGATGGCGGCGGTGGTCTTGCGCTTGGACAGCCCCTCGAGATATTTGCCGAGGCTGACGAGCGTCAGGATCATTCCCGCGGATTCGAAATAAAGATTTTCATGATACGTCATCAAAACTCCGCGCCAATGCTCCGCGTCCACGCCCGCCGAGATCTCGGCTTGCGCATACGACAGCATAAACAGCGAAAACACGCCGTAGAGCACGGAAAAACTCGCGCCTATGGCGATAAGGGAGTCCATGTTCGGCTTCCCGCGGAACAGTTTGGAAAATCCCGACGTGAAATATTTGCCGTACATGACGAGTATGGGGGAGACGAGCGCGAGTTGTATAAGCGCAAACCCCACGGGATTTGCCTCGTGATCGAAAACGCGCGGGGCGGGGAATCCCCACATCATGTTGCCCATGGAAAAGTACATCAGCACGAGCAACAGCCCGACGCTTACAAGCAGCTTTGCAAGAGGCGCTTTGTTTGAGCTTTCCTCTTTTCGGGCGGGGCGTTCGTCTATGGCGCGCGCCTTGTATCCCGCCTTTTTCACCGCCTTTTCAATGTCCGCCACGCCGAGCGGAGCGTCGAACTCCACATCCATACTGTTTGTCAGCAGGTTGACGGAAACCGATCTTACGCCGTCCAGCGTCTCGACCGCCTTTTGAACATGCGCCTGACAGGAAGCGCACATCATGCCCTCAACCGCAAAACGTTTTTTCATCACTGAAACCTCTTTATCAATTCCATCAGCTCGTCCAGCACCGAGAGATTGTCCTGCTTTATGTTTTGTGTCACGCAGCTGCGAAGATGCCCTTCGAGTATCAAATTCGCCACACTCTTTATGGAGTTTGCCGCCGCGCTCAACTGAATGAGCACTTCGCCGCAATATCTGTCTTGATCCACCATTCGCTTGATGCCGTTGAGTTGACCTATGATCTTGTTCAGCCTCGCGTCTATCGCGCGCTTTTCCTCTTCAGCGCGCGGGGATAAGCGAAGACGGCAATCGTCGCAGCTTCCTTCGCCGCAACATCCTAACGCATTGTTGTTTCCTAAACCTTCGTTCATAAAACTCCTCCTTATTATTGTCCTCTTCGCATTTATTATACCCCCATGGCGTATATTGTCAAGTGTCTGAAAAAAATTAGAAAACAAAAATTTTCAAAAATTATAAATATGCATTTTTTGCGGGAAGCAAACGCCTTTGAATTGAATTGTTGCGAATAATTATGTGCATAATTTTGGATATTTATGAATAAAACATACATTTTTGTTTATAAAACGCAAATTTTGTTTCAAAATTATACATTCAATCGATTGACAACGGTTTTCGGACGGTGCTATACTCCTCGCATTGAAAATTGTTTTCGGAGGTGTATTATGACGTCTGTCAACTCGATTTTCGGCTCGATGGTGTTCGGCGACGATGTTATGAAGGAGAGGCTCCCCAAAGAGACCTACGTTGCTCTGCAACAGACCATCAAAAGCGGCGCCGCTCTCGACATTTCCATTGCAAACGTGGTCGCAAGCGCGATGAAGGAATGGGCGATCGGCAAGGGCGCTACGCATTATACGCATTGGTTCCAGCCCATGACGGGCATCACCGCGGAAAAACACGACAGCTTCATCGCTCCCGCGGAGGGCGGCAAGGCTATCATGGAGTTTTCGGGCAAGACCCTTGTCAAGGGCGAACCCGACGCAAGCTCCTTCCCAAGCGGCGGGCTCAGGGCGACCTTCGAGGCGAGAGGTTACACGGCGTGGGATCCCACGTCCTACGCCTTTGTCAAGGACGGATGCCTCTATATCCCCACCGCGTTTTGCTCGTACGGCGGGCAGGCGCTCGACAAAAAGACGCCTCTTTTGAGGTCCATGGAAGCGATCAATCGGCAGGCGCTCAGAGTGCTCAGGCTGTTCGGCAACACCGAAGCGCAAGCTGTCCGCACCACAGTCGGCCCCGAGCAGGAATATTTCCTCATAGACAAGGCGATGTACGACAGGCGCAGGGACCTCATCTACACGGGCAGGACGCTGTTCGGCGCGCGCGCTCCCAAGGGGCAGGAGATGGAGGACCATTATTTCGGCGCGATCAAGCCCCGCGTCAAGGCGTTCATGCAGGAGCTTGACGAGGAGCTTTGGAAGGTCGGCGTTCTCGCCAAAACCGAGCACAATGAAGTCGCGCCCGCTCAGCACGAGCTTGCGCCCATCTTCACGACGACCAATATCGCGTGCGATCACAATCAGCTGACAATGGAGCTGTTGAAAAACGTCGCCGCGCGCCACGGAATGGTATGCTTGCTTCACGAAAAACCCTTCGACGGCGTAAACGGCAGCGGCAAGCACAACAATTGGTCCATATCCACGGATACGGGCGTAAATCTGTTGGAGCCGGGGGATACCCCCGCGGACAACGCGCAATTTTTGCTGTTTTTGACAGCGGTCATAAAGGCGGTCGACGAATATCAGGATCTGCTCAGGATCTCCGTCGCTTCCGCGGGCAACGATCACCGCTTGGGCGCAAACGAGGCGCCTCCCGCGATAGTGTCCATGTTTTTGGGGGACGAGCTTGACGGCGTGCTGACCGCCATAGAAAAAGGCGCCGCCTACGACGGCACAAAGCGCGGAAGCCTCGCGATCGGGGCGGACGTACTGCCCAAGCTGCCGAAGGACTCAACCGACCGAAACCGCACTTCACCGTTTGCTTTTACGGGCAACAAGTTCGAGTTCCGCATGTTGGGCTCCTCGGAATCCATCGCCTGCGCAAACATCATGCTCAACACCGCGGTCGCGGAAGCGCTGAGTTGTTTCGCGGACGAGCTTGAGGGCGCAAAGGATTTCTCCGTCGCGCTCAACAAGCTGATAAGGCGCGAGATAAGCGCTCATCGCCGCATCATCTTCAACGGCAACGGCTACAACGACGAGTGGGTCGCGGAGGCAGAGCGCAGAGGTCTTTTGAACCTCCGCACGACTCCCGACTGCCTCACGCACTATATGGATCCAAAAAACGTGCGTCTGTTCGAAAAGCACGGCGTGTTCACCGAGCAGGAGATGGCGGCGCGCCATGACATTATCCTCGAAAATTACTCAAAGACTCTCCTCATAGAGGCGCGCACCATGGTGGATATGGCGACAAGGGACTATCTGCCCGCCGTCACCGCGTATGCGGGCAAACTCGCCGCCGACGTCAACGCGATCATGGCGCTCGGCGTCAATGTCGAGGACAAAAAGGCGCTCATCGCCCGCTTGTGCGAGCTGTCCTCTTTGGCGTACGCCGACCTCGACGTCCTCTCCGCCGCGATCTCCCGCGTCGAAGCGATCTCCGACGTCACCGAGCGCGCCTTCATCGCCAAGGACGCCCTCCTTCCCGCCATGCAAACTCTCCGCTCTCACATCGACTCGCTCGAGGTCATCACCTCACGTGAGGCGTGGGGGGTGCCGGGGTATGGGGATATGCTTTTCTCCGTCCGTTAAAACCGCCTGTACGGGCGAATAGCTGCGTCAAGGGGGTTTGCCCTCGCCGTCATGTGCTAAGTGTACATTAGGCGCCTCGGGCAAACCCCCTTTCCTTGCTCTTCATCCCGTACAGGCGGTTTTAACTTATATATTTTTGTGGTTTCGGGCGAAATACTGCATCAAAGCTCACGTTTTAATATGATAGCTTGTGCGAGAGTTTCCCCGGGGCCCCCATCAAAACATGCAATGTTTTCATGGGGTGGGATTAGGCAGTTCTCCAAATGGGCTTTTCCTTGTCTTTCATCCCGTACAGACGGTTTTACGTAAAACGGCACTATTTGGCGCTATGCGTCGTCAACAGCCATCTCCCTCGCCGTCGTGTACTTCATGTACACTAGGCGGTTCGGGAGAGGGCTGTTTCCTAGCCTAGCATCCAAATATCGCGGTTTTAATTTATATATTTTTATGGTTTCGGATAGGGCTTTCCCTTGCGCTAAAGATGGACGATTTATTAGAATAATATAAAAACCATCTCCTATGCCGCCTCACAGTTGTTGACTTTTTCGTGTGAAGTAGTAAAATTTGAGGGGATAATGTTCATGGATCGGGTCGATCGATGAACTAAATTATTGTCGAGCGAGGGGTTTTGGCATGAAAAAGAATTTTTTGAAGGTGTTTATCGTCACATTGTTTGTCGTCGTGCTTGCGGCGGCGCTTGTCGCTTGCAACGGCGGGGACAACGCGTCCGACAAAAAACCGTCGGGCGGAGGAAATCACGAAGAAGAACCGACTTCAAATGTGTTGACGGACGCGCAAATGGAGGACATGTTCGATTTGACGCTTGACGAAAAAGGATACGCGATCGGCAGATACATGGGATCCGTTGCCGACCTCGCTCTCCCTTCCACGTACAAAAACAAGCCGATCTACGCCATTGGGCAAGGAACGTTTAAGGATTGCGCGGTCTTGACGTCGATCGCGATTCCCGACAGCGTGCAAATCATAGGCGTAAAGGCGTTTTCGGGTTGTACGGGATTGAGGGAGATTATCGTCCCCGGCAGCGTGACAGACATTGGGGCGTACGCGTTCTTCGGGTGCGTCGGGTTGCGTACGGTGACGCTGTGCGAGGGCGTCAAAACCATAGCGCAGGACGCATTTTCCAACTGCTATGGATTGATGGAGATAGTTGTCCCCGAAAGCGTGAAAACAATAAGTTTCTCGTCGTTTGGAAACACCTACAAACTTGTGCATATACGCAATCTGAGCGGCGCGGAGATATCGTCTCCCGCAACGGACGGCGAAGTTTTGACCTCGGCAAGCGCGGAGTTCAAAAACAAACTTGAAAAAGACGAGCACGGCATTTGGACATACACCGTGGGCGAAAAGGTGTATGCCATTGATTATGAGGGGAAAGACGCAAATATTGATTTTTCATTGAACGACAAGATCAACACAATCTATCCGAATGCATTTTATGAGCGTACGGATATAGAGTCCGTCGTCATTCCCGGCAATGTGAAAAACATATATGAGTATGCATTCGGGGGCTGTACGGGCTTGAGGACGGCGACGATAGGCGACGGAGTCTACTTTGTGGGAATGAATTTGTTTTCTCATTGCGTCAACTTGACTCAAATATACATCCCCGACAGCGTGCAATTGATAAGCAACAACTCGTTCGAATATTGCAACAAACTTGTGCACATACGCAATCTGAGCGGTGTTGAAATATCTTCTCCCGCGGCGATAGGCGGTGAGGTCGTGACATCTGCGGACGAAGAGTTTCAAAACAAGCTCGAAAAGGACGAAAACGGCGTTTTGACATACACGGTCGGAAGTACGGTGTATGCGATCGGCAGTGATGGAACAAGCTCGAACATTTCATTGAACGGAAAGGTCAACGCAATTTATCCTTATGCCTTTTATAGGCACAACGAGTTGAAGGAGATCACGATACCCGAGGGTGTGCGATCCATAGGCAATTGTGCCTTCGATGGTTGCAACGAATTGCAAACCGTCAATTGGAACGCGGCGGATTGTGCAAGCTCGTACGCCTTCTTTGACAATTGCCCGCGACTTATGACCGTGAACATAGGCAACGGCGTGCAAAATATCCCCGCATACACATTCGAGGGTTGCGAGGAGTTGCGGACCGTGACGATCGCCGTCGGTGTGAACAGCATAGGCGACAACGCTTTCAGCGGATGCCGAAATTTGACGGAGATAACCATTCCCGCAAGCGTGCAAAGCGTAGGAGAGGCGTTTGTCAACTGCCCCAAACTTGTGCACATACGCAATCTGAGCGGCGTTGAAATATCGTCTCCCGCAACGGACGGCGAAGTCTTGACCTCGGCGAACGCGGAGTTCCAAAACAAAATCGAAAAGGACGCGAACGGCATTTGGACATACGCCGTGGGCGACAAGGTTTACGTTTTCGGTTATGAAGGGACAAATTCGACATTGACTCTCGGCAGTGAGATCAACGCTATTTATCCGTATGCGTTCTACGAGTGCGCGGGTTTGAAGAAGATAGATTTTTCTGACGGCATCACAATCATTGGCGCGCACGCATTCGAGGGTTGCGCGGGCTTGAGAGAGATCGCCGTCCCCGTCCACGTGGAAACCATCGGGGACAGCGCGTTCAGAGATTGCACGCGTTTGAAGAAGGTCAACTGGAACGCGACGAATTGCATGACGGCGGGCAGCGAACACTATTTCATTTTTGAAAGGTGCGCGCAGCTTGAAACCGTCAATTTCGGTGCAAGCGTACAGATCATTCCCTCATATGCGTTCGAGGAGCGCTTGGGATTGAAAGAGATACTTATTCCCGACAGCGTAAAAACCATAGAAGGGTATGCGTTTGTCGATTGCGCAAACTTGCAGACGGTGACTATAGGCAAGGGCGTTGAAAGCATAGGAGAGGGAGCGTTTTACAATTGCTCAAGTTTGAGCGCGATAACGATCCCCGAAAAAGTGACCGCCATTGCAGACAAGACGTTCTATTATTGCAAAAAGTTGACGGAAATAACCATTCCCGACAATGTGAAAACCATAGGAAAGGAAGCGTTTGCATATGCGGCTTTGCGGACAGTGACGATAGAGGACGGTGTGGAAAGCATAGGCGAGAGCGCGTTCTTGTATTGCACGGGGTTGAGGGAGATCATCATTCCCGCAAGCGTGCAAACCATAGGCGGCGCGGCATTCAATTTTTGCACAGCAATGCAGATGGTGTATTATGGAGGCACAAGCGAGGATTGGGACGAGATCTCGATAGGAAGTCCCGACGGATATTTGATCGGCGTAGAGCGCAGTTATTTCCGCGCGCAGGATCCGTATCAAAACGACACGGCGGCGGACGGCGAAGCATATTGGCATTGGGACGAGGACCATTCCGCGCCCGAAATGTGGGTCAAGCAGGATTGAGAGACAAATCAAATGAAATTCGCAAAAGAGTAAGCAGACAAAGAAAAACTTAGACGTTTTCAGCAAAGGGAGAGCGGGAGGCTCTCCCTTTTGCATAGAGGCGGAGGAGACTGAAATGGATTTTGTTGCCGACGTTGGGTTTTCAGTGTCCCGATTGGGTGGTTTGAGGTTTTTAGGACAAGTCCGCATGTGGCGCGTGAGAAACGCGAATTTTTTGGGCGTGCGCGGCGGTAAAAAGACAAAATGGCGCGGTGAGGCGTATCCGAGACAACAGAATATGGCAAATTGTTTTGATTTTGCGAGTTCACACAGAAAAAATTGATCGTATCCCTTGCAATTTGGCGATGCAGGTGATATTATGATTATAGTTTTTTTTCGCAAATGAGGACCTTATCAAAAAAAACCCCGTTTGCGACATATATGGCCAAAGCGCCTGCAAGACGGCGCGCAAATATTGACAAAAAACGGAGGTAAAATTTATGGCATTTCTTCAAGGAATGGGCTACAAACTTGACATTGTGTTTGTGATCGACTCCACGGGAAGCATGGGCCCCATCATCAACGAGGTCAAGAGCAACGCGCTTACGCTCGGCGACAGACTCAAAGAAGGACTTGAGGCGGAAAGCAAGATGGTTTCCGAAATGAGAGTCAAGGTCGTTGACTTTGCGGACTACGCAAGCGAGGGCGACGAGGCGATCCGTCAAACCGAGTTCTTCTCTCTGCCCGATCAAAAGGCGCAGTTTGAGGCGGCGGTCAACGGCATCAACATCGACATGCGCGGCGGCGACATCCCCGAAAACGGACTTGAAGCGCTCTATTCTGCAATGTGCGCGGATTGGGTGAAGATCAGACCGGGCGAGAAGGGCCGTCACATCATCATCGTCATGTCGGACGCGGTTCCTCTTCATCTGCATGAGAGAGACGGGAGCATCGGCTATCCCAGCGAGGACATCCCCGCAGACGTCGCGGCGCTCGAGAGCATCTGGAGCGAGAAAGACGCGCAGGCGGCGAGCACCGAGCTCAACCCCAACGCAAAGCGCCTTATCCTCTTTGTGCCCGAAGGCAGAGACGCGGCGGGCCACACATGGGACACGCTTGCAACATGGGAAAACACGGTTCTCAACCCCATCAACCCCGCGGCGGGTCTTGGCGAAATAGATCTCGACGATATCATCAAAGAGGTTGTCAGGAGCTTCTGATCGTTTGATGTCGTGCGGAAAGGCAGGCATGCCTTTCCGCACATTTTTTTAATACAGGAGGACAAATATATGCCCGTAAAAGAGCGAGAACTTGTAAGTCATCGCCCAAACGTCGCCTTCTTGGGGAAGCGCGACGGCGTGGGGAACAGCTTCCTCGATCTGTCCAAGGACAGATTGGTTGTTTTTTCCGAGAGGTCAGGCAACCTTTATAAGTACGGCGGAGACGCGTATCCCGTCGTGTGGGAGGAAGAGAAAAACGGCATAAAATACGGGCTGATCCTAGCCGCGGACGGCGTGGGACAGGGCGGATTTGTTCATCCGTCTCTCAAGCGCAGGCTCTGCGAGCTGATAAGCCGCGAATACGGCGATATGAAAAACGACGTCGAACTCTCGGACGAGGACAACAAGTTGATGCTCGCCGTTTTTTTGAAGGTCATGTTCGACATCGAGCCCTTCTCCGCTGCGGAGAATGACGCGCATGACGCGCAGAGCAAAGAGGTGTTTGAATACGCGCTCCGTTGCTTCGCCGACGTGCCCGTGGGCGGATATTACGGCGGAAGAAAGCCGCTGAACAGCGCGGACGAGGACCAACAGGTCGTCACGCCTTTTTACAACAGAGACAGTCAGTCCCTTGCGTCGCGAATTGCTTGCGTTTGGATATATCAGCAATTCAGGACGTGGGCGCTTGACAAACATTTGACAAAATGGACGACAAAAGATGTCAACGAACTCAGAGAGTCCATCACCGACAGCATGTATCGGGATGACGAATCCTCTTTGAGCGGCAGGGTAAGACAGCTGTTCTCCTACGACGACGCGCCGAAGGAGGACAACCGCAACATATATTATCTGCCCGCCACGGTGGCAGCTTGGTTTTATATCGACGACGGCAAAAAGATATCCGCCGTCGCGCTCAACTGCGGGGACGCGAGATGCTATAAGGTGGACCTCGCGGACGGCGTGAAGCAAATTTCTGACGACGACGTTGTGGACGGCGACAAGATGAGCGCGTTTGTGCACTTCGGCGTCACAAGAAGAAGCGCCGCAAACGGCTATGAGGGCTACTTCGATGGCACTTTCCGCGCCGCGATCGTCGAGCTTCAAGCTCCATGCGCGCTGTTTGCGTGCTCGGACGGCGTTTACGACACCTGCCCGCAGGAGTGGCTTGGGGAGCAGGAACGTCCGCTCGGATTTGAAAACGGAGATTGCAGCGATATCCTCTTTGAAAACAGAATGCTGAAGGCGTTCAAACGCGCCTACAGCCTTGACGACCTCGCAAGAGAGATCGTGTTCTCCTTCTACGGCCAAAACAGTCCGCACGGCTTGAAAAAGCAATTCTGCTTGGAATGGCAGGAAGCTGGCGCGGGCGAAAAGGTCAAAAAGGACGACAGCGGAACGTTTGCGGCAAAGCTGTTTTCCACGGACGGCGACCCCTTGCAACTTATGGAGAAGTTGCGCGAGGGGAAGGACGCCACCACGCTTGAAGTTTTGACGACGGTCGCGTATGAGAAAAACATTGCGTTTGTAAATCCGCACCTTCAAAGCTCGGAGGAGCAGAGCGCGGAAGAGTTTATGGAATTTGCAAGAGACGTCATCACAAACGGCGATTTTGTCGCGCTTCTGTCCGCAAGGATCCCGAAAGAGACTTTGATCGCAAAGCGCGGCGAGGGCATCGCGAGCTTTTGGGGCATAAACCTGCAAAAGGCAAATCTTGCGATCCCGTTCGGTCGCGTGCTGAAAGCGAACGCGGTCGGCATAATCAACTATTTGCTCGAACTGCATGAAAACGGAGAGGACGATCCCGAGATCGCCGCTGTCCTTGCAAAGTACAAGGTCGCGGAAAAGAAGGAGGAGTCTCAGCCCAAAATCAACTACGCCGTCGAGCGCGAACGCCTCAAATTCGAAACCATTCAGAAAGCTTTTTACGGCGATCTGCTGTTGAGGAAGGACAGATCCGACGTGATCGTGGACAGCGGCAGGCACGTAAGCGGGCTTGTGACCGAGATCGAGAATATCGAAAAGGGCTTGGCGGAACAGCAAGCGGCGGAAAGGGAAGCCCGTCTTGCCGCGGAACGCGCCGCAGACGAAGCCAAAAAAGAGGCGGAACGCGCGGCGGAAGCGGCAAGAAAAGCCGAGGAAGAGGCAAGACTTGCGGCAGAGCGCGCAGAGGAAGCAAGACGCGCGGCGGAAGGCGGCGCGCCCGCGTTCGAGTTCGAAGAGGAAGATCCCGAAAACGAAATGTCCGATTCATCCTTCCCCAAAAAGACGGGGCGCCCGAGTTGCGTCGGGGAGCGCAAGGCTCCGACCGAAGGTTCCGAGGGCGCAAGCGCGTTTACGACTGTGACCGCAACGTCCACCGTCAAGGACGAAAACGAGGACTAACAAACCAAATCCACAATTCATAAAACCAAAACGAGGAGATAAAAATGCGTATTAGTGACTTTGTTCTGTCAGAGCCGTTGACAAGAGGGTCGAGACAAGCCGAAATGGCGAAGTGTACCTACAGAGGCAAGGTGTATCAACTGAAGATCCACAGCGCTGAGCCGAAGTGGTACAACGTTGACGACGCCATCAGAAGAAAAACGCAGGAGTTACGCAGCGCCGCGGAGGACAACAAAGAGAGGCTCCAAAGCGAGCTTGACAGCTTGAAGGCAAAAAGGGACGATTGGAACGAAAGAGACAAGATCTCGGATCAATATCTTTTGCTCAGACAAAACATCATCCGCCTTGTCAAGGGCACTCACAACTCCCATCTCGTGCCTCCCGAAGAGGCGTGGACGGAACCCATCGAGTCAAAGGGGAATGCGGTGTTTATGGTCGAGGCGACGCCTTGGCTTGAAAGCGCGGTCTGGTTTGACGAGGCAAAGCCCATTTGTTTCCACAGGGACATCCCGCAGGAAGAGCAATACGACATCATCGCTTCGCTTGCGGACGCGCTTGCGGATCTGCATGCGGCGGGCATTTTGCACTGCGACTTGAAGATTGACAACACGCTCATCACAAAGGATCCCGACGGCAAGAAGAAGGCGACCATAATCGACTACGACGCCGCGATCATTTTGAGCGAGCTTCAATCGCGCAGATATCCTTTGAGCATGTGGAAAAACGAGATCGGCGGCACGTATTTCGCGCCCGAGTTCAAAAAACTTTTCGACATCGTGGACGCGGCGGATTCGCGCGAGTTCGACGCCTTCGATTTCAGCACGATCACGCCCAAAGCGGACGTGTATTCCCTTGCCTTTACGATCTACGAATATCTTTATGGCATGCTGTCGCCTTCAAACATCATGCCCTTCAAAACGGACGACGGCGAGATCTTGGAAGGCGTCGCGAGAAACGACTATCCCGCCGCGGTGGAATACGGCTTCAAGCCCAATTTCCCGAGCGACCCCGCCGAGATGAGCGACCTCATCTACGGCGCGCTCAGATGGATGCTTGACAACGAGCCTGCCAATCGTCCCACCGCCGCGCAGGTGCGCGACGTGTTCAAGACGAGGGACATCAGGATGATCCCCGCGCAATATTGCAGGATAGACCTGACCACTCCTTGGGACGCGGACAAGATAGAATTTGTCCCCTCCGCGGAGTATATGGTGTCCAAAAACCCCTTGCGCGAGGGCGTGTATACCGTGCGCAGGAAGAGACCGGACGGCTCGCTCGGGCCCACCCTTTCAAGACGTGCGGCGGATCTTGTTCGCGACGGACTTGCGAGGTCCTTGGAGGCTCCCGCACCCGCGCCCGTCGAGGTGCGCGCTTTCTGGGAGAGCGACGGCATGACGGGGGATATGCCTGCATGCGTGAGGCGCAAAGACGGCATGGAAGGCAAATATGTGCTGTCCGTCTTGGGCGGGCTTTCCACGGTTTGCACGCTTGCCGAGCTTAAGCAAAAGGGCGTCGTTTGTTCGGACGCCGAACTTCTCACTCCGTGGCCCTCGGACGCGATCCACTTCATCACAAGCAAGAGAGTGGAGCGCGACCTCACGCGCGGACCCAAACACTATGTTGTCAAAACTTTCCCCGCTCAGAGGCTGACCTCGGACGAGATGGTCGCCAAAAACTACGCGACAAAGGCGATTGCGTTCCAGATGTGGGCGGCGGACGAAGCGCTGTATGCTCCCAATCCCGAAGCCAATATGTCGGGAGTGACGAGCATCACAAGGGATTCGCTCAAAGGAAAGGGATATCGCGTTATGACCGCGGACGGCGCGTTGAAGCTGTCCATAGACGAAATGCTCGCAAAAGGCTATGTCAAAAGAAAGTAATTGACAAAGCCGATGTGGCACAATCATTGCAGGTATGTTCGCGCTTTCTAACATATGCTGTATGGGGTGCGTTATGGCGGAAGAAAGGATCTATCAACCTTGGGATGAGGACCGCATCAAGCCCGTTGAGGGCAGCAACTACAAATTTTGGCGCGGGTCCGAACCGGGGAAATACTTTTATAGCATAGGCTCCATTTACGGCGGGGAAACGACCGCCGCGACCCTTGTCGATCGGTTTCACGCCGCGGTGCGCCTCGACGGCTCCTCCGCCGCGCCGAAAGCGGAAACGGCAAGAGCCGAGGATACGAGAGTGGGGTCTATGCTTGACAGATTCCGCGCCTCTAGGCGTACGGGACCTTCCGCCGAGAGCGAGGAACCAAGCGCGGACAGCGCGGCGCCCGCAAGGGAAGAGTCGATTGAAATCGTGAGCAACGCAGACGACAAAATCGAGGAAGAGGAAGCCTTGCCCGAGGACTCTGCTGAAGAGGAATACGAGGGACAGGCTCCCGAAACCGCCGAATACGCGGACTTGCAGGCCGCGCCCGCTGAGGACGGCGAGCATATCTGTGAGCCTTGGCCAAGCGACGGCATCGTCTTTGTCAAGGGAGATTGGAAAATTTGGCGCGCCGCGTACGAGGGCATGTATTTCTATGCGGTGGGCGGCACGCCGGGCAGAGACGCCGTGGACGCCGTGTCCCTCATGGAGTGGAACATGGCGACGTTGCCCACATATATCGCGCTGACGCCGTGGATAAGCGGGCTTGTCTTCAAGGATGGGGATTGGCAGATCATGCGGGACGTCTTTGCGGGCGGCGCAAACAAAAACAGAAAATATTATATCCAAACCGCAAGCGGCGTGGAAAAAGTCAATATGTACGAGCTTTTGGCGCGGGATATGGCGACTTGCGACGCTTCGGTGGAGAAAGAGATAGAGTCCGCCGCGCTGTCTGCGATCAAGGGCGATGATCAATATCGTCCGTGGCCTTCGGACAAGATCGTGTTTGCGGAAAGAGCGGGAGTGACGATCAGGCGCGCAAGCGCGGAGGGCGTGTACGTCCTCAAAAACGGCAGTTTCAGCAGAAGCGTAAATGCCGCGCGTTTGAGGGAAGAGAGGTTGGCTATCTCCGCCCGCGACGCAGGCATAGCAAGGCTGAGGTCCTCGCAGAGCCTCACGTGGCAAAGGCTTCAAAGCGACTTCGCCGACTTCTGGAAGCACGAGGATCCGCAATCCGTGGACAGTTTCAGGGAGATCGCCGCGATTTGGCAGGAGCTTCGCACAAAAAACTCTCCCGTTCGGCAGAGGATCAAGGGCAAATATCTTGAAACGTGCGCGGTGATCGCGGAGGCAATGCGGAAAATCGCGGATTGTCGCGAGGCGTTCGGCGCAATGTTCGCGCGGCTCAGAGAGATGGACGCGCAGGCAAGCAGGATCATCACCTTTGCGGACGGCATGCGCATAGACAACTTCGCGGAAAAAAAGACGCAACTCGAGGAGCAGTGCGAAGCGCTGGCTCCCTTGCTCGGCGGCTTTGAGGAGAGCTTGAACGCAGAGCTCATGCCCAAGATCAACGACGTCAACGCGCAGGCGGCTGTGCTCAGAGGGATAGATATGTGCGCGCTTTGCCCGCTTGAAAAGCTCCCGTCCGACTTCCAAAAGGAGATAGAGGGCGAGGTGAAAGAGGCTCTGGGGACGGGCTCCCTGTCGCAAGCGATCGCAAACGTCTCGGCGGAGCTGGCGCGAGTCTCTTTGGGCGGAGACAGCGACTTTGCCAAGAGCAGGAATAAGCTCTCGAATGGCGTGGACAAGTTGCGCGGCGTCATAAAGGACGCGAGGGCGCGCGCGGACGCGCTCGGGGAAAGAGCGGCAAGGCTGGACAGCTACAAAGGAGATATCGACGGCGCGATAGGCAAAGCCCCCGGGTGGCTGACTCCGCGCCCGCGCAAGGGAGACGGGATCGCCTTCCTGACCGCGGTCAAAATCAAGGCGGCAAGCAACTTCGACGGCTATTTGCTCCCATTGAAGGGAGGCAAGCGCGTGCCCGTTTCCGCCGCGGACCTTGTGTATCTGGGGCTTGCGAAGTACGTGGCGTAAGCCAAGCGCAAATCAATAGAAATCAGGCGTAGACCAAGCAAAACAAGGATTAAACCAAACATAAACAATCCGAAGGAGAAAAACAATGTCAACAGTCGAAAACAATGACGACATCATGGGCTCGGGCAGTGAAGTCCTTGAAGAGATGAAGGATCCGTCCGCCGCGGCAAAGCGCTTTGCGGACAGCTGGAACGGCGGGATCGCAAAAAAAGGCAAGGTCGAAGAAGAGGTCGCCGAGTTTATCGAGCACTACAAGGCCTCGGTTTTCGGCGCGGGAGAGGGAGTGGATTATCTCTTCAAATTCTCCGCGGCGGTCATCACGTTGCCGCTTGCCTCTTTCGGTCAAGCCAAGATAGACGAGATCGTCTCCCCCGAGGGCATGGGCTTGGACAGCGTAAAACAACGGCTGACTTCCATACGGAAAAACTTGCACAAGGAGATCAAAGAGGCCAGCGAAGCCGTTTACGAGTGTTCGGATCCCAACAGATATGTTGAGATCATCGGCAAAGCGAAGTTCCTTGCAAGCGCGTACGAGGCACTGAGCAGACTTTGCGACACTGTCGGCGGCAACGCGAAGCATGCGGAGCAGACTTTGGACAAATATCTTGCCGTCAAGCGCGTGGACGACTTCTTCGGGGCACAACTTGAAAAATACGGCTCCTATCCTCTTTTCAACAACTTTGTGCAGTCCGAGGAATACAAGACGTACACGCTGAGGAACAAGGGTCAGGACAGAAGGAAGCGCTCTCTTGCCATGATCCGGGCGGATCTTGCGAGGTGCTACGGCGCGCATATGACAGAGGAGATCGCCCCTTTGTGCAAGGAATCTTCTCTTCCTTCGGCAAGGGATATCCAAAGGATAGACGAGGACCTGAAGGACAGGCGCGTCTTGGACAAGCTGATCGCCGAGCTCGGCGAATACAAAGCCGATCTTGACAGGGCTTTGCAGGCGCTCAGGAAGGACGTTGTTGAGGAGCAAAAGCAGAGGAATGTCCAAACCATCGGCGTATATTTCGATTGCGTCAAGCCCGCGGCGCCCAAGAAGGATCATCCCGACAACAGCAAAAGGGATCAGAGGCTCGTGCATTGGAACGCGGAGAGGAACGGGTATTTCGTAGGCAAAACGTTCGATTTTGAAAACTATGCGACCTTGACTGTGGAAAGGTTGGACAGCTACGTGCGGGAAGTCGCTTCCCCACAGGCAACCGAAGTGGCCGTCACTCTCGCCGCTTTGAAGAAGGCGGGGTACGTGGCTTCGGACGCGGAAGCCGTGGTGATCGTGGGCGAGTGCGCTTGGACAAAAGAGCTTAGGGTGTCCGCGCCCGACGACAAGGTGTACTTCTCACAGGCGGCAGCCGAGACTGTGCTTCGTTGACGAATGAAAATTGCGGTTTTAGCGGAGGAATGATATGAAGATCACAACCGTCATTGGATCATGTTCGACAAAACGCCGCCCCATGGGCATACAGTTTGTGGAGCGCGGCGGCGATTACGTTGCGGGCGGCTCATTTACGGTCACGTCCGAGGCGTCCGTGGGGGAGAGCGAGGAGCTGAACGGTGCCTTCAAGTTGTCTCAATCCTTCAGATGCAAATATTGCGGAAACAGATATGTCTATCAGTGCAGTAGGTGCGGCAAGTTCGTGTGCTATGACGGGCTTGAAAAGCACGGCGCGGTATGCCCGTCCTGCGGCAACGTCGCAAACGTCCCCGCGACAAAGACGGATCGCATCGTGCGCAGCGGCGGAGGCGGCAAAAAGCAGATTTTGATCGCCATGGACGTCTCCGAAAGCATGAACGAAAGCAGCGGTCGCACCACGCGTATGGAGGAGACCAAAAAGGCGGCGATAGACGAGTTTATCAACAAATTTGCGGGCAATCCCATGGCGCTCGTCGTGTTTTCCACGGGCACGAGGGTCGTGCTTCCGTTCTCGGAAAATTCGGACGCCGTGCGCAGAGCGGTGGCAAGCGTGCGCGCTGAGGGCGGCACGACAAGCCCGTTTGCCGAGATATGCGAAAAATTCCCCGATTTCATTCACGGCACGGGGGAGAGGATAATCGTCGTGTTTACGGACGGCGCGTGGAGCGGCAAGGAAGAGGGACATATCGCAAGAGCGCAGAACATCCGCGACGCGGGCGTGAAGATTTTGGCGATAGGTTGCGCGGGAGCGAGAGCACAATTTTTGCGCTCCATTGCAAGCCCCGGCTTCGACATTTCGGCAAACGACGGCAGCATAGGCACGGCGTTTGCGGAAGCGGCGGAAAAGGTCAGCCAATAAGAAGTCGAAAACAAGTAGAAAACAAGAAGTCAAAAATAAAAAGGCGGGAGAGTATCCCGCCTTTTTTGCAGGCTTGAGTTTTGTTTCGCTTGCTTTGCCTTGCGAAGAAGCCGTTTTGTGTGGCAAAGGACATATTGCCGAAAACGTATGTTAAACATGCAAAACGACGACATAAAACCGCGTTTCGGTCATGTCTACGGATTTAAGACGGAAAATCAAAATCCTTGCGACGGGGTTGAAAAGGCAGATCGTTTGGTGTATAATATGGGTATGCTGAAACTTGTGCTTGTTGACATCGACAACACTTTGCTCGACTTTGACAAATGCTCGGAGGATTCCATGAAGAGGGCCTGCGAGGATTTCGGTATACCCTTTGAGCGGAGCATGTTTGAAGTGTTCAAGCGCACAAACGACCGCTTGTGGTTGCAGATCGAACAGCGCACGCTCACCAAAGAGAGGCTGTTCGAGATAAGGTGGAACCTGATTTTCCACGAGCTTGGCGTGCGCGGCGTGGACGGCGTGGAGTTTGAAAAGCAATTCCACGTCTATCTCAACGTCAGCCATATCCCCGTGGACGGCGCGCTTTCCGCCCTCGAGTATCTCGCCTCGCGTTATCGCGTTTGCGCCGCAAGCAACGCGGTCACCTCTCAACAGCCCCTGAGGTTGGAAAAGGCGGGCATGCTGAAATATATCGAGCGGCTGTTTTTGTCCGACAAGATGGGCAGTCCGAAGCCGCAACGCGAGTTTTTCGACATTTGCCTTGCCCAGCTTGGTGACGTCCGTCCCGACGAAATGCTTATGCTTGGCGATTCCCTCTCCGCGGACATATCGGGCGCGGCGGCATACGGCATCCGCACCTGCTGGTACAATCACAACCATATCCCCTACGACACAAGCTCCCCGCCCGCGGACTTTGTGATCGAGCACATGCAAAACGTGCGGGACATTTTGTAAGGCATGTTGTTTTTGTAGGTCAGATCAAAAAATCATTTGTTCGAAGTAACCGAAAACCGCTTCAAACGTATTTTAAGCAAATACGGGAGCAAGACCGTCCCAAGGAAGAGGTGAGAAAATGAAAAGAGCAAAACTTTTGACATTTGCAACGATCATAGCAATTTTTGTTTTGGCATGCTGCGCTTTGACGGCGTGCGATCCTGTCCGAAACACCACGCTGCCCGACGTCAACTTAGACGTGGTCAAGGCATTCAACGCGATCTCTCCGACGGGGGATATCGTGACGCAGACGGCGACTGCGACGGGGGATAAATTTCTCGTCACGGTGATCACCACGGAGTATGTTGCCGAATATACGCTTGACAAAAACTTCAAGATAGAAAACAAAGAGGACGTTGTGGGCAACGTACCGAGCGCGACTACGGCGGCGGAGGAGAAGTCCGCGCTTGAAAAAGCGTATGCCGAGGCGCTCAGGCTTTCCGAGATCGCGCCCGATAAGGTGACGGGGTTTGATTTCGACTTCGACACATATATGGGCAAAAACGTCTACAAAGCGGAGATAGAGGAGCTCGGCACAAAATATGAGTTTGTGTTCGACGCAAATGATTTTACATTGTTGAAAAGAGATATAGAGTTTGAAAAAGACCTTCCCACAGGCTCTTATATCAGCGAGCAAACCGCATACGCTCTTGCGCTCGAGGCGGCCGGCGCGACAAACGTCGAAGGATCCGTTGTCAGGTGCGAGCTTGAGGACGGCAGAAAGATATTTAAGGTCAGTTTCAACTTCGCGTCCTATCGCTATGACATAAGCGTGGATGCGGTGAAAGGCGACATAGTCAAGTTTTCAAAGAGCGCGATCGAGGACAAAAAGGCGCCCGCAGACACGCAAAACATAACGGCGGAACAGGCAAAAGCAATCGCGTTGCAGTTTGTCTTTCCAAACGGCGAGGAGCCGAGCGCATATGTTTTCCGCAAAATCAAGATAGATCGCGAGGACGGACAATTCGTCTATGAAGTGGAGCTGTTTGCAAAAAATGCCGAATATGAATTTGAAATTGCCGCAAACGACGGCAAGATGTTGGATGTGGAAATAGAGGGCGTCAAGCCCCAAACCGACGAACTTCCCGCAGACAAGCGGTTCATCACGCGCGACCAAGCGATAGCCGCGGTGAAAAAAGTTGCGGGGAACAACATATATGTCCTCGAAGTGGAGATAGACAAAGAGGGCGGGAAGTATTTTTACGAGATAGAAGCGCGCGGCGCGGACGGAGTCAAACGCGAATACAAAGTGGACGCGCTCAGCGGAGCTGTGCTTGTAAATTCCTCCCCGACGGACGCCGTGATCGCAGAGAACGAAGCCGTGCTCAAAGCTCTGCAAGAGTTTGATTTGGACGAGCAAGCCGTCGAAAGGAAGATCGTCAAACTCGAGATGGAGGACGGATCACTGCGCTATTCGATCAAGTTGTATGCCAACGGCAACGAGTATGAAGCGGAAATAGACGCCACAACGGGCGAGGTGCTCAAAAGGGACGTTGAAGCGGATCGGATTCCTCCCGCAACGGGGGGCGGATTGACGCGCGATCAAGCCGTCGCCAAACTCAAAGAACATCTCGGAAACAACGCGGGCGCTGTTTTCGGCGAAGTCGAATTGGAGTATGAAAACGGAAAATATGTTTATGAGATCGAAGTTGTGATCGACGGAAGAGAGTGTGACTATTTCGTGGACGCGACGACCGGTGCGGTCAGCCGAAATTCGGATTTTGTCAGCGGCGGCTCGGAGGCGATCACCGAGGAACAAGCCCTCGCTTTGACATTGAAATTTTTCAAACTCGAGGGCAGAGAGTCCGAAATCAAACTGCGCAAGATCAAGCTCGAATATGACGATTTCAGACTGATCTACGACGTTGAATTTTATCTCGGCAACCTCAAATACGAGGTTGAGTTGGACGCCGTCCTCGGAACCGTCCTCGAATCGGACGTCTCATATGATTGAGTGCAAATAGGAAGTTTTGAGTCTTTGTCGGTGAAATGAATTTGATAAATATTGCCATACGTCACGTATGGCAATATTTGTTTACGCCGACTTAAATTGCAAAGTTTTCAGATGGACGGATATGGGCGGAGCAAGATCATTTCAGTTTCAACACGCTCTCCGCCGCCGCCTTCGCCGCGGGCGTTGCCGACTTCAAAAGCTCGATGAGGTTTTTGTCCGTTTCGTATTCCTCAAGGCTGTAATAAAAAAATTCGGTAGGAGTGCTGTTGCAGGCGTCGATTATGTCGAGGATGACGTCCACGGTCGGCAGGAAGTTTTTTCTGCTTTCAAGCCCCGCGATATAGCTGTCGTTTTTGCCGATCAGCGACGAGAGCTTGCGCGCAGACAGATTTGCTCTGATCCGCAACCTAGATATGCGATTGATGATCTCTTCACGCTTCATTTTTCGCCTCCGAAAAAATTATAAGGCAAAAGGGCGGCGCACCTCTGTGCGCCAGATATCATCAAATTGTGTGTAAAACAATATTTTGTTGTATATATTACAATATTATTGACAAAACATGCCCAAAATGTTATATTGATGACAACGCGACAACGTTTTCGCGCAAATTCATCTAAGGAGCAATAAAAATGAAGCTGTTCAAAATTTTGAGGTCTACATTCCTCGTTTTGGCGATGATCTTGTTCCTCGCAAGCCTTGTCGTTTGCGGGGTCAACGTCGAGGGCGACGCCTTGTTTTTCGCGACGATCTCCGCATACGTCGGGCTGTATGCGCTTGCGACAGTCGGAGTGTTTTTGATGACATCCGCAAACGACACGGCAAAAAGAGTGGGGCACGCGCTTGCGATTTCCTCTTTCACCATCGGGCTTGCCATTTCGCTGATGTTTGTAACGAGCTATTCCGTGGCGGCGGTGATCATGCTGATAAGCGTCGTGCTTATGGCGCTGCAATATCTTTGCATGTTTGTTTTGGCGGTCATGAAAAAACATTCTCCCGACGCGACCGAAAATCCGAATGAGGATATCCGCGTCATCCGCGTAAGAGAGTGGAAACATATCATGGAAGAGGGCATAATCTCCGCCGAGGAATACGAGCAAAAGCGCACTCAGATCCTCGGGATCAGCGCTCCGAGCGAACCCGAAAAGGACTGAGAAATCCCAAATCTCATGGGAAGAGCGAGAGACCCCTCTCGCTCTTTCGTTTGCCCGATCGACCGAACGTATTTTTGACTTTGCGGCTCGCCTTAATCTGTTTGGATGTAAAACGTAATGAAGAAAAACAAGTACAGCAGGAGCTTGTGAGCGTGAACGCTTTCGTCCGCCGCGATCTTCGCGACAACCTTGTGCGCTTTGCGAGGAGGAAAGGCGTAGTTGTGCGAGCGAAGGGCGTTTGGAATGTACAATGAAATTACGCGGTTGAGGCGTCCAAAGAGGGGAGGGGGCGAAATGACAAAATTCTCTTTGAAAATTGTCGAGAGTATGATATAATATTGAAACGACACGGCGCGCTTGCGGGGCTTGCTCCGCGCGGCACTGCCGTCAAGCGTGTATGAAAAAGAATCTTTCACATGCCGAGCCTCGGCATCGGGGAGACGCTCATGAAAATGTTCGATTACAGCAAACCGCTACCCATGTATCTTGAAAAGCACGGCAAACTGCACGGCATTTTGATGATGTTGCTCACGTTTGTCCTCATGCCGATCACGTCCATACTTATCGTCACGCTGACCTGCAAGAGCGTGGGCTTGCGCGTGGTGCAGACCACGGTGTCCATGCTTGTGTGGTTCAACGGCAAGTTTGCGGAGGTGTACGTTTGGGGGATATTGAACCTCGCCCTCTATTTTTACCTCTTGAAACTCAACCTTGACTCGCAACAATATTCCAAACCCGCAAAGACCTTCTTCTACACAATGTTCGCGACAAGCGTGGTCGTTTTGCTGACGGGGCTGTCTTTGGAGTTTACGGACGGGCCCAGCCTCAAGCATACCTTGCACAACGCTTTCGCCATAATCGGCTTTTCCATGTCCGTCGCGCTTTTGTTGCTGTTTGTTGTCACGACCTTTTGGCGCAACAAAACGCAAGCCGCGATCATGGCGGCGTTTATGTGCTTCTTTGTCATTTCGGGCGTGTTCTCCATTCCGCAAGTCAACGCTCCCGACAGCCGCGCGTTCATCACGGCGGCGACTCAAATGTATGTGTTTGCCATGATACATATCCTCTTTGCGCTCAACTATTGCCTCGCAAAAACCCTGCCCGCAAGCGGCAGTCCCGTCTCCCCCTCCCCTCAAATTGAGCATGACGAGCGTGTGGACGCCTAGGCTCCGCCTCTCGCATGCGCAAGCCTTTTGCGCTTTGGCGGCGTGTTGACCCCGACAGGAGCCTCTCACGCTGTTTGCAACGTACGGATCTTGTGCGTTGCCACAAAAAACAAAATCTCTCCATCTTGTCCAAAGCCGATTTGAAAATTTGCCGATCCTATAAGGGGTCGGATTTTTTTGTCTCTGGCAAGGGCAGCGCAAACAGCGGAGCGCGGGTCGGTTGAGATGAAAACAGGATTTGCTCGCGGCAGAGCTTTGGCAAAAGCGCCGACGTCGACAGCCCTTGACAATTTCCGCGGCAAGGGCTAAAATAAATTTGCGTCACAATTTCATACTAGCGCTATACGGTTACATGGGCATCGTGTATCCTTTTCATCCGTATAGCGGGCAATTGTGACGCAAACCAATTGGGGATACTCGTGCGGGCGTCCCTATGCGGGGCGTCCTTATTTT
>CANQNC010000002.1 GCA_947625145.1 uncultured Clostridia bacterium
GTTTCATGGGGTGGGATTAGGCGCCTCGGGAGAGGTCTGTTTCCTAGCCTAGCATTCAAATATTGCGGTTTTACTTAATAAAATTTTGTAGTTTAGGGCGAATAGCTGTGTCAAAGTCCTTTTTATAATAAAATAGTTTGTGCGAGACTTCTTCGGGGGGGGCACATCAAAACATGCAATGTTTTCATGGGAAAAATTCGGGCGCTCATCAAAAGGCGGAGCGGGTTTAGGGGGTGGAGTGCGGCGCTATTTTTTGAGTTTGGTGGGATTGCCGTTTTCGTCGAGGGTGTAGGCGTTGTCGAGTTGGGCGCGCATATTGCCCACCACGCTGTCGATATAGGCGCGGCGCAAGCGGGCTTGCTCCTCTTTTTCGGCGGGGGTCAAGCCCTCGGTTTTTGCCTTGTGGGCAAGGAAGTTGATGCGTTGTATGTCGATTGCCATATTTTCTCCAAATCGCGGTTTATCTGTCGTTTTGCGCAGGATAAAGCGTTTGTTGTGTGATTTTCTTTTTGAAGATTGCTTGTTTGCGCCTGTCGCGTGGGCGGCGTGGTGCGGGTCAATATGTCTTTTTTGAAATGCGGTTGTCGCGCGGGCGAGGCAATGCGAGTCAATCTTTGTCGTCGCGGGTGCTCCAGTCGATCGGGGTCATGCCGTGGCTTGTCAAAAAATCGTTGCATTTTGAAAAGTGGCGGCAGCCGAAAAATCCGTTTGAGGCGCTCAGCGGCGAGGGGTGGGCACATTCGAGCACAAGGTGGCGGGGCGAGGTGATCAACGCCTTTTTCGAGCGGGCGTTTGCTCCCCAAAGCAAAAACACAATGGGTTGCGGGCGCGCGTTCAGCTTTGCAATTATGCTGTCCGTCAAGACTTCCCAGCCCTTTCCCTTGTGCGAGTTGGGCATGCCTTCGCGCACGGTCAGCACCGTATTCAACAGCAACACTCCCCGCTTTGCCCAAGGCACGAGATACGGCGAGACGTTTTTTATGCCGACGTCGGATTCTATCTCCTTGAAAATGTTGACGAGAGAGGGCGGAGCGGGCACGCCCGGTTTGACGGAAAAGCACATGCCGTGCGCCTGTCCCGCGCCGTGATATGGGTCCTGCCCGAGTATCACCGCCTTGACCTGTTCGTACGGCGTTGCGCGCAGGGCGTTGAAAATGTCGTGCATATCGGGATAGACGATGTGCGTGCGATATTCGTTTGCCAAAAACGCGCGGAGCCGCAGATAGCTTTCGGACGCGAAATCCTCTTTCAAAATTTCATCCCAACTGTTGCCTATGTTCACCATAAACCCATTATAGCACAAATTTTTCGAATGGCAATGCAAAAGCCTCGGCTTAGTTTTCCAAGCCCGCAAGAAAATCTATGGATACGTCGAAAAACTTGGCGATGGAAACGAGATTGGACAACGTCGGTTCGCATTTGCCAAGCTCCCAAAGGCTTATGACGGATTTGCCCACGCCAAGCTCCTTGATGTTTCCGCCTATTAGGGCGCGCGTGAAAGAAAACGCTTGCAAGCAAGCGGGCGTTTGTTGTATCATAATCGCAGGAGAAAGACTATGGACAATTTTTATCCCATCAACATAAGCGGTTTTGAAACGAAGCTCCCCATCCTTCCCCTTCCTTCGGGGGTGCGCATCTGCTTTTTGAATTTGCACGGGGATCAGGCGCTCACCGAGCATTGCGGCAAGGAGATCGCAAAGCGTATCGCGGGCGAGTGCGACGTCGTTGTCACGGCGGAGTCCAAGGGGCTTCAGCTTGCGCACGTTGTGGCGCGGGAGCTTGGACAGCGCTTTTACGCGGTGTGCAGGAAGTCGAAAAAACTGTACATGCAAGACGGCATCGAGACGTCCTCCGTCAAGTCCATCACGACGGGCGAGGTGCAAAAACTTTATCTGAGCAAGCATGACGCCGACCTCATCAAAGGCAAGCGCGTCGCGATTGTGGACGACGTGGTGTCCACGGGCGGCAGTCTGCTTGGGATAGAGGAGATCGTGCGGCTTGCGGGCGGAAACATCGTCAAAAAGGCGTTTGTGCTTGCCGAGGGCGACGCCGCGAAGAGGGACGACATCATCTTCCTCGCAAACATTCCGCTTCTGAAGGGCTGATATGCTTGAACTGTTGCTTCCCGCGGGCAATCTCAACAAACTCAAAACCGCCCTGCACTTCGGGGCGGACGCGGTTTATTTTGGCGGGAAGTCCCTGTCCTTGAGGGCGTTTGCGGACAACTTCACAAACGAGGAGATCGCCGAGGGCATAGCCTACGCTCACGCGCGCTCCAAAAAGGCGTATGTCGCGGCAAACATACTCGCGCGCAATTCCGACCTGCCTTTGGCGGCGGAATTTTTCGAATTTTTGCAGGGCGCGGGGGCGGACGCCGTGCTCGTGTCCGACATGGGCATGCTGTCCCTTGCAAGGCGAGTCGCGCCCAATCTTGCCGTGCACATATCCACTCAGGCGAGCACCGCAAACTCCGAGGCGCTCCGCTTTTTCAAGGATCTGGGCGTGAAAAGGGTCGTGCTCGCGCGCGAACTGACCATAGACGAGATCTCCGAACTGCACGCCGACGTCCCCGATATGGAGCTTGAGGCGTTTGTGCACGGGGCAATGTGCGTAAGCTACAGCGGGCGATGCCTGTTGTCCTCCTATCTTGCGGGCAGAAGCGGCAACAGGGGAGAGTGCGCTCAGCCCTGCCGTTGGCGCTATACCCTGTCCGAAGAGGGGAGTCCGCACGGGCTTGTCGCGGAGGAGGACGAAAGGGGGACGTATCTTTTCAACAGCAAGGATCTGTGTCTTTTGCGGCGGATACCCGAGCTTGCGAGGGCGGGAGTCTGCTCCCTGAAAGTTGAGGGCAGGATGAAGAGCGAGTTTTATATCGCCTCGGTCTGCCTTGCGTACAGGCAGGCGATAGACGAATATCTCGCAAGCGGAAAAATCGAGGACATATCGCGGTTTTCCCCGCTGTTGGAGGCGGTTTCGCACCGCCCGTACACCGAGGCGTTCGCGGACGAAAAATTCCCTCTCGACACGATATCCTATGACAGCACGCGCACTCCCGAAACCAAAAAATTCACCGCATGCGTGCTTGACTGCGGCGGCGGAGAGGTCGTCGTGGAAATGCGCAATCGCTTCAAAAGCGGGGACGTCTTGCAAGTCCTCTCCCCAACGGGGTCGAACGGCAAAAGTTTTTCGGTCGGGGAGATGACCCTCGAGGCGGACGGCTCGCGCGTGGACGACGCAAAGCTCGTGCAGGCGGTCTATCGCTTCGCGTGCCCCATACCCCTAGAGCGGGGAGACATTCTGCTGAAAGAACAGGGCGAATA
The DNA here is from genome assembly GCA_947625145.1 of uncultured Clostridia bacterium. GTDB lineage: Bacteria > Bacillota > Clostridia > Christensenellales > CAG-917 > CAG-475. Next base: position 3,321 of record CANQNC010000002.1, read on the forward strand.
AAACCGTATCATTTCCGAAACGCGCGTGTCCCGTCCTCGGCGATACGCCGTTTTTTTGTTTGAGCGTCCGAAGAAAAGAGTTTTTTGTTTCCGAAAAAGACAAACAAACGCAAAAATTTGCTTTTTCCGCCTGACCGCCGCTCAAAATGAAGCATATAATAGCGTACATGCGTTATTTCGGAACGGACGGGATCAGGGGGCTTGCTTCGGATCTGCTCGAAGAGGAGCTCCCCTATTTTTTGGGGCTTGCGCTCTCAAAGCGAGGGGGCAAGATCTTGGTTGCGCGGGACGTGCGCGAGCACTCCGTCGAGCTTGAAAAACAGCTGTGTCGGGGACTGCTTGCGGGGGACGCGCAGATTTGGCTTACGGGGGTGTTGCCCACTCCCGCTCTCGCCTACACCGCGAAGAGCGAAAACGCGGAGTTTGCGGTGATGATCACCGCTTCGCACAATCCTCCCGCTTTCAACGGGCTGAAGGTCTTTGGCAGGGGCGGAAAAAAACTTCCCTCCGCGCTTGAAGAGGAGCTTGACGCGCAGATCGTCGCCCTCAAGACGGTGAGCGTTCGTCCCGACGCGGAGCTTGCGCAGGACGAGAGCGCGGCGGACGAGCTTTCCGAGGAGGAGCTTTGCAGTGAGCTTGACATCAAGCCCGTCGCGCATCGCATACGCATAGTTTCGGGGGCGCAGGAGCTGTACGCGCGGCATGTCGTAGCATCTTTTCCGCGATTTGACGGAATGAAGGTCAGGCTGGATCTTGCGCACGGCTGTTTCGCCAAGCTGGCAAAGGGTGTGTTCGAGGCGCTCGGCGCGAGCGTCGTCGCCGAAAACGACGTGCGGGACGGGAAGAGGGTGAACGTGGATTGCGGCTCCACGCGGCTTGACAGGCTTGTTTCGCACATGAAGCGGGACGAGATCGGCTTCGCCTTTGACGGGGACGGAGACAGGGTGCTTGCTGTCGTGGACGGCAAGCCCTACGACGGCGACGCCATTTTGCTTGCGCTCTCCACGCTCTATCGCATACAGGGGAAGCTCCGCAAGCGGTTTGTCGTGGGCACCGTCCTGACAAACTCCCGCTTGCAAAGAGAGCTTGCCTATCACAACACCGTGCTCGTGCGCGCGGAGGTCGGGGACAAGCACGTTTTGGACGCGCTGACCGAGGCGGGCTGTCTGCTGGGCGGGGAAAAGAGCGGCCACATTTTGATGCTGGACAGAGCGGACACGGGGGACGGCTTGATCACCGCGCTCTCTCTGTTGGAGGTCAAAAAGACCATAGGCAGTCTGCCCGCGTATCTGCCCTATCCCATGACCGAATTCAACGTCCCCGCAAGGGATCCGCGCGCGGAGATGGAAAGCGAAGGGTTCAAGAAAAAACTTGCGCTTGCCGAACGCTCTTTCGGGAAGAAGGGGAGGCTTGTGGCGCGTCCGAGCGGCACGGAGCCGTACGTCAGGATAGCCTACGAGTGCTTTTCGCAGGACGCGGAAAACATTTTCAAGAAGTTGCGGGAGATTTTTCTTTGAAAAGTTCCGCAAAAAATTATTTTTTGTCTTTTACCCCCAAAATCATTTTGAAATTCCTCCTCAAAAGAATATAATGGCAACAGTTTTTGCTGTGGAGGAAAGAAATATGATAATGTCCGAGTTGTACGGCAGCATGGTTTTTGATGACAGAGCAATGGCAAAGCGTCTGCCAAAAGAGACGTACAGGGAGCTGAGACGTTGCTGTGAAAACGACATTCCGCTGTCTTTGGACACCGCAAACATCATTGCAAACGCGATGAAGGATTGGGCGATCGAAAAGGGCGTCACGCACTTCACGCACTGGTTTCAGCCGCTCACGGGCATAACCGCCGAGAAGCACGACAGCTTCATATCCCCCACAAAGTCGGGCGGCGTGATCATGGAGCTCAGCGGCAAAGAGCTGATAAAGGGCGAACCCGACGCAAGCTCTTTTCCAAGCGGAGGGCTTCGCAGCACCTTCGAGGCGAGAGGCTACACCGCGTGGGACCCCACGTCCTACGCGTTCATAAAGGATGGGATCCTCTGTATCCCGACGGCGTTTTGCTCCTACAACGGGGACGCGCTGGACAAAAAGACCCCGCTTTTGCGCTCTATGGAAGCGCTGAATCGTCAGGGCGTAAGACTGCTTCATCTGTTCGGACGAAAGACGGAGCGCCTCAACATGACGGTGGGGCCGGAGCAGGAGTATTTCCTCGTGGACACGTCCGTCTACGAGCGGCGCAAGGATCTGTTTTATACGGGCAGGACGCTGTTCGGCGCGCGCCCGCCGAAGGGGCAGGAGCTTGAAGACCACTATTTCGGCGCGATCAAGCCCAGAGTCGTCAAATATATGAAAGAGCTTGACGAGGAACTTTGGAAACTCGGCATTCTCGCAAAAACCAAGCACAACGAAGTCGCTCCCGCTCAGCACGAGTTTGCGCCCATCTACACCACGGTCAACGTGGCTTCGGACCAAAATCAGTTGACCATGGAGATCATGAAAAAAGTCGCCGCCAAGCACGGCATGACCTGTCTGCTCCACGAAAAGCCCTTCGACGGCGTAAACGGAAGCGGCAAGCACAACAATTGGTCGCTGTGCACAAACTTCGGACACAACCTGTTCGAGCCGGGCAAGAGCCCGCAGGACAACGCGCAATTTTTGCTGATTGTCGCCGCGGTGATCGCCGCCGTGGACGAGCATCAGGATCTGTTGCGCATTTCCGTCGCGTCGGCGGGCAACGATCATCGTCTGGGGGCAAACGAGGCTCCTCCCGCGATCGTCAGCATGTATCTCGGGGACGAGATCACGGGCATTTTGCAAGCCATCGCGGACGGCAGAGAGTATTCCCGCCGCGCGAAGTGCGACGTCAAAATAGGCGTGCACGTCCTGCCCAAGTTTGCCATGGACTCTTCGGACAGAAACCGTACCTCGCCGTTTGCCTTTACGGGCAACAAGTTCGAGTTCCGCATGCCGGGCTCCTCGCAGTCCATCACGGACGTGAACGTGATCCTCAACACCATCATGGCGGAGCAATTCAAGCTGTTTGCGGACGAGCTTGAGGGTGCGCAGGACTTCAACGCCGCGATCACCGAGATCATCCGCAGGGTGATGAACGAGCACGGCAGGATCATCTTCAACGGCAACAACTATTCCGCCGAGTGGAGGGAGGAAGCAAAACGCCGCGGGCTTTTGGACCTGCCCACGACCATAGACGCGCTTCCCCTCTTGACCTCGGAAAAGAACTTGAAGCTGTTCACGTCGCTCGGCGTGTTTACGGAAGCGGAGCTTAAATCGAGGCAGGAGATATATGTCGAAAAGTATTGCCGCCTTATGCATATCGAGGCCATGACCATGCTTGACATGGCAAACAAGGAGATCATCCCCTCCGCGATACGCTACAAGGGAGATATCGCAAAAGCGGCGAAAAACTCTATCGCAATCGGCGTGGGCGCGGACGACGAGTGTGAGATCGCGTCCTCTCTGGCACTTCTGATATCCAAGGCGAGGGCGGCTGTCAAGGAACTTGACCGCGCGCTCGGCAGCGCGTGCGCTCTCGGCGAAAACATAGAGGGCGGCAGAAAGTACGTGGACGAAGTCATCCCCGCCATGTCGGCTCTGCGCGCCGTTTGCGACGAGCTTGAGTTGAACACCGCAAAGGAATATTGGACCATGCCATCCTACGGAGATATCCTGTTTTCGGTGCACTGATGGGAAAACCTCATATCGCCATGCCGAGCCATTCAAGGCTCGGCATTTTTTTCGGGCGGGCGCGGACGGCAAAATTTTGCGGCAGAGGTTGAAATCCGCGCGGTTTGGATTTATAATGGATACAGTTTAGGCTGTATGGAGGAGATTATGAAAAAGAGGCTGATCGCGCTTGTTCTTGTCGCGCTTGCGGTCGCGTGTCTGTTTGCGGGTTGCACCAAAAACAAAGACGAAAACAAATTCGACGTGGACTACGACGCGTTTTTCACGGACGACTTCAGGGATTATGAAAACGACATCCATCTGAACGTGGCAACCTATCCCGAACTTGCAAGGCAGGGGCTGAGGCTTGTGACGCCCTATGGGGATTCCTACCGCGTCCCGAACGAGGCGGTGCCCGACGAACAGGCCATCGGAAAATATTTCGACCTTCAAAAGGGCATACTCGTCATAGTCAACGGCTTGCAGATCGGCGTGGGCAGGAACAAAAACGTCCACATGCAAAGTGACAGCCGCACGGACGAGTTGAGAGACATGCCGTGGATAGAGGACATAGAATATTTCACGAAAGACGAAAACTCTTGGCAGACCTACGATCTGGGCAAGTATTGGTATGACAACGGCTACAACGTGTTCTATTTCCATTGGGAAATGTTTGCGGACAACGACGACACGGTCTCCGCTCCCGACGAGATCAAGGAGAAGATCTGGACGCGGGATTCGGGCGTGCAGGCGATGTATATGCGCAACGGCACCCTGCGCAAAACCGAGCCGGGAGAGGCGGTCAACGGCAGTCTCGCCGAGTGGTTTGCGGGGGAATATCTGCGTATGGTCTCCGCGGTGCGCAAGGCGTTCCCCGAATATGAGGCCGCAACTCACGACGTGCGCTTTGCGGGACACTCCATGGGCGGAGTGCTGACCGCGGGCTCCGCGGCGCTTCTGACTCTGCTTGCGGACGCGGGGGAGATGCCCAAGGCGTTTGCCCCGAACAGGCTCGCGTTTATGGACAGCTATCTGGGCATAAGCGGCAGTTTGGACTATACGATCGCGTGGAGCGGCAAAAAGTATCCCTCCGCTCTCGACGCAAACGGGGATAGATTGGCGTGCAACGTGATCGCCGCGATCAAGATGATGGTCGAAGAATACGGCGTGGCGGCGGAATTTTGCACAAACGAGGGCTTCGTCGTCCCGTTTATGAACATCGCGGGACTCACCGATCTTGGTTTTGACAACAAACGCGGGGAGTTTACGGGGCACAACAGCGAGTACGCAAACGCCGTGCTCGAACTCTGCCCCATCGTTCAGCTCGCGCCGTACTTCCGCGACGTGGAAGACCCCATCATGTTCAACGGCCACAACGCCGTGAGAGAGTGGTATCTCAGCTCTATCTTGTACGACGCGCCCCTCGTCGGGGAAACCGTCGTCCCCACCGCGCGCATGTCGGACAAGGACGTAAGAGCGCACGCGGGGCAGTTTTTCACCATGAGGAGGCACGAGTACGACGAGGACAACGAATATCCCGAGTATTCTATGTACGGAGAGTACGAAAGCGTCCGCTGTGACGACGATACGTTCGTCCTTGGGGCGTGACGATTTAAGAAACATACGCAAGATCCCGCCTGTCGGCGGGGTCTTTTTTATCTGAAAAATCGAACGAAGCCTTGACGTCGCACTCCTCACAAAAGGGTTACGTCCTGCGCGTAGGAGTGCAGAAGGGGGCCTATCCTGTATTCCACCGTCTCGAAAGCGGCAAGCAACGCCTCCTCGTCCGCGACGGAAAAGAGATTTGCCCCGAAATAGGCGAGCAGGGCGGCGTCCAACTTCTTCTGTCCGAGCACGGACAGCAAAGAGTGGAAAAACAACGCTCCCTTTGCGTACGCCACCGCGACGTACTCGCCCTCTGTCAAAAAGGTGGACAGCGGACGGGACATACGCCCGTCAAAGCCCGCCGTAAGTTTCAGCTCGTCAAAGCGGGCGTAGTAGGCGGACAGCTCCCTCATCGCGGCGAAGTAGGTCGAGCGGTCCCCCGTGAGATAGTAAAAATAGTAGGTGCAAAACTCGCTCAAGCCTTCGTCCAACCATGCGCTTGACAGCTGATCGCTTCCCACCGCGCCGTACCACCACTGATGCGCCGTCTCGTGCGCGATCGCGTCAAGATAGTCCTCCGTCCTTGCGGGGGAGACTACGGCAAACGCGCCGTATTCCATTCCTCCCGCGTCAAGCTCGCCCTGCGCGACGCAGAAGGTCGGGTAGGGATAGCAGCCGAACGCCGAGGAAAACGCCGTCAGAGCCTCGCACGCGCGGCGCAATGAGCTTTCGGGGTCGGGGTCGTTGTAAAAGAAGTACGACGCGTCCACGCTTCGTCCGACAAGGGGGACTGTCGTTTTGAGTTCGTCAAATTTTCCCACGGACAGGGCGAAGTCGCGGATGTTGTCCGCCTCGATCTCAACCGTCTGCCTTTCGCCGTCCGACGAAGTTTCCGTCTTTTGTCCGCTGCAAGCGATCGCCAAAGAGGCGTCCGCGTCGAGGGTGACGTAGTAGGACGCGGCGTCCGCAAAGAAGGGGTCGCCTATCTCCGAAAACGCGTCCTCGCGCCAATCGTTTTCATAGCGGGCGAGGATGGGGTAAAACAGGGCGAGCCTCGCCGCGTGTTCGTCATATCCCAGCCGCGCGTCTCCTTTCGGGACGGCGACGACGTATGAAAAGGAAACGCAGCAAGCCTGCCCGATCGTAGGAGAAAAGGGTACGGACAAAAAAGAATTGTCCGCGCCATATATTTCAAAATCCGCGGTTCGTCTGTCTATTTTGACGGATAAAACGTCGATTGCGTCATGTTGCTTGTCAAACGCATTTGCGTAAAGTCTGAACACAAGCCTGTTTGTCCGCATGTCCTCGGACGGAAAAAACAGCACCTCTTGCGAGGCGGTCAAAAGATGAGCGTCGCTGTCGTAGGTCAGGCGCATGTCGTAGCACGGCGCCGAGTTTGCGGGAGTTTTCGGCTTGGAATTGCACGCGACAAGCGCAAAAAGAAGCGCCGCGGCAAACGTCGCCGTCGCCGCGTACAAAAATATTTTTGACATAATTTTTTGGTTTTTGTGCTTCATGTCGTATATCCTGAAAGATTAGGGTCTTTCCTCTCCCTCCCGCAGGCTGTTCAAGGTCAGCTCCACCAGCTTCCCCGCAAATCTCGCCTGCTCAACCACGGACGCGGTGACGACGCTTCCCTTTTGGGCGATCGGCTCTCCCGAATAGGTCGTCAGGTCCGCGCCCAACGTCCGCCCGAGCAGGAAGTTGTAACTGCTGATGATCCTTGTAGGCGTGTGCGCGTCCTCGTCGAAAAGGACCTGCTCGTCTCCCAGCACTCTTTCAAACGCGTCGCGGGAAAAGACCGGCTCGCGCGAGTCGGCGTTCAGGGATATCGCCGCTTCCGCGCCGAACGCCTTGCCCTCGGGGGACGGCTCGCTTGCGGCTTCGCTTCCGCCTGACCGCTCCTCGGCTTCGTCGAGTATAAAAACAGTCCTTTCGGCCGCGGGGCGGGGAATGGAGAGGGGCTTGGGCTTTTTTTGAGGCTTGACGCCTTTTAGGATGATGACGTCCCCCGCCGTCAGAATGTTCGAAGAGTAAAATTCCCCCTCGGACGCGCTGAATTTGCCCAGCCGTCCGCTCGCCTGAAATCCCACTTCGGTCACGACCCCGCGCGAGGCTCCCGCGCTTGTGAAAACGGGCGTCCCGGGCGCGCACGGACGAAGTTCGGTTGGGTCTACGTCCCCGAAGGATATCAGCGCCGCCGCCGAGTCAAGCATGACCGCGTCCTTAAGCGCGGCGATATTGCTTGGTTCGAGCAACAATTCGCCGTTCTCCGAGCTCACCGCGAAATATGCAATATTTTTGAAAAATTTGTCAAAATATGCAGTTTTGATATGCCCGAGCAATTTTCCGCAAGAGCGGTCGATCACCGCCATGCCGATCGCGTGTGATAATTCTGCCATACAACACCTCGCAAAACCATATGCCCCGCGCACCGCAAATATGACGCCGCAAAATCCCGCCGTCCGCGGTTTAAGCCTCAGAAGGACACATTTTGTGCCGATAAAGGGCGGATATTTTCGGACGACGCATATTTCCCACTCCCGCGGCATTTGTTTGAAATCGTAACAGACGGAGCCTTTTTCCACCGAGTTGTCCACATTTTCCGCCGATTTTGTGGATAACTCGGTGGATAACAATGCATTTTTATTCCGCAATGAATATGATCAACTTGAAAACCGTATGCAGAAAAATGTCAAAATTTTTGTCCTGAAAACCGCTGCGATTGCGCTGATCTTCGCCCTTGCGTGCGGGCTTGCGGCGACCCCTCTCATCGCCTACGCTTTCGGGCGGGAGAGCAGGCGGGTCGTGGTGGTGGACCCCGGGCACGGCGGCGCGGACGGCGGCGTGTCGGGCGTGCGAACGGGCGCAAAGGAGAGCGACCTCAATCTGAGCGTGGCGCTTTTGCTTGGCGAATATCTCGAGGCGGGCGGTTTCAAGGTCGTGTTCACAAGGCGGTCTGACGTCATGCTCAGGCATCCCTCGGTGACGGACAACCGCAAGCGCTCGGACATGTTCAAGCGCGGGGAGATCATCAACGCCGCCAAGCCGCGGGCGGTCGTCAGCGTGCATATGAACTTCTATTCCTCTCCGTCCCGACGGGGCGCGCAGGTCTTTTTCGACAAGAGCTCGGACAGGGGAGAGGAGTTTGCCGAGATCGTGCAGGAAAAGCTCAATCGCGACGTAAATTCGGTTGCGGGCGGACGAGAATATTCCGCGCTTGCCGCCGAAAAGTATATTTTGAGTTGCAGTCCCTATCCCACCGTGATCGCGGAGTGCGGGTTTTTGAGCAATCCCCTTGACGAGGCAAACCTGACGTCTCCCGACTTTCAGGCGACTCTCGCGTACGCGCTGTTCGAGGCGATCGCCATCTTCCTCTCCGACTGAGCCGAAAACCCGCGTATAAAATCCGCATTTCCCCTCTTCTCCTCGCGTTCTCGGGGCGTTTTTTCGATTTTTAAGGTTTTTTGCGCGAATTGAAACAAAGTTGTTGATTTCGGATTATATATATGTTATACTTTTATATAGTTATTATTATATAGGAAATAAATATATATTACGTATATATATTTATTAGTAGGAGGAAAGATGGCTGACGAAGTAAAACACAGTTATGACGCCGGCGACATACAGGTGCTCGAGGGCTTGGACCCCGTAAGAAAGCGCCCGGGTATGTACATCGGTTCGACGGACGTCAGGGGCTTGCATCATCTCGTCACAGAGGTGGTGGACAATTCCATAGACGAAGCGCTCGCGGGCTTTTGCACGCACATCAGCGTCGAGATCCTTTCGGACGGCGCCGTGCGCGTGACGGACAACGGACGCGGCATCCCCACGGGCATCATAGAAAAAGAGGGCAAAAGCGCAGTCGAGGTCGTGCTGACAAAGCTGCATGCGGGCGGCAAGTTCGGCAGCGGCGGCTACAAGATCTCGGGCGGACTTCACGGCGTCGGCGTAAGCTGCGTCAACGCGCTCAGCGAGTGGCTGGTCGCAGAGGTCAGGCAAAACGGCAAGTTGTATCGCATCCGCTTCAACAGAGGCGTTGCGGAAAGACCTCTTGCGGTCGTGGGCGACGCGGACAGCACGGGCACCACGATCACCTTTTATCCCGACAAAGAGATCTTCGAAACTCTCGAATTCAACTACGACACAATGAAGACCCGTCTGAGAGAGCTTGCCTACCTCAACAAGGGGCTTGTGATAGAGATCAGCGATCAGCGTTGCGATCCCGAGCGCAAGGAAGTCTTTTGCTATGAGGGCGGGATAGTGTCCTTTGTGGAGGAGATGAACAAGACAAAAGAGACCATCTTCCCCGAGGTCATCTATTTCGACGAAAAGTACGTGGACAGCGAGATAGAGGTCGCCATGCAGTACAACGACAGCTATTCTGACACCATCCTCGCGTTTGCAAACAACATCAACACCGAGGAGGGCGGCACTCATCTTGACGGCTTCAAGAGCGCGATCACCAAGATCATCAACGACTACGGCACGAAGGCGGGCATCCTCAAGGGCAGTGAAAAGCTCAGCGGCGAGGACGTGCGCGAGGGCTTGACCGCGGTGATCTCCGTCAAACTCGCCGAGCCTCAATTCGAGGGGCAGACCAAGACCAAGCTGGGCAACAGCAGCATGCGCTCTGCCGTCGCCAAAGGCGTTACGGAAGGCTTCGGCACCTATCTTGAGGAACATCCTCGCGAGGCAAAGGAGCTTGTGTTAAAAACGATTACGGCGCAACGAGCAAGGGAAGCGGCGAGGCTTGCGCGCGAGAGCGCAAGGCGCAAGAGCGCGCTTGAAAGCACCACTCTTCCCGGCAAACTTGCGGACTGCACGGACAAAAATCCCGAAAATTGCGAGATATATATCGTGGAGGGCGATTCGGCAGGCGGAAGCGCAAAGCAGGGCAGAGACAGACGCTTTCAGGCGATCCTGCCCTTGAGAGGCAAGATCTTGAACGTGGAAAAAGCCACTTTGCACAGGGTCCTCGAAAACGAGGAGATCAAAGCCATGATCACCGCGTTCGGGTGCGGCATCAACGCGGAGTACGACGAAAGCAAGCTCCGCTACAACCGCATCATCTGCATGACGGACGCGGACGTGGACGGCAGTCATATCCGCATCCTTCTGCTCACCTTCCTGTTCCGCTTCATGCGGCCGCTGATAGAAAACGGGCATGTGTTCATCGCGTTGCCCCCGCTTTACAAGATCGCCAAGGGCAAGCAGGATCTGTATTTTTACGACGACGACAGCCTGAACGCCTATTATGAGGAATTCGGGCGCAAGAGCGGCGAGTTGCAACGCTACAAAGGTTTGGGCGAGATGAACCCCGAGCAGCTGTGGGAGACGACTATGGACCCGCAAAACCGCACTCTTCTCAAGGTCACAATGGACGACGCGATCGAGGCGGACAGACTGTTTTCCATCTTGATGGGCGAACAGCCTGAACTGCGCAGAGAGTTTATCGAGCAAAACGCGAAGCTCGTCACCGACCTTGACGTCTGATCAGGAGGGAAACTATGGCAAACATTCGAGACGACAAAAACAACGAATACATTCAGCATATAGCGGATTCCACAGTCAAGGACACCGAGATCAACGGCGAGCTTAAACGCTCCTTCATCGCCTACGCAATGGCGGTCAACGTGTCAAGAGCGATCCCTGACGTCAGGGACGGCTTGAAGCCGGTGCACAGAAGGATCCTTTACGCAATGAGCGAGCTTGGGCTCACTCCCGACAAGCCCTACCGCAAGTGCGCTATGGTGGTCGGCGAGGTGCTCGGCAAATACCATCCTCACGGCGATAGCTCGGTCTACGACGCGTTGGTCAGGCTCGCGCAGGACTTTTCCATCCGCTGTCCGCTTGTGGACGGACACGGCAACTTCGGCTCGGTGGACGGCGACCCCGCGGCGGCATACCGCTACACCGAGGCAAGGCTCAGCAAGATAGCCCTCGAGATGATCAGGGATATCGACAAAAAAACCGTTGACTTCTATCCCAACTTCGACGACACGCGCGAGCAACCCGTCGTGCTTCCCTCCCGCTTCCCCAACCTTCTCGTAAACGGCTCGGACGGCATAGCGGTGGGCATGGCGACGTCCATACCTCCGCACAACCTCGGCGAGGTGATAGACGCGACCGTCGCGCTGATCAACAATCCCGAGATCACCGTGGACGAGCTGATGGAGTATATCCCCGCGCCCGACTTCCCCACAGGCGCGCTTGTGCTGGGCAGAGGCGCGATCAAGCAGGCGTATCGCACGGGCAAGGGCATGGCGATCCTGCGCGCGAGAGCGGAAATCGAAGAGATGCCCAACGGCAAAAGCCGCATCATCGTCACCGAGATACCCTATCAGGTCAACAAAGCCAAGTTGATAGAAAACATCGCGGATCAGGTCAAGGACAAGAGGCTCGAGGGCATATCCGACCTCCGCGAGGAGACCGACCGCCACGGCATGCGCATAGTCATCGAGCTGAAAAAGGACGTCAACGCGCAAGTGCTCCTCAATCAGCTTTACAAGCAGACCGCCATGCAGACAAACTTCAGCATGATCATGCTTGCGCTTGTGGACGGCGTGCCTCGCATCCTCAACCTCAAGCAGATGCTCGAGTGCTATGTTGCGCACCAGATCGACGTCATCGTACGCCGCACTCGCTTCGACCTCGAAAAGGCGCAGGAGAGACAGCATATTTTGATGGGCTTGCACATCGCGCTCGAAAACATAGACGCGATCGTCGAGCTCCTCAAAAAATCGCGCGACAGACAGGACGCCATGAACAACCTCATGACTTCCTACGGGCTCAGCGACAGGCAGGCGGCGGCGATCCTCGACATGCGCTTGCAACGCCTCACGGGCTTGGAAGTGGAAAAGATCAATCAGGAGCTTGCCGACCTTGAAAAGCAGATAGAATATTTCAACATGGTCCTCTCAAGCGACAGCGAGGTCAGGGCGATCATCGTGCGCGAAATGACCGCGATCAAAGAGCAATACGCCACTCCCAGACTGTCCGAGCTCACCTACGATTACGGAGATATCGACATTGAGGACCTCATTGAAAAAGAGGACGTCGTGATCTCCATGACGCACGGCGGCTATATCAAACGCATCCCCGTCGCCGAGTACAGGGCTCAGCGCAGAGGAGGCGTGGGCGTCACGGGCCACAAGGCGAAAGAGGACGACTTTGTTGAAAAGATCTTCGTCTCCAATACGCACCAGAGGCTTATGTTTTTCACCAACCTCGGCAAGGTCTTTACGATCAAGGCGTACGAGATCCCCGAGGCGACACGCAACGCGCGCGGCAGAGCGCTTGTCAACCTCCTGCAACTCGATCAGGGCGAAAAAGTGCAGGCTATGCTCAAGATGCCCGAATCCTTGGAGGGAATGTATCTTGTGCTTGCAACGCGCAAAGGCCTCATCAAAAAGACTCCGCTTTCCGAGTTTGAGTCCATCAAGAGGAACGGGAAGATCGCCATCAAGTTCAACGAGGAGGACGAACTTATCGACGCTCTTGTCACGGACGGCAACAGCGAGCTGATCGTCGCAAACAGCGCGGGGCTGTCCATCCACTTCCACGAGAGGGATATCCGTCCCATCGGCAGAGTCGCCATGGGCGTCAAGGCCATGAATTTGCCCGAGGGCGCGACCCTCGTCGCGTTGGCTCCCGTCAAAGAGGGCGACGAGATCCTCACCATCACCTCAAACGGCTACGGCAAGCGCACCGACGTCTCTGATTATCCTCTCCAAGCAAGAGCGGGTAAGGGCGTAAGAGCGGGCGTGTTCAACGAGCGCACCGGCAACCTCGTCGGGCTCGCCGTGATCCCCGCCGACACCGACGTCATGATGATCTCCGACCTCGGCGTGATCATCAGAGTCAGCGGCGACGAGATCAGCAAGATCGGCAGGAACACGCAGGGCGTCCGCGTCATGCGCTTGAAGGATGACAAAGATGAGGGGACAACGGGGGGTGTGATGGCGATTGCGCTAACGCCTCACGAGTCCGACGAAGAAGAGTAAAACCGTCTGTAAGGGCGAATAGCTGTGTCAAGGGGGTTTGCCCTCGCCGTCATGTACTATTTGTACATTAGGCGACTCGGGCAAACCCCCTTTCCTTGCTCTTCATCCCTTACAGGCGGTTTTACTTAATAAAATTTTGTAGTTTAGGGCGAAATACTGTGTCAACAGCCCTTTTATAATATGACAGCTTGTGCGAGTGTTTCCCCGGGGTCCCCATAAAAACATGCAATGTTTTCATGGGGTGGGATTAGGCGGCTCGTGATAGGGCTGTTTCCTAGCCTAGCATTCAAATATTGCGGTTTTACACGTCTCTATCTTATTTTTGGATTACACTGCACTATTGAGCGATATGCGTTGTTGGATATTTATACAAACGATAAAAAGATAGATGCGGTTTTACGTAAATCGGCACTATTGAGTGATTGCCTGTGCCAAGGCGGTTTTACCTTTCTTTATCAAATGATTAGGTATCATCATGTCCTCTCACCGCACTATTGAGCGGTATGCGTTGTCAACAGTCTTGTTCTTAATATGACAGTTTGTGCGAGAACTTTCGGGGTCCCAATTAAAACATGCAATGTTTTCATGGGGTGTTTGAAGGGCGCGTCGAGGGCGGCGAACTTATGGCGGGGCGGAGGCAAGCGAACGGGGTGAATGATAGCAAGCGAACGGGGTGAACGATATTCAAGTTTTGGTGTATATACAGTTAGATTGCCGAAAATGTTTTTTCGGGCGAGCAGATTGCCGAAAAAGCGCGGATTTTGTTTTAGACCAAAAACGGCGTTTTTTGACAAAAATACAATATATAGTGTTTCACAAAAAAGTTTCACACTTTATTTTGTGATTTCACTTGACATATCCTTATTACATGCTAAAATGGAAAGGCAGTTTTCAAAAAGGGGATACATCAATGTTGAACGTAAAAAAGAGAGATGGAAATGTTGTTCCTTTCAATCTCAACAAAATCAAGGTTGCGATTGAAAAGGCGTTTGCCGCAGTCGGGAAAAATTACAACGACGACATATTGGACCTGCTCGCGCTGAGAGTCACCGCAACCTTCAACGACAAGATAAAGGACGAAGTGATCACCGTCGAGGACATTCAGGACGCCGTTGAGGTCGTGCTGATCCAATCCAGCTATGTGGAAGTTGCAAAGGCGTACATTCTTTACAGAAAACAGCATCAAAAGCTGCGCGACATCGGCTCCACCATGTTGGACTACAAAAACACTGTTGACAACTATCTCAAAGTCAACGATTGGCGCGTGAAGGAAAATTCCACGGTATCCTACTCGGTGGGCGGACTTATCCTTTCAAACAGCGGCGCGGTGACGGCAAACTATTGGCTCAGCGAGATCTACGACGAGGAGATCGCCAACGCGCACAGAGAGGCGAAGATACATTTGCACGATCTGAGCATGCTCACAGGCTATTGCGCGGGCTGGTCGCTCAAGCAACTCATTCAAGAGGGGCTCGGAGGGATCCCGGGCAAGATCACGTCCTCTCCCGCAAGCCATCTTTCCACTCTTTGCAATCAGATGGTCAACTTCTTGGGGATCATGCAAAACGAATGGGCGGGCGCGCAGGCGTTCAGCAGTTTCGACACGTATCTTGCGCCTTTTGTCAAGGTGGATCATCTCTCCTACAAAGAGGTCAAGCAGTGCATACAATCCTTCATCTACGGCGTGAACACTCCCTCGCGTTGGGGCACGCAGGCGCCGTTTACAAACATTACGCTTGACTGGGTGGTCCCCAACGACCTCGCAGAGCTTCCCGCGATCGTCGGCGGCAAGAATATGGACTTCAAGTACAAGGACTGCGTGGACGAGATGAGGATGATCAACAAGGCGTTCATCGAGATCATGATCGAGGGCGACGCCAACGGCAGAGGCTTTCAATATCCCATCCCCACCTACTCGATCACGAGGGACTTCGACTGGTCCGAGACCGAAAACAACCGCCTGTTGTTCACAATGACGGCAAAGTACGGCACTCCCTACTTCTCCAACTATATCAACAGCGATATGGAGCCGAGCGACGTGCGCAGCATGTGCTGTCGTCTGCGCCTCGATCTGAGAGAGCTTCGCAAGAAGTCCGGCGGCTATTTCGGAAGCGGCGAATCCACGGGTTCGGTCGGCGTGGTCACCATCAACATGCCGCGTATCGCGTATGTCGCAACCACCGAGGACGAGTTCTTCAAGGAGCTCGAGCACCTCATGAACATTGCCGCGCGCTCTTTGAAGATCAAGCGCAACGTCATCACCAAACTGCTTGACGAGGGACTTTATCCCTACACAAAGAGATATCTCGGCACATTCAACAACCACTTCTCGACGATCGGGCTTGTGGGCATGAACGAGGCATGCCTCAACGCGCGCTGGGTCGGCAAGGACCTCACGCACAAGGAAGCACAGGAGTTCACAAAAAAAGTGCTCAACTTCATGCGCAACAAGCTCAGCGACTATCAAGAGGAATACGGCGATCTGTACAACCTCGAGGCGACTCCCGCGGAGTCCACGTCCTACAGGCTCGCCAAGCATGACAGGGAAAAATTCCCCAACATCATCTGCGCAAAGAGCGCGGATAACACGCCCTACTACACAAACAGCTCGCACCTTCCCGTCGGATACACGTCGGACATCTTCACGGCGCTCGACATACAGGACGATCTGCAGACTCTGTACACCTCGGGCACTGTGTTCCACGCCTTCCTCGGACAGAAGTTGGACAGTTGGCAGGCGGCGGCAAATCTCGTCAGAAAGATCGCCGAAAACTACAAACTGCCGTATTACACGCTGTCTCCCACCTATTCCATTTGCGCGGACCACGGCTATCTAGACGGCGAGCAGTACACCTGCCCGATCTGCGGCAAAAAGACGGAAGTGTACAGCCGTATCACAGGCTATTATCGTCCCGTCCAAAATTGGAACGACGGCAAGATCGCGGAGTTCAGAGAGCGTAAGGTCTATGACATCGGCACCTCGCAATATCACGGCAAGCCCATCGACGAGCACGTCTGTTGCGACCAAGCTCCTCTTGTCAGAGGCAGGTTGGAGATAGAGGAGGAGGCAACGCCCGCTCCCGCGGCGCAAGCGGAAGGGGAGGACAACGGAATCCTCATCTTCACCACCAAGACATGCCCGAACTGCAAGATGGCAAAGGCGATGCTCGACAAGGCGGGCATAAAATACACCGTCGTTGACGCGGAGGACAATGCGGACGTCACAAGAGCGCACGGCGTGCGCAAAGCGCCGACTCTGTTGGTCCCCAACGCCGAGGGCGGATACGACGTCTACGACAACGCAAGCAAGATCAAAGGCTATATCGAAAGCGTGAAGTGAAACAAAAGCGCCTCGATCAAGAGGCGCTTTTTCAGGAGAAAAATGGAAAGATTTGATATAGGAATTATAGGCGCGGGCCCCGCGGGAATGACCGCCGCACTCAATTGTTTGAGGGCGGGCAAAAGCGTTTTGTTGCTTGAAGGAGAGAGCTTCGGCGGGCAGATCGCCCTCTCGCCCAGGGTGGAAAACTTCCCCTCATACATGCAGATCAGCGGTTCCGAGCTTATGGACAAGCTGTATGAACAGATCATGCAATGGGGCGCGCGTGTGGAACTTGAAACCGCAAAATCCATAGTTAAACATGACAAAACGTTTGTTTTAACCACCGATTATGCGCAATACGAGTGTTACAGCGTCATCTTCGCAACGGGTTGCAAACCCCGTCGTATTGGCGTGGACAGAGAGGAAGAACTTGTCGGGAAAGGGGTGAGCTATTGCGCGCTCTGCGACGGCGCCTTCTACAGCGGCGAGGACGTGACGGTGGTCGGCGACGCCAACACCGCGCTTCAATACGCGTTGCACCTCAGCGCCTATTGCAAACACGTGCACATCTGCGCGCTGTTCGACAGATTGTTCGGGGACAAGTCGCTTGCGGATCTTGTGCGGGCGAAGGACAACATAGACATTTCCTTCAACCTCTGCCTTAAGGAGTTTATAGGCGAGGACGAGCTGTCCGCTTTGCGTTTCCAAAACACAGTCACGGGCGAGGAGAGGACGATCGACAGCAAGTGCGCCTTCATCTGCATCGGGCAGATTCCGCAGAACACTCCCTTTGCCGAACTCGTCGATTTGGACGCAAACGGCTATATCATAGCGGACGAAAATTGCGCCGCCTCCTGCGCGGGCGTCTTTGCCGCGGGGGACTGCCGCACAAAAAAAATCCGCCAGCTCACGACCGCAACTTCGGACGGCGCCGTGGCCGCGTTCTATGCCTGCGCGTACGTTGACAGTCTAGCCCTCAATTAAAAAAAATTGAAATTCGCGCTTCACAAATCGCGGCGCGTATGATAGAATGTATTAAAACAATAAAAGGAGAGAGAAACTATGCCTAGATTTATCAGTGATGAGTGCATCATGTGCGGCGCTTGCGCAGACACTTGCCCCGTTGGCGCGATCAGCGAAGGCGACGGCAAATTCGTGGTCGATCCCGAGCAGTGCATCGATTGCGGAGCTTGTCAGGATGGGTGTCCTGTGGCGGCCATATCCGAGCAGTAAAAAAAAATCGCCTGTACGGGCGAAATACTGTGTCAAAACCCATTTTGCTCACCGTCATGTACTACATGTACATTAGGCGGTTCGCAAAATGGGTTTTTCCTTGTCTTTCATCCCTTACAGACGATTTTTCCGTAAAACGACACTATTTGACGCTATGCGTTGTCAACATTCCTTTTTTGATATGATAGCTTGGGCGAGAATTTTCTCGGGGTCCCCATTAAAATGCGTAGCGTTTTCATGGGGTGGGATTAGGCGGTTCGGGATAGGGCTGTTTCCTAGCCTAGCATTCAAATATTGCGATTTTACCTTTCACTGCCTTATTTTTGGGATAACACCTTATCCTCTCACCGCATTGTTTTAGCGTTTGGTTGTTTCGGTGGTTTTGTTTTAGGATATTTGGCTTGACGGCAGGGCGGATGATTTTGAAGCCCCATGAAAATGCGGGGCATCTTCATGGGGCAAATAGGAGTATTGGGCAAAACGCGGTTCGTTTTGTTTGGGCATCAGGCGATTCGGACTACTGTGATATAGGCGTCCGAGAAGTTTACTGTGCCCGTCGAGGCGTTGTAAATGGACAGCGCGGTCGGAGCGGCGGCGGTGTACAAGATGGTCTTGCTCACGTTGCCGACGGCTGTCCCCGTGGAGTCGTCCGTGATGATCTCGGCGGCGAGCGCCACGCCGTCTGCGTAAAGTTGCACTGCCAAAGCGTCGTTTGCGGCGGAGGACCCATCCGCGCCGAAACTTACAAGATAGGTGCCTGCGGGCACTGTCACCGCGTTTGTGTCGACAGTCACTCCCGAGCCTGCGGGAGCCGCCGTTTGCGCAAGCGGGATTATCGTCCCCGTGGTCACCGATTGCGCCCCTGTTGACGCGTACAGCGAATCCGTCGTCACGGGAGTCGTTGCGGGGACGCCGAACGCAAAATCAAACACCTTTGCCGTGTCGGGGCCGTCTGCCGTGACCGTCACAGTGGGATCCGAGCCCGCGGGCAGTTCGGCTATTGTCGCGGTGGGGACGCCGAATCCCGCCGCTGCGCCGTCCGCACCCGCTGCGCCCGTCGCTCCTACGGGGCCTTGAGGGCCTGCGGGGCCTTGAGGACCTGTTGCGCCCGTGGCTCCTGTTGCTCCCGTCGCGCCGGCGGGGATGCCGAAAGCGAAGGAGAATACCTTTGCCGTGTCGGGGCCGCTTTCCGTCACGGTGACGGTGGGAGCGGAGCCTGTCGGGAGTTCGGTTGCCGTTGCGGTCGGAGTGCCGAAGCCCGCCGCCGCGCCGTCTGCGCCGTCCGTACCCGCTACGCCTTGGGGTCCCTGCGGACCGATGGGTCCTTGAGGTCCCGTCGCGCCTGTTGCTCCCGCGGGGCCTGTTGCGCCTTGGGGGCCTTGAGGTCCTTGCGCTCCCATGGGTCCTATCGGGCCGATGGGACCTTGAGGACCTTGAGGGCCGGGAGGGCAGGAGCAGGAAGAGGCGGAAAGCCCGCATCTGCAATTGCTCATGCCCATCCAAGAGCCTCCGCCCATGCCATTGCCGAAAGAAGGATTTGCGCCGTTGCCACAGCCGCAACCCTGAAAGGGATAACCCGCGTTTGCGGAGTTGTTGCATCCGAAATTGAAAAACATATTGATGACCTCCTCTGAAATATGTACGGCTTGCGAGGCGGCCCGATATATCCTATTCTCAAAACGAAAACTGCGTGAATATTTTGCGCTCAAACGGCGATTTGCCCATGAAAAACGCGCAGGCGTATATAATAGGAAAAAATCTTTCCGAAGCGCCGCAAAACGTTTGACAAACCGCGCTTATATTTGTTATAAATAAATAGACAACTAAGACGTCACGGAGGCTTGGATATGCAAGAGGAGTCGAAAACGCAAAAGGCTGTCGAGCGCAGGGCGGAGACGCTCAGGCAAAGAGGCATGTCGAGCGAAGGACTTGTGCAAAAGATAATCGCGGAGGAGTTCGCGCGTCCCGAGGAATATCGCAAGGAGATCGGCAAGGGCAGATTGAAGGCGCAAATGTGGGACAGGATGCAATATCTTTTCAGAAATTTTTACGATCGCATGGAGCATATGAGGCTCAGTTTCGAGGGGTTTTTCGACGTCGCGGCGCTCTCGGACGCGCTGATGTACGCAATAGAACGCGCCCCCGTGCTCCATTCGAGCTTTCATACGACTCCGCTTCGGCCATATTGGCGGATAGAGGACTACAAAATCGGCGACTTCTTGACCGTGGAAAAGGCGGAGGATCCCGAAGAGGCGGCGGAGCGCTTTTTGCAAACGCAAATACCATCCAAATCCAACGCTCAGCTGAGGCTGGGCTTGTTCGAGGGGGCAGAGGGCACTGAGCTTGCGCTTGTCGTCAACCACATGTGCTTTGACGGAGGCGACCTCAAATATTTTGTCTACACTCTGTTCGACAACTACGGCAAGCTGCTTGCGGGGGACTTGGACGGCGTGAGGATCAAGCGCGGAGATCGCGCGTACGAGCAGGTTTATTCCAAATTTGAGGGGGAACAGCTCAAGCACGCGCGCGGGCTGTACAAAAACACCGCTAAGTGCAAGGACAAAGTGGGGCTTCCCTTCGCGAAGCCGAAAAAGACGGATACGAACAGGATACTCCGAAAAAAGCTGTCCGAGGAAGGTACGGCGGCGCTCGTCGCAAAGTGCAAACGCGAGGGGATCACCGTAAACGACGCCATCATGGCATGTTATGCGCATGCGGTCGCGCGACTTTTGGAGCTTGAGGAGGGGCAAACCGCCACCTTCTCCTGCGCGATAGACCTACGCAGGCACATAAAAAACGGCGGGCTGGACGGCGGCCTCACCAATCACACCGCGTGGCTTGCGTGCAGAGTGCCCGCGTCAGACCTGTTTTGCACGCTTGACGAGATCCGCAAAAGCATGAACGCATACAAGCTCGACCCGTACATAGGGCTGTACTCCCTGCCTCTTTTGAAGTTGGGCTTCACGATATTCCCGCAACCGCTGGCGGAGTTTGCGATAAAGCTGGGGTACGACAATCCGAGGCTTGCAATCAGCAACATGGGCAGGTTGGACGACGCCCGTCTCACCCCGCGCGGCATGGCGCTTAAGGGCGGCTCCATCACGGGCACGACAAAATACAAGCCCTATTTCCTGATGTCCGTGACGACCTTGAAAAATGCCGTCACCATATCGACGGCGTACAGGGGAAGCGACGCGGACGCGGAAATGATGGACAGACTTTTCGAGCTGATCGCGGCAAGCATCTCTGTTTTTACGGAAGCGGAGAAAGCGCGCGCGTGATAGAGGTAAAACGGATATAATGTCAAAAACGGCGCTTTACGCGCCGTTTTTTGATATATAAAACATTGATTTTGAAAAATAATTCCTATTTGTACAAGTGCTCTTTGAAAGAATCCATGGCGGAATGTTTTTTCTCCTTGCCGTTGGCAAAGCGTTTTATGCGCACGCGATATCCCTTTGCGACGTGTTTGCGTCTTGCGCGCATAAACAGCAAAGTCAGTTTCAGCGCGAGTTGCACGACGGCGACAAGCAGAGTGACGCCTAGGATGAGATAGCGCAAAAATCCCGCGCCGTGCGCGTCCGTCAGCGCGACGATCTGCATGATGGCAAGCACGATGAAGGCGATGTTCATGAAGGTCTTCAAAATGGAGAAGAGCTTTTTGAAAACTTTCGCCTTTTCCCCCGAGCGTTTCGGGTTGTCAAAGGCGAACGCGATCAGCCCTATGAATATGCCCACATACAGCACCATCACTCCGATCAGGACGTAGGAAAAAACGTGGTCCACCCAGCGCCTAGAGATGAGGAAGCAGGTGGACGCGATGGTGTAGATCGTGGAGATAAGGGTCCACACAACGCTCAGGCGGCTGACCAAACTCACGCGCTTGTCCTTGGCTTTGACCTCCTCGATCGCGCGCCGAATTTCCTCTTCTTCGTATTGCGAAAGGTCCACGCCCTCTTCGGCGTAGTCCTTTGGGACGAAGCGGGGTTTGCGACGGCTTCCGCGCCGTTTTTCCGCCTTTGGCTTTTTGGTTTTTTCCTCGTCGTTTTCCATATTTAGCAGTCGGGCTGCCTTACGGCAGCCCATTTTGTTTTTTTGCCAACAGAATTTCGCGTTTCCGCTTAGAGCTTCTGCCTGTTCAGGCTCCGAAGTCAAATCTCCTTTGCGGCGGCGCGGCGCAGGAAGTCCTCGACAAGCACGACGTTTTCCTTTGCGGCTCCCTTTGTCCAGTTCAGAGGATATGTATGGTTGTCGAAGAATTTTGTGGAGTGATGCTGTTCGACATGTACTCCCAAGCCTTGCAACTTTTCAATGAGTTTTTGCCCTTGACCCTTGCAGAAGATGTCCTTTTCGGCGTATGTGATGAAGGAGATGGGGAAGGTCGCGTCCGCAAGTTCGTAGGGCGCGAGGACGGATTTGTATTCATACTCGTCAAGCTGTTTGATGTGAATGCCCGAGAAGTCGTACAGCACGCTGTCCGTCAGGTTGAAGGGCAGTTTGTGGCTGAGCGCCTCGGACACGTCGTAGATGCCGCAATTGAGCATCGCCGTGCGGAAGCGCAGGTCCGTATGCTCGCCGAAAGTGTCTTGCAACTCTTTGTTGGTCGCCACGCACGCCAACAGAGCGGAGTAGTATCCGCCCGCCGAATCGCCCGACACGCACATGTTGTCGAGGTCGAGGTTGTACTTTTCGGCGTTGGCGCCCACCCAATTCAGCGCGCGCACAAGCTGTTGAATGCCCGCGGGGAAGTGCTCCTTGGGGCCGAGCGCGTAGTTGACGTTGACCACGAAGTATCCCATGTTGGCGACCCATTTGGCAAGTCCTCTGCGATGATGTTTGTCACCCGCAACAAACCCGCCGCCGTGTATCTCGAAAAACACGGGATATTTTTCATCACCCTCTTTTTTGACGTAGTAGATGTCCAGCTTTTCCTTTTCGGTTTCGCCGTAAGGGATGTCGAGTTCGATTTCAAAATCGACGTCCTTGAATTTCAGCATCTTTTTTTCGTTTTGAGATTTATCGAACATCTTGTCGATGGCGATAAACAATGTTGTTGCGAGCGACATATTTCCACCTCTATGTTTTTATTAACCAATTTTAGCACACGTCTTGTCCTTTTGCAACAGGTTGACAAGATTTTGCCCTTCCGCCGCGCGACCCGTCATACGCGCATGCCCCGCGACGCGCCATACGCGTATGCCTCGCGCCCTGTCACGGCTTCCGCAATTTTCCGTTCAGCCCCTTGATGAGGAAGCACCGCCCCTCCACGCAGTCAAGACTTATTGGCCCGTAGACCCTGCAATCCAGCGAAAAGTTGCGGTTGTCCCCCATGCAGAAGATATATCCTTCCGCGACCTTCCATATGCCCGTCTCTTCGGGGGACATGGGCTGATTGATATACGGCTCGGCAATGGCGGCTCCGTTCAGAAACACTTTGCCGTCCTTCACTTCCACTGTGTCTCCCGCGACGCCGATGACGCGCTTGACGAGGGATCTGTCCTCCGAGTCCCAGCCGGGAGTGAAAACCACGATATCTCCTCGGCGGATCTTCGCGAGGCGGTTGAGATATAGGATCTCCCCGTTTGTGGGATCTCCGTCCGACTCCGCTCCCGCGCCGCCGTCCAGAGTGGGATACATGGACACGCCCTCCACCACAAACGTGGATATCACGCACAGCTTGACGATAAGCGCGGACGCTACGGCAAGCACGACGACCAAAAGCACGATCACCGTGATGATGATCGCCTTGTTGCGCGGACGGGGAGCCAACATCCCGCCGTCTAGGTTGGAAGCGTCAAATTCGTTCGACATACAATGATTATATGGCAAAAAGCCCCTCTATATCCACAGGAAGTTGTTCAAGAGCACGTTTGCCGCGTCCGACACCGAGATCATCTTTGCGTTTGTAAACTTGGACATGTTGCGCCCCTCGTCGGACTTGAAGTCGGAAGCGCAAAGCAACAGCTTTTGCCAAAACTCTCCGCCTTTCAGATGAGCGCGCGCGGAATAGCGCTTGCCGTCGGGATGGACGTACACGCTTACGCGTATGTCGCGCGGCTCCTTTGAGTAGGCGTCAAAGTGAAGCGCGGAAGTGGCGGTGAGTTCGGATATCTCCTTCGCGCTTCTGCACACCGCGATCATGCCCTCGCTGACAGTCACGCCCTCTATGTCGTAGGGACCTTTCGCCTTGTGCAACACGCCTTTTTTCAGCACGAAGGACGGCGTTTTGACAAGGAATATGTCCATGGAAGAGCCGTTGTCGTAGATGATCTGCCGCTGTTCGGGGACGGAGGAGGATTGCGTTGCTCCCAGCTTTGCGGGGATGACCGCCTGAACGGGAGTGGAAGCCATGCTTCCGTCGCCGTATGCGCAGGTGGCGTACGCGATGGCGACTTCTGATGGGTTGGAGATGGGAATGTTTGCAATGTATTCGTGCAGACCCACCTTTTGCGGCTTTGCGGTCTCCACCCAATTTCTGAACAGGGGGGATATTTCGCCCGTGTTGGCGAAAATTTTTATGTTGTCCGCCTTGGATATGGTTTTTACGCGCACGTAAAGGGACTGCTCCATCGCCTCAAAACTCATCTGCGGAATGATGGGCGCGGGGGCGTCCTCCTCGAAACTGCTTCTGAGCCACTTCATCAGCGCGACGTACGCGGCTTCGGTGATCTGATTTTCCATACTGCGTACGATCAGCAGTTTTTTGTTTGCGCTTTTGACGAAGTTCAAAATGTCGCCCGCCCTGTCAACGTCGCTGTTTACGCTGAACACCGAGGTGATGAAAAAGGTGGGGCAGGTCACAAATTTTGCGTAAGTCTCCGCGCCAACTCCCGTGGAGTAGGCGATCTCCTCTTCCGTGGAGGGGACGTTGCCGAAGGAAAAGCGCGGCTCGCCGTGCGTCCAGCGATATCCGCCTCCGCATATCGGCGCCAAACAGCGCACTCTTCTGTCCATGCCCGCGACCTGCCATGCGAGATGTCCGCCCGCGCCTATGCCGATTATGCCTATCCGACGCGCGTCCGCAAGGCGCTGCTCTTCAAGCAGACTTATCGCGCGCCTGACCAGCTTGCTCCACACAAACCAAGGGGATTGCCTCGCCGAGCCCTCTAGGTTGTTGAGGCGGGACATGCACGCGGGATACGCCGCAAAGGACAGGTCGGTGGGGAATGACGTGCGCGTTTTGTCGTCCTTGCGCGCGCCGCAGTAGTCGGGGACCGCCACGACATAGCCCTCATGCACCAGCCTTTTGATGAATTCCCCCATGTTGTCGCCTATGTCCTGCAACAGCAAAAGGGTAGGGCGCGCGTCCGCCCAGCGGTTGTCGTAATATATCTCTATATAAGCGCGAAGTCTGCCCTGCGCGGAGGTCTCGGACGTGAAAAACTGACGGGAGCAGACAAGATTGCCCCACTCCTCAGCCGAGATTATTGAGCTTTCCAAGGGCGCTGTTGACGGATCGAAGCCCTCCCACACCTCTGTGGGCGTCAAAAATTTGAGTTCCATACTGCACATTATAGCCCAAAACACCCGCAAAGTAAAGATATAAAAGGCACAACGCCATTGTTTTTATGTTTATGCCGCGGATTTGACGGGGGAGGACGGGCGCTTCGGACGCGCGCGCTTTGCCAAGCTCCGCGCTTGCCGTCCTTGCCAACCTTTCCACGCCGAGTTTGGCGTATTCCTCGCGCATGAGCGCCATCTCGCGCTCGTCGGGCAAAATCAGATCCGTATCCATATCCACCTCCGAGCATTTTATGCCGCAAAGCGGAAAGGCGTGCGCACGCATGATTGCATAAAAATTCGGTTTGCTCACAGAATATGTCGGGAGGAAGTTATGAAAATATTCAGAGAAATCGTAAGAAACACCGCAATGGGAGCGCAATCCATAGACAACATTTTGCCGTATGTGGAGTGCGACAAGCTGAAAAATCTTATCCTTTCGCAAAAAGAGGTCATGGAAGATTTTTATCGGCGCGGCAAACAGGAACTGGGCGACGACGAGCTTGAGGACGCAAAGACGAAGCCCGTTCAGCGCATGATGCTCAAAGCGGGCGTGAAGATGAACGCGGGCTTTGACAACAGCAATTCGCATCTTGCAAGCATGCTGATCGACGGCTACAACATGGGCATAACCAGCGTGCAAAAATGCATCAACGAGCTGAACCGCGACGGCGTGGAAGTCCCTGATATGGCGCGGGACCTGATGAAGGTCTACGACAAAAACATAAAGACGCTTCGCAACTATCTGTGACTGCCGTCTGTGATTATCTGTGACGCTCGTCCGTAAATATCCGTGACTGTCGCTATTATCCTTGATCGCCGTCGGCGGAAGTCTCAAAGCGGACAAAAAGCGCAACTTGCCGTTGCGCTTTTTTCCGTTCAGCCGAAAAGCTTGTCAAGGACTTCTTTTATCCACGACTTGTACACGATCTTTTCCCCGCCCGAGCCGGACGGCACAAAGCAAAGGGGAGGGAACGCGACGCACCACCAATTGTCTCCCGCGCCGCTTCCAAGGTTTATGACAAGCGCTTCATAGTCCCCTTCGGGAAACACATAGCCCTCGTAATCCCTGTCGGGAAAATGTTCGACTCCCAACCGAATAGAGGTTTTATATTCAAAATCGTTTTCGTAAAGTGTGGAATTTGCGATTTCAACAAGTTTTTGTTCGCAAGCGATCAGCGCTTCGCGAGCCTCGTCTTTTGAGGCGCATCCCGCAAGTTCGTCTTGCAAAAACGCCGTGATTTTGTCGCGGACTTTCAGCTTGACGGCTTGGTCCTCTTCGCTGTTTGAGTTGGCGCGGATGTGGATGCGTATGCACTCGTCCGCAAGCGCGGGGCGCCGTGTGCAGGCGCAAAGGCAAACGGACAAAAGGGCGGCGATCAACAATATGACGGAAAGGAGGATAGAACGACGGATATGTACGGAAGTTTTCATGCCCTGATTGTTGCCGCAAAAGAAGATTTTTATTCTTCCTCGGAAACATTCGGGCGGGCGGACTTTGCATAAAAATCGGGCGCGTATGCAAACTAGGGCTATCGAGGTGAATATGAAAGCGAAAACAGGGATTTTTAAGACGCTTGCGGTCTGCGCGCTTGTCGTCTGCGTGCTCGCCGCGTTGACCTGCGCCGTGTTCGCCCCCGAGCGCGACGGCGTGGCGGAGGCGGCGGTGTTGAAGCAAGGCTCCACGGGCGCGCTTGTCAAGACCCTTCAGACCAAGCTGATCAATTGGGGCTATATGACGGGGAAGGCAGACGGCATTTTCGGCTCAAAGACAAAGGCGGGAGTGATCAAGTTTCAAAAGCGCAACGGGCTGACGGCGGACGGCATTGTCGGCACAAAGACGGCTCAGGCGCTCGGGATGTCGCTCGGCGGCTCTTCAAATTCGGGCGGCGGCTCGTCCTCGACGGATCTGAACCTTCTGTCGCGCGTGGTGTACGGAGAGGCGAGAGGGGAGCCCTATACGGGTCAAGTCGCGGTCGCGGCGGTCGTGCTGAACAGGGTCAAAAGCTCCTCCTTCCCAAACACCGTGGCAGGAGTCGTGTATCAAGCGGGGGCGTTCGACTGCGTTTCGGACGGACAGATCAACATGTCGCCCTCACAAAGTTGTATCAACGCGGCAAGGGACGCGCTCAATGGTTGGGATCCGACCTACGGCTGTTTGTACTATTACAATCCGCGCACCGCGACAAACAAGTGGATGCTGTCCCGCACGATCAAATTGAAGATCGGAAATCATTCGTTCTGCTAATGGAGGTGAAATATGGCAAAAAAGAACAATGTCTGCGTAGAACCGCAGGAGGAAAAAAAGAAGAAACGCGGCTCGAAAGCGGTCAAAGCGACGATCATCACGCTCGCGTTCGGACTGCTTGCAAGCACGGTGGCGGGGTTGTCCGTCGCGCTGTACTACTCAAACCGAACGTTGCAAACGCACGAGAGCTATCAGCGCCAGATGGACGCGGTGTACTTCAAGGCGTACTACGACCTCATTGACGGAGCAAACGACATGGGCGTCACCCTGCGCAAGATAGGAGTGTCAAACACTCCGTCCATGCAACAGTCCATGCTGTACGAGGTGTGGAGCGCGGCGGAGCTTGCGGAAAACAGCCTCGGCGTGTTCGAGGCTGCAAGCGACGGGCTTGTCAAGGCGCAGAAGTTTGTCAATCAGCTTGGAGACTATGCGCATGCGCTCGCCCTCCGCATATCTGACGGCGAGGCGCTGACCGAGGAGGAAAAGGCTACGCTCGCGAAGCTCGGCGATGTCGCGCAGGCGTATCTCAGAGCGCTCGAACGCTTGAAGGAGAGCGTGGACGAGGGCAAACTGTTTGTGGGCGAAGGCGGCGCCTTGGACGGCGTCGAGGACGCGTTTTCGGAGTTTGCCGAACCGAGTTTCGCGTATCCCGAGATGATCTACGACGGGCCCTTTTCGGACGCCCTCGAAAATCGAGCTCCCAAGGGGCTTGGCGGCGAGGAAATATC
Source organism: uncultured Clostridia bacterium (assembly GCA_947625145.1). Classification (GTDB taxonomy): domain Bacteria; phylum Bacillota; class Clostridia; order Christensenellales; family CAG-917; genus CAG-475. Next base: position 31,650 of record CANQNC010000002.1, read on the forward strand.
CGAGGAGAGGGGGAAAGAACTCGTTGCAAAAATGTTTGAATGTTCGGACATAGCGTATCTCGGCGAGGGGGAAGGAGACATACCCACCCTCAACTTCTCCTTTGAAGAGGAAGGGGCAAACGCGTTTGTCCAGCTTGCAAAAAGGGGCGGCGCGCTTGTGTCTTACAATCGCGGATACGCGGACGACGCCCTCCCTTCCGCCACAGAGGAAGCGGGAGCGTCCTGTCAACGCGCGGCGCTTGAATTTGCAAGCAAAATGGGCTTCGAGGACATGCAAGTGGTGTGGTCGTCCTCCGCGGACGGGGAGTGCGTGATCAATCTTGCGCCCGTACGCGACGGCGTTATCCTCTATCCCGACCTCGTAAAGATCAAGGTCAGGGAGAACGGCTCCGTCGTGACGGGAGCGGACGCTTCGCACTATGCGCTCAATCACGCCGAGAGGACCCTCCCCGCGCCCGCGCTGAGCGAGGCGGAAGCGGCGAAAGCGCTCTCTGTCCCCGCGGACTCCGAGGGCAAACTGTCCCTCATCCCTCTGCGCGGAACGAGGGAGTATCTCGCGTACGAGTTCGAGTGCCACGTGGGCGACGCGACCTATTACGTCTATGTGGACGCCGCCACGGGCAAGGAGATCAACATACTCTACGTCCTCGACGACTCGAGGATGGGCGCGCGCACGGTCTGAAAAAGGCCCAAAAACAGCTCATATCGTCTTGAAAGAGAGTTTTAAGACGACTTGAAAATGAAGTGTCCGAAAAGACTTGAAGAAAAGGCTCCAAAAGGCTTGAAAGAGAAGTCTAAAACGGATTGAAAGAAAGGGGCAATCGGCTTGAAAAAGGACTCGAAACGGCTTGAAAGAAAAAGCCGAAACCCGAAAGATATAAAAACCGAAAAATAAAAAAACGGCATTGCGGAAGCGTGCCGTTTTTGTCGTTTGTCATTTTTGCGGCTCAAAACTCTTTGGAGCTTTTGAAGGTCAGTTTCCCCTCCGCGGACACTGTTGCAAGCACGGTGCCGAGTTCGTCCGTGCGGTATATCTCCATACCTCTTGCCGTCAGGCGTTCCAGCAGCTCCGCCGTGGGATGCCCATACGAGTTGCCCGCGCCGCTGCTTATCACGGCGTATTCGCAATTGACCGCCCGCAAAAACTCCTCCGAGGAGGACGTCGTACTGCCGTGGTGCGCGACTTTGAGGACGTCGCAGTCCTTGAAGCCTATGCGCTCCGTGACGGACGGTTCGTTCATCTCGTTGCTGTCCCCCGTAAAGACGAAGCGGATGGAGTTGTATTCCAAAATGCCCACAGGGGACACGGCGTTCAAATTAAGCGCGTCGCGCGTGTTGTCGGTGTCCGCGTAGTAGTCCGCGGTCGGGCAGTAAAAGGTGAACGTGTAGGTGTTGCCCTCGTCCTTTATGACGATGTTGTTTGTGCGCTCGGAGTCGTCCATGTTCAGGTGGACGGCGCAATTCGGCTCGTTCAGCGCGGCGACGAAAAAGTTTGCGTAATCCGTGGTGTCCACATAGTCCTTGTCCGTGAACATGGCAAGTTTTTTCGCGTTTACGGAGGGGTATGCGCTCATCTTTTCGTCCGAGGGGCGAAGCGCGGGCATATACACGTTTTCCACCGAATATCTTTCAAGCACGTCGTCCAGATATCGTACGTGGTCCGCGTCCGTGTGCGTGAGCATAAGATGATTCAGCTTGCCGTCCGTGACAAGCGTGTCCAAATACGCAAGCACGCCCTCGGACGCGCCCAGCCCGCCCGACTTTGTGCTTCCGCCGTCGATCAGCATGTCGTTGCCGTCGGGGAAGGAGATGTAGACGCAATCCCCCTGTCCCACGTCTATGAAGTAGACCGCAAGCTCCCCTTCGCCATGGTTGAGAGGCTCGCCGAACAGCGCGGCAATGATGTTGTTCCACGCGCTCGGAAAGCCGAAGCGAAGTATGCATATCGTCGCAATCGCGATCACAAGGACCACGGCGATCACGATTATCGCGATTTTGGGATTTTTTCTCGCGGCGCGTTTTGCCGCGCGCACAGCCCTGTTTGACATGCTTACATTATATAAAATTCTTCCGCGCAAAGCAATTTGTATTTTCTCTTTTTCAAAAAATCCGCGCTTTCTTGCGCAAACGCTTGCGGAGCATGGAGAAGCTCTTCCTTGCGCAAACGCTTCGGAGCAAGAGGAAGCGCTTTCAAATTTTCGTCCGACGCCGCGCATAGAGCGGGGAGTAGCGCATGCAAACAGCTCTCGCGATTTTTTACAGGTTCTCCCGTCAAAAACAAGTCGGCACGCGCAAACGGCGTTTGCGCGGCGCTCAAAGAGGCGGACGTCCGCCGAAAGAGCCTCTTTCAAACTTGACAATCGCGCGCAAAGATCTTATGATATAGGTATAAATCAACGGAGGCTGTTATGGCATACAGCGGCGAGGGAGTCAACGCGCTTGTCTGCGCGATCGACGATTTGAAAAACACGACGATCCTTGCGGTCGAAACAAGAGTCAGAGCCATCCTCAAATGCTTGGCGTATTACAAGGAGTTCAGGGACGTGCTCGAAGTCTGCAATCGAGGCTTCGATTTTCAGGCGGAACAGGCGAGAGCGTTCGGCAAAATAGGGGATTCGGACGTGCTCCGTCTGCCCAAGGAAAAAAAAGCGCTTGTCGCGTTTGTCGCGGCAATGCTTGTGGAGTTCGACGCGGGCACGGCGGACATAGTGCTGTTTGTCACCCGCCTCTATCCCTCCCCCTCGAAACAGGAGAGCCTCGCCGTGTTCTGCGACAAGGTTATGGAGCCTTTCAAGCTGGCGATCGTGGATTTTGTGTGCAACGGCTGTGAAGAGGATCCCGTCGCGGTGGAGCGTACCGTGCAATTTGCGCCAAACGGGCTTCAACAGCAGACGGCGCATCTGCTTGTCGCGATGATGAACGCCGTGCGCGAGGCGGCAATGGACACGGACGAAAGGGCGGAGCTTACCGTGATGCTTGAGGGGCTAGCCGCCGCGCTTGACGCAAGAGATACGCTGATGATCAAGGCGGTTTGGCTTGGGCTTCGCTTCCGCCTCGCCTCCAAGAAGCTGTGCAAAAAAGAGGTCGCCGCCCTTGACGACGCGCTAAGGCTGTATTTGGTGCAAAAGTGATCTGACTTTTTTCAAAAGAAGGCGAAATCGTCAAACGAAGCGCACCGTTTTGTCAAACGCGTCGCCGTCCCGCTCTTCCGAATTTGTCGAGGCAGTCGGGCTTTATATGAACTTTTGCTTTTATCCATGGCGGCGCGCATAGGCGCATAAAAAATCATCAACGCAAAACGAACGGCTTGACAGAGCCGTTTTTTGTTTACATGACGCGACACAGCGCGCACGCCGTGACTGTGCCCAAGAGAGTGCAAAACAGGGATACGGGTATGGCATAGCGCAACTTTTTTGTTTTGCAGGCGGACAGATACACCGCGGAGATATAAAAGATGGTCTCGGACGCGCCCGAGATCACGGCGGCGCATCTTGCGACATAGCTGTCCACGCCGTGTTCTGCTATGATGGATTCCAAAAGCGCGACCGTCCCGTTGCCCGACAGCGGGACGAGCAACATAAGTTGAGCGATCTCGGACGGAATGCCTATGTAGGACAGCGGCTTTTGAAGCGCGCGCGCAACCATGTCCGCAAGCCCGCTTGCCTTGAACGCCTCTATGCACACGAATATCGCGGCGATATACGGGAACACGCTTTTGACAAGGGAGAGGCTGTCCCTCGCTCCGCCCAAAAAGCAGTCGTACACCTTGACGCGCTTTATCACGCACACGACAAGCAGGACAAGCAACAAGACGGGCAGGATATACGCGCTCATTTTTTCAAACTCCTCGCCTTATGATTTTTGCAAATCGAGGGCTTTATCGCATGAAAATCCGAGGATAAACCCTTGTTTTTGGCGTTTGACGGCAAGGACAGCGCCTTGCAAAGCAACACTCCCGACGCCGTGGAGATCGTCGTGGAGATCAGCGTGGGCAAAAAGACGGACGCCGCGTTCTCACTGCCGGCCGCGGCGCGTATCGCAATGACCGTGGCGGGGATAAGCTGAATGGACGTCGCGTTGATCACAAGCAACAAGATCATGTTGTCCGTCGCCCTTTCCCCGCGCTCCATTGCGCTCATTGCCCTGATCCCCGCGGGCGTAGCCACTCCTCCCATGCCAAGCATGTTTGCCGCGAGGTTGACGGATATCCAATCGTACGCCTCGTCGGATTCCTTTTTGAACAGCCGCACGACGACGGGGCGAAGCAGGCGGGATAGCTTTTTGTCCAAGCCCGTCGCCTCAGCCATTTGCAGTACGCTCAGCCAAACCGCGTAGATCGCGGCGAGCTTCAGCGCAAGCACTATTGCGTTCCGCACTCCATCTATCATCACGGGAAACGCCGTCGCGGGTGCCGTGACTGTCAATATCACAAGTGAAACAAGGGTGAGCGCGGTGAATGCGACGTTCATATCAAAACGTATGCCCGAAAGGGATTTTTATGAGCGCGGCGGACAAAAAGTGTTTACAATCTTTCGCTTTGTATGTATAATATTTATTTAGCATGGTGTCCGCACGTTCGCACGCGCGAGGTGCGCGTGATCGGCACGCGCGAAGTCGGCAACGAGTTTTGCGCGCGGCGAGACTTTGCGGAAAGGACGAAACCGAGAGGAAAGCGTATGCAAACGGACAATTTGGGCGAAAAAGAGTTTGTGATCGAGGGCTCCGCGCTTGTGAAGTACAAGGGCGAGGGCGGCGAGGTTGTCGTCCCCGCGGGAGTGACCGAGATCGGCGAGGACGCGTTTTACAAATGTGAAAACGTGACGTCCGTCGTTCTTCCCGAAGGCGTGACGAAGATCGGGAAGGGGGCTTTTTACGGCTGTGAAAAATTGGAGTCCGTCCTCTTTCCGAGCACTTTGACCGAGATATGCGGCAACGCGTTTGGTTGGTGCGTAAGACTGAGCGCGTTGACCCTCCCCGAGGGCTTGACCGACATCGGCGAAAAAGCGTTTGAATATTGCCTCGGACTCAAGTCCGTTGCGCTTCCCGACAGCGTGACGACGCTTGGCGCCTCGGCGTTTGAAAATTGCAGAAATCTTACGTCCGCGACCCTTTCCGAGGGATTGACGGAGTTGCGGAGCGCGGTCTTTATGTATTGCGAAAACCTGACCTCGATCGTCATCCCCGAGGGCGTGGTCGAGATTTTTTACAGAGCGTTCAACGGGTGCGTAAAACTGTCGTCCGTCGTCCTGCCCGATAGCTTGGCGATGATAGACGACGAGGCGTTTTCGCATTGCGAAAGTCTTGTGTCGCTGATCCTCCCCGAATGTTTGATGCGGATAGGCGGCATGGCGTTTTACTGTTGCGAGAATTTGGATATCGCCGTCCTGCCCGAGCGCGTGACAAAAATCGGCGGCATGGCGTTTTACGGGTGCAAAAGTTTGAGCTCCGTCGTCATTCCGAACGGCGTGACGGAGATAGAAAGATGCGCGTTCGAGCGTTGCGAAAATCTGACGTCCGTGGTTTTGCCTGCGGGCTTGACCAAGATCGAGATGAGCGCGTTTGAGGATTGCAAAAGTCTGACGTCCGTCGTCCTTCCCGAGGGCGTGACCGAGATCGGAATGAACGCGTTTTACGGTTGCGTGAAGTTGGAGGAGATCGACATCCCCGAAAGCGTGAAGCGCATAGATTTCAAGGCGTTCGGGCATTGCGCGAGCCTGAGGGAGATGACCATTCCCTACGGCGTGGAAGAGATGGGCCATGTGGACGTCGATTGGGAAGAGGTTTACGATCATATGGGCGCGCCTCATCAACTGCAAGTGAAGATCGAGCGCCGCGCGATTTTCGAGGATTGCGACAACTTGCAGACGGTCAGGCTCCCCAAAGGGTTCAAGTATACGCCCTCCGAGCTTGGCTTGACGGACGAACAGGTCGCCTACTATTGACGAGCGGGCGCAACGACATTGCGATATCAAAAATCAAACAAATATAACCAAAAAATTCAGGAGAAAAATGTGACTACGCTTGAAAATTACGACAGAAACGAGTTTGAGATCGAAGGCTCCACGCTTGTGCGATACAAGGGCGAGGGCGGCGACGTCCTCATCCCCGCGGGCGTGACCGAGATAGGCGAAGAGGCGTTCGGCAATTGGTGCGGCGGATGCGAGGGGCTGAAATCCGTGACCCTACCCGATGGCATGATCGAGATTGGCGAAAACGCGTTTGAAAATTGCAAAAATCTGACGTCCGTCCTCATTCCAAACGGATTGACGAGGATAGGAAAGTCCGCGTTTTCCGCGTGCGCAAGCCTGACAAGTTTGGTCCTCCCCGACAGCGTGACCGAGATCGGCGGTTTTGCGTTTGCAAAAAGCGGCTTGACGTCCATGACCCTCCCCGCGAGCGTGACAAAGATCGAGGCTTGGACGTTCAGCGATTGCAAAGATCTGAAGTCGGTCGTCATTCCAAACAGCGTTACGGAGATAGGGAATGGGGCGTTTGCAAGGAGCGGCTTGACGTCGGTTGCGATACCCGAGGGCGTGACAAAGATCGAAGCGTGGACGTTCAGCGAATGCGCGGATCTGACGTCCGCCGTCCTGCCAAGCGGCGTGACCTTCATCGGGGAAGGCGCGTTTGAAAACAGCGCTCTCGAGATGGCGGAGCTTCCCTTGCGAGTGACAAGCATAGGGGACTTTGCGTTTGAAGATTGCCACATCGTTGGCAGATTGATCATTCCCTCGTCTTTGACGAATATCGGGGAAGCGGCGCTTCCTTTGACGGATATCGACAGCGTCGTGGTCGAGGAGGGAAATCCCAAATACAAGTCGGACGGAAACTGCGTGATAGAGACCGCCACAAACAGACTTGTCGCGGGTTGTCAAACAAGCGTGATACCCGAATATGTCACAAGCATAGGGGCGCGGGCGTTTTTCAATTGCTCGCATTTGAAGAGCGTCGTCATTCCGAACAGCGTGACGAGCATAGGAATAGAAGCCTTTTGCGGGTGCGAAGGCTTGCGGGAGATCCTCATCCCAAACAGCGTAACAAGCATAGAAGTGAACGCATTTGACAGGTGCAAGAATCTGACCTCTGTCGACATCCCCGAAAGCGTGACCGAAATCGGCCATGAGGTCGAGGTGTACGACGATCAAGAGGACCGCTACGGGACTGTCGAATATCGCTGTCTGTTTAAGGACTGCCCCGCGCTTAAGACCGTTCGGCTCCCGAAAAAATTCAAATGGTACGGGATCTTGGGTTCGGGGACTTCCGCCGACGTCGTGCTCTATTGATCGCGGGAGCGGAAACGCGGCATAGAGCGTGATGCGGGCAAAAACAACGGACATATAAACATATAAAACGAAAATCAAAACGCCTACAACAAAAACGAAAATACAGACAAATAAGGAGAAACAAAATATGCAAACTGCGGCACAACTTTATGAAGAAGGTCAAAGGCTGTTGTTGAGCGGGGACAGAGAGGGCGCGTTCTCGAAGTTTTCGCTTGCGGCGGCGATGGGCAGCGAGGAGGCAAAACTTATGCTCGGTTCGGTCTACGGCTTCGACGCGTCCGTGTTCGGAGCGTCCAACGGGGCAAGCGCGCAGAGCGGCGCAACGCAACAAAGAGGAAGCGCGTCTTCCTCGCAACAGCGTCCCGCCCCGTCCGCGGCAAGACAGGCCGCGCCCGCAAGAAGTTCGATCGGCGGGGGATACGCGCCAAGCGCAAGGCACGAAAGCGGAGCCTCTTCCCACGCGTCCTCGGCTCCGAGGATTTCCGCCTATGACGCGAATGAATTTGAGATCGTCGGCACAGTGCTTGTAAAATACAAGGGCAGGGGTCGCGACGTCACAATTCCGCAGGGCGTGACGGAGATCGGATTTCAAGCGTTTGTGAGTTGTTCGACCTTAGAGTCCGTCACAATCCCCGAGGGAGTGACAAAAATCGACAAATGCGCGTTTTCGGGTTGTTTGAATCTGGTGAGCGTCTATCTTCCGAAGAGCGTCAGAACAATAGGAGAGAAAGCGTTTGAGGATTGCGACAATTTGCCGTCGATCGCCATTCCCGACGGCGTAAAGGACATAGACAAAGGCGTCTTTTCGGGGTGCGCCGCGCTCAGGTCCGTCACCATTCCCGACAGCGTGTCTTCTGTGTGCGACGAGGCGTTTTTGTATTGCATAAGTTTGAATGATATCCCCAGAATGCGCGGCGTGATCAGCATAGGGGCAAACGCGTTTTGCGCATGCGAAAGTTTTACGGACATTCGCGTCCCCGACGGCGTTAAGTCTTTGGGAGAAGAGGCGTTCAAAGGTTGCAAGATGTTGAAAACCGCCTATATCCCGTCAAGCGTGACGTATATTGGCGCAAACGTGTTTGCAGAGTGTCCCGACCTTCGCAAAGTCGAGTTGCCGTACAGACTGAACGCGGACCTCGGCGTGCGCACGTGGACGGAAGTCAAATATTATAGGGGTTGATCTTGCGCCGAAAAAAGGCAAAACAAGTTCAATCGAGGAGCATATGGACAAGAAAGACAAAAAGAAGTTTTATTTGACAACGGCGATCACATATACGTCGGGCAAGCCGCACGTGGGCAACACCTACGAGGTCGTGCTTGCGGATCTCGTCGCGCGCGCAAAGCGTATGCAGGGCTACGACGTGTTCTTCCAAACGGGCACGGACGAGCACGGCGAAAAGATAGAGCAAAAAGCGCAGGCGGCGGGAGTCTCTCCCAAGCAATTCGTGGACGGCGTTGCAAGGGACATCAAGCGGATTTGGGATCTTATGGGCGCCTCGTACGACAAGTTTGTCCGTACCACGGACGAACGCCACGAGGAGCAGGTGAAAAAGATCTTCCGCAAACTGTACGAGCAGGGCGACATCTACAAGGGCAAGTACAGCGGGTGGTATTGCACGCCGTGCGAGTCCTTTTGGACGGAAAGTCAGCTTGTGGACGGCAAATGCCCCGATTGCGGCAGAGAGGTCAAGATGGCGGAAGAGGAGGCGTATTTCTTTGCCATGAGCAAGTATGCCGACAGGTTGACGAAGTATTATGACGAGCACCCCGAATTTATCCTCCCTCTTTCGCGCAAAAACGAGATGGTCAACAACTTTTTGAAGCCCGGGCTTCAGGACCTTTGCGTGTCCCGCTCGTCGTTCAGCTGGGGCATACCCGTGGATTTCGACCCGAAGCACGTCGTGTACGTGTGGCTGGACGCACTTACAAACTATATCACGGGCATAGGCTACGGAGTGGACGGCAGCGACGAGGACTTCGAGAGGCTCTGGCCCGCGGACGTGCATATCATAGGCAAGGATATCGTGCGCTTCCACGTGATATATTGGCCCATATTCCTTATGGCGCTTGGCTTGCCCCTGCCGAAGAGGATATACGGGCATCCGTGGCTGTTGCAAAACGGCGGAAAGATGTCCAAATCAAAGGGCAACGTGATCTACGCGGACGACCTCGCGGAAGTGTTCGGCGTAGACGCGACAAGATACTTCATGCTGTCGCAAATGCCCTTCGACAACGACGGCTTGATAAGTTGGGAGCAGGTGACGGAAGTCGTAAACAGCGAGCTTGTCAACGTCTACGGCAACCTCGTCCAGCGCACTGTCGCAATGGCAAACAAGTATTTCGGCGGAGTCGTGGAGGACAAGGGCGCGCACGAGGACGTGGACGCGGAACTTGAAAGCGTCGTGTCCGCGGTCCGCGACAAGGCGTTCGGCGCATTGGAGGACTTCAAAGCCGCAGAGGCGGCCTCCGAGATATTTACCGCGCTGAGGCGCGCGAACAAGTATATCGACGAGACCACGCCTTGGGCGCTCGCCAAGGACGAGAGCAAAAGGGACAGGTTGGAGACCGTGCTTCACGAGCTGTTGGAATCCATCGCCATTTTGTCAGAACTGCTGACGCCCTTCATGCCCGCCGCGGCAGAGAAGGCGCTCGCGCAGTGCGGCGCGGAGCCCAGAGGTTATGATGATCTGAATCGTTTTGGCGTGCTCGGGAAGGTGCGGGTGGCGCAAAAGCCCGAATATCTGTTTGTGCGGCTTGATTGGGAGAGCATAAAGAAGTCCTTGATCGAGCGCGGCTTGCTCGGCGAGGAAGAGGCTCCCGCGCAAAAGAAGGAAGCCCCGCGCGAGGAAAGAAAAAAGGAGGCGGACAACGTCATGGATATATCTCAGATCACCATAGATGATTTTGCAAAGATAAGGCTTCAAGTGGGCAAGATAGTCGCCGCCGAAAAGGTGGAAAAGTCGGACAAACTCCTCAAATTCCGCGTGCGGATAGGAGAGGAGGAGAGGACGATCGTCAGCGGGATAGCAAAGCACTATACGCCCGAAGAAACAATAGGCATGGAAGTTGTCGTCGTCACCAATCTCAAGCCCGCAAAACTCAGGGGCATAGAGAGTCAGGGCATGATACTTTGCGCGTGCTACGACGGCGAGGACGGCGAGGACGTCGTGATAATATCCCCCAAAAAGGACGTGCCGAGCGGCGCGACGGTGAGATGATGCTGATCGACACACATTGCCATCTGAATGACGAAAAGCTGTCGGACAGGGCGGAACAGATTGTTGCGTCCTTCAAGGACGACGGGATAGAGAGCGCAGTCTGCGTGGGCTATGACATGCCATCGAGCGAGCTTGCCGTCAAGCAGGCGGAGCGCTTCGACTCTCTTTATGCCGCGATAGGCATACATCCGCATGACGCGACTTCCGCGGACTATGACGCGTACGAGCGCCTCGCGACCCTTTCTTCCTCAAAAAAAGTCGTGGCGATAGGCGAGATAGGGCTGGACTATCACTACGACCTCAGCCCGCACGCGATACAAAAGGGCGCGATGAGCGAGCAGATCGAGCTGGCTTGCACTTTGGGGCTTCCCGTTGTGTTGCACATACGCGACGCCTACGAGGAGGCGAGGAGGACGCTTTCCGAAATGAGCGCGTACCTCACAAGCGGCGTGTTGTTGCACTGCTATTCGGGCTCGGCGGAGATGGTCAAACAATTCGACCGCTTCGATTGCTTCTATGCGTTCGGGGGCGCGATCACATTCAAAAACGCCGTACACAACCTCGAGGCGTTGGCGGCGGTCCCGCGCGACAGGCTTGTGCTGGAGACGGATTGTCCGTACATGACTCCCGTCCCGCACAGGGGGGAAGTCAACGAGCCGAAGTATATATCACTTGTCGCGGACAAGGCGGCAGAGGTTTTACACCTAAGCCGCGAGGAAATAGAGGAGATCACCACTTACAACGCAAAACAGCTGTTTATCCGCATGAAATGAGAGGATAAAGTCCGAGTTTTGCTTGTATGACTCTGCGTTGGAGAAGATAGAATGACAAACAACTACGTATATGAATTTGGGGACAGCCTTTATCTCAATCTCACAAACCGCTGTCCCAATCGCTGCGAATTTTGCATTCGCAACGTGAAAAACGGCGTGGGCGGGAGCGACCTCAGATTGCTCAAAGAGCCCACTTTCGACGAGCTGAAAGAGGACATCGGGCTGTTTCCGCTTTCGTCCTACAAAGAGGTGGTCTTTTGCGGATTCGGGGAGCCGACTTGCAATCTGTCCATGATGTCGCAAGTGGGGCCTTGGCTCAAGCACAATGGCTGTCGCACGCGGCTCAACACCAACGGGCTGGGCGGGCTTATCAACAAGCGCGACGACGTGCCCAAACTGATTGCGTCCTACATCGACTGCGTGTCCATATCCCTCAACGCGTCCACGGCGGAGCTGTATCAGGAGATATGCCGAAGCAAGTTCGGCGAGGCGGCGTTTTACGCCATGCTCGACTTCGCAAAGGGCTGCGTGGAGCAGGGGATAGACACGACCATGAGCGTTGTGGACTTCATAGGAGAAGAGGAGATAGAGGCTTGCAGACAGCTCGTCGCCACGACGGGCGCAAAGTTCAGGGTGCGCGAGACCATACGCGAGGATACGGTCTATTGACCCTGTTCACAAAGACGCAACAAGACAAAAATGCATTGCGGAAGGTTCCGCACACTGCTTCGCCTTCCGCTCGCTTGTACCTATCCGTTTTTCATCGGTACGGAATTAGCTTGCGCGGGCGGGACGAATTTATACGGACTCATGAGTGAAGATCTGGATCTTAAGGACATCTTAAAGGCAAGCGGCTTTCGCTTCAACAAAGCGCTCGGGCAAAATTTCATCACCGACGGCAACCTCCTTTGCGCCATTGTCGCGGACAGCGGCGTGACAAGCGAGGACGTCGTGATCGAGATAGGCACGGGCGCGGGCACGCTTACGCGCGCGCTTGCCGCAACGGCAAAAAGGGTGATATCCTTTGAGGTGGACAAAAACCTCGCCCCCGTGCTCGATCTGTCCTTGAAAGGAATTGAAAACGCGGAAGTCGTGTTCCGCGATATCCTGCGCATGACGGACGAGGAGTTGACGGCAATTGTCGGCTGTCCGTTCAAGGTGGTCGCAAATCTGCCGTATTACGTGACAACGCCCATGATCTTGCGCTTTTTGGAGAGCGAGCTTCCCTCGCTGTCCTTGACGGTGATGGTGCAAAAGGAAGTTGCGGATCGCTTGGTCGCAAACGTGGGCAGTCCTGACTACTCCTCCATATCCCTTGCGGTGCAGGCGGCGGGCAACGCGCGTATCACGCGCGCGGTCGGCAAAAAGATGTTTTATCCCATGCCGAGCGTGGACAGCGCGGTGGTGCGCATTGACGTGGACCGCAACAAACTGAGCGGCGAAAACGTCGCCCTCGTCAAAAAGATAATTCGCGCCGCGTTTGCCATGCGCCGAAAGACTCTTGTCAACAACCTTGTGGTGGCGTTCGGCGTTTCAAAGGCGGAGGGAACGGCGATCGTGGAAGATGTCGGACTAAGTCCGCTTGTCAGAGGAGAGGCGCTCTCCCTTTCGGATTTCGTCGCGCTTTCAAGGTCACCTTTGCTTTGCCGCTGAGCTTGAATGCGCAGAGCCGAGGACAAAAAGGGCAACGACTGGGACAAAAAAACGCCGCCGTCCAAACGGACGGCGGTTTCGTATCGCTTGATTTTCAAGTTTGCGGGATTTGCCCCGCTTGAATTTGCCTTTTATTCCACCATTTGAGACATATAGGTGAGATATTCGTTCGCCTTTGCCTCCGCCTCTTCCCGCGTGGGCTTTGACGTCGCGACGTAAAATTTGAGTTTCGGCTCGGTGCCGCTCGGGCGCACGCATATCCAATCCCCGCCCTCGAGGTGGAGTTTGAGCGCGTTTGTCTTTGGCAGGTTGATCTCTTCCTTCCTGCCGTCCGCAAAGGTCTTGACTCTTGCCACAAAGTCGCTTTGCGCAAGGACGTCCGTGTCCGCGAGTTTGATGAATACCGTGTCGCGCAACTCCTGCATGATCGCTTTCATCTTGTCCATGCCGTCCACGCCGCCGAAGGTGATGGACTTCGCCTTTTCCACAAAGAAGCCGTGCTTTGCATAGATGTCCTGAAGCACGCCGTAAACGCTTTGCCCCTTGGACTCCAAATAGCATACCATCTCGGCAAACATCATGCTTGCGACGACCGCGTCCTTGTCCCTAGAGTGGGTGCCCACCAAGGAGCCGTAGCTTTCTTCGAAGCCGAACAGATAGACATATTCGCCGCTCTCTTCCCACTCCTTGATCTTTTCGCCGATAAATTTGAAGCCCGTCAGCACGTCGAACGTGGTCACGCCGTAGCTGTCCGCCACTTTGCGCGCAAGCTCGGTCGTGACGATCGTCTTGACGACGGCGCCGTTTGAGGGCAGGACTCCCTCCTCTTTTTTGCGGCGGAGTATATAGTTCAAAAGCAACACGCCGATCTGATTCCCGTTCAGCAACACAAACTTGCCCTCGTCGTCGCGGATGGCGATCCCCATGCGGTCGGAGTCGGGATCCGTGCCTATCACGATATCGCTTCCTATCTTGTCCGCAAGCTCCACGCCCAACTTGAGCGTGTCCGCCTCTTCGGGGTTGGGCACGCGCACTGTGGAGAAGTCGGGATCGGGGTCTTTTTGCTCTTCGACCACGTTGACCTTTATGCCCATGCGGCCGAGGATGGTGGTGACTGGCATATAGCCGCTGCCGTGTATGGGGGTGTAGACGATGCGCACGTCCTTTCCGAACTTTTTCACCGCGTCGCCCGACAGCGCGAGCGCCTCTATCGCGTCGAAATAGCGATCGTCCACGCTCTTGCCGATGATGGTGATGTGCTTGTGCAACTTCTTGCCGTCCAAGCCGCGTATCTTCTTTTCGGACAGCTTGACCGAAGCCTCTTTTATGCCGAAATATGGGGTTTTGTCAATAAATTCCACCACTTTAGCCGTGGATTCGGGAGACATCTGCGCTCCGTCCTCGCCGTAGACCTTGTAGCCGTTGTATATCTTGGGATTGTGGGAAGCGGTGATCATCACGCCCGCGATCGCATGAAGATGCCTTATCGCAAACGAGCACATGGGCACGGGACGGACGTTTTCATACAAAAACGCGTTTATCCCCGCCGCGGCAAGCACAGTCGCCACTTTGCACGCAAACTCCGTGGACATGCGCCTCGTGTCGTAAGATATGACGACGCCGCGCTCCATAGCCTCCTCGCCAAGGGTGGTTATGTAGTCGGCAAGCCCCTTTGTGGCGCGCATGACGGTGTAGACGTTCATTCTGTTTGTGCCGAGTTCGAGGACGCCGCGCATGCCCGCGGTGCCGAATTCGAGCGGCATAAAAAACGCCTCTCTGCGCTGATCCTCGCTCATGGCGGCGAGTTCCGCTTTTTCCGCGTTTGAAAGCGCTTTGCTCTGCGCCCACTCGGCGTAGCTCTCTTTATATCCCATAAAAAACCTCCGATACAACAGCCGTAAAGGCATTATACTGAAAACATTATAAAATCAATATGAAAATAAGTCAAGACCGCATTGGAAACAACGGCGGAAACAAAAAGCGCTCCGTCGGGGAGCGCACAGCGCGGATATGCAACATTTGACGCGGCATACGTTGAGCTTTTAAGGAGCGCACAGCGCGGTTGTTTTACGTTTAACGCGGTATAGATATTTGAGTTCAGGTTCCGTCAAAGAGATCAAATGCGGTTTTGAAACGGTTGAAGCGGCATAGATCGTACTTATGTTTCAGTCAAGGAGAGCAAACCCGAGAAAGGATATGGTTTGGCATAGATGAGAATTTCCCTTTCAAGTGGCGCGAAACGCCGAAATGCGGGGCGGGATACGGGCTTATTCGTCGAAAACCTCTTCCTCGCCGTCTCCGTCGTACTCCTCATCATATTCGTCCTTGTCATCATCGTCGTACTCGTCCTCGTCGTCATCATCGTCGATGATTTTCGGATAGAGTTCTTCTTCGGGGACGGGCGTTGCGCCCGCAAAATCGCAGAGGAGTTCGAGATGCCTCGGCGTGCCATAGCGCGCCACTTCGTCCACAAAGCGCAACTTTTCAAACGGATATGGCGCCTCGGAGGACGTGCCGTAGCTCACGGCGCTCACAAAAACCGCCTTCTTTTCGTTTGAGACAGTCACGACCGCCATGTCTCCCTCCTGCACGTCTCCGTCGCAAAGGTAGGTGTAGCCGTACGAGCCCGTGCGGAAAAGCGCCTTCACGTAGGTGTAGACCTTGCGGTCCTCTCTGCTTTTTGCCTGTAAAAAATCTTTCAGATCGGTGAACATGAAAAAATTGTAGTACGGGCGCAAAATTTTGTCAACTCAAATCCTTTTTCGCGTTTAGAGGCAATGAAAAAGGAAAGATTCAATGCGTATGCCGCAAATTCATTCTTTTCTATTTCATCCGATTAGAAGTGCGTTTTACGCTTCGTCGTTTCCTCTGCATTGCGTTTTGCTTTATTTTTTCCGTCTTGGTTGTATGTTTGAGTTTTGCTTTGACAGTGTTATTTGTTCCTTCCCTCTTCGTTTATTTCCGCCCTTGGCAGTGCGCTTTGTCTCTCCGTGAATCAGCTCTTTTTTCGGCTTTTCGGCATATGGGCGCGGAGTTTAAGTTTTGGTTTGTTGTTCGGGCAACGCGGTGCCGCGCAAGATTATCTGCTTTTTGGGCGCGTACGTGTCGCGGCGTATCAGCACGGATCTGACAAGTTTTCCGTCCTCGAAATAGTCCAGATAGCCCTCCGAGACAATGCCGTTTGCGCCGTACGCGTCCACGACTTCCTCGCCGAGGGGCAGGGTTGCGTCGTCGCGGAATTCGGTGGAAAAGGGCAGGGTGTCCAGCGTTTGCGAGCGCCGTCTTATGTTGGCTTCGTCCACGCCGTAGATCTCGGCGCGCAGATATTTGCCGTCCGCGATCATCTTTATCGTGATGGGGGAGGAGAGCGTGTTGACAAAGCGCAGGTCGCTCGCGGTGGAGACCATTGCGTCAAAAGAGGGCGCGACGTAGCTTACGGGCAGGGAGTGCGCGCGCACTTGCGATATGTCCAGCCCCGCAAGCAGAGCGCAGTTGTAAAGGGTGCTCGAAACTTGACAGACTCCCCCTCCCACGCCCTCGACAAACTCGCCGTCGCTGATGATGTACGCCTTTTGAAAGCCGTTCGCCTCCGTGCGCCTGCCAACCGCGTCGTTGAAGGAAAACTCCTCTTCGGGGTAAAGCACGGCGCCGCTTATCTTTCTTGCCGCAAGCGCGATATTGTGCTTTCTGCCCTCTCCGCTTTCCCCGTAGTAGGTGGAAAAATGCGCGATCAGCTTCACTTCGGGCGCTTCGGCAAAGGCAACGCGTAAAGTCATATTCAGCCCTCCCAAGACGGCGAACAACAACGTCGCCGCCAACAAAATGCAAACTCTTCTTCTCATGAGCATAGTATGCGTAAAAATCAAAAAAGCTGTTTCCGCTTCCCGACAAAAATCCCTATGTTCGCGAAGTTTTTCCGCCGAAAAGGAGAAATGTACGCTTCTCGTGCGGCGCGGGAAGAGGAAAAAGCGCGCGATCTGTCCGCGTATGTCCGCAAAATTTGTCGATATATGTCCGAAAAAGGGGTATACGCATAAGCGCGTGGGCAAGAAAATAATTTTTTTTGATGAGTTCCGATTTGCTTCTTATCATATCGGCGTTGCTTGCGGGCGTGGTCGGCACGGGCGCGGGCGGGATCTTGGGCGCTATCTTTGCGGACAAGGGGGACGCGGTGAGCGGCAGGGTGCTCGGCTTTGCGGCGGGAGTCATGCTTGGCGTGGTGTGTTTCGATATGCTGCCCGAGGCTATGTCCTCGGCTTGCGGCAGACACGGCAACATTTTGACGATAGTCGCTCTTGTCGGCGGAATGATCGCGATTTGGGGGCTTTCAAAACTGCTCGGGCTTGTAGAGAAAAAACTCTTAAAGCGTTCGGAAAAGAAAAAAGGCGCGGACGCTTTCCACTCCGTCGCCATGGTGCAGTCCGCAAAAGAGGGAAGGTCGGCGCAACTGCGGGCGGGTCTTATCATGCTTGTCGCGATATCCCTGCACAACGTGCCCGAAGGCATGGCGATCGGCGCGGCGGGCGCGGCGCAGATTGAGGCGGGAGTGCTTGTCGCAATTGTGATCGCGGTGCACAACGTCCCCGAGGGCATGGCGATCGGCGCTCCTCTTTGCGGCGGAGGGGTGAAACCATGGGTCGCCGTTCTGCTTTCCGCGGTGGCGGGAGGCGCAACGGCGATAGGGGCGCTTGTCGGGCTTGCGGTCGGCTCCGCAAGCGCGTACGCGGTGGGTATATGCCTTGCGGTGGCGGGCGGCGCGATGCTCGAGGTCAGCGCGCTCGAACTTTTGCCAGAGGCGTGCGGGCTTGCCCCCGCAAAGGGGACGTTTTTTTGCACTTTGCTTGGGATATGCACGGCGGCGATATTTGTGTTTGTGTTTTGAAAAACGCGATATGTGATGAGTTTCGACAAAAATCGCGGGGATTTTCCGTGAAGATCGCGGAGATTTTTCCGTTCTTTTCCTCGCATGGAAATTCGCATAATCCTTGCAAGCCGCTTGAATATGTGCTAAAATATACGCAAGACCGAATTGACGGGAGACGGCTGTGGCAAAAGCGCTCGACAAAAATCTGAAGAAGTTGCCGCTCGGCGCGATCCGCCCCACGGGTTGGTTGTTGGATCAGATGAAACTGATGAACAATCTTCAAAAGAGGCTGGGCGCGTTGCAGGGGCTCGTCAAAAACGGCGAGTGGGAGAGCGGCGAAAATCTTCCGCGCTATGTGCGGGGAGTGCTTTTGCTGTCCGCCGCATTGGACGACAAGTTGTTGAAAGACAAAGCCACGGGATATCTTCAATCCATTCTGAACAGCGCGAGAGAGGGGGGAGATTTCGGCCCCAAAGGCATACGCTCGCTGACGCCGAAGATAGAGGCGGTCAAGACGCTTTTGACCTACTATGAGTACACGGGCGAGGAGAGAGTGCTTCATTTTTTGAAAAAGTTTTTCAAAAATCAATACAACACTTTCAACGTGTCCCCATGTTGGTACGATTCCCGCGCAAGGCTTTTGGAGGAGATCACCGCGCTTGAGGCGGTGTATCGCGAGACCGACCTCGAGTGGCTTCACGACCTAGGCGAGAAGCTGAGAGATCGTTGCACCGAGTGGTTCAAGTTGGCGGACAAATTCCCCTACAAGCGCCCCGCAAGCAAGTATGTCTCGCAGGGCTCGCTCAAGCGCTTGCTCAAAACGGTAAACGCGTACGAAAAGGTGGAGCCGACGTCCTCGCGCAAGCTGAAACCGCTCACTCCCGACCTCATTGAAAAGAAGTGGAAAAAACAGCAGACCGCGGTGCAACTTGACGGCGTAAACCTCGCAAAAGCGGTCAAATATCCCGCGACCTACGGCAGGTTCATAGGGGACGATTCGCTGAAAAACCTGTCTCTCAAACTGATCCATCAGCTGATGAAATACCACTCCACCGCGGCGGGCATGTTCACATGCGACCTTCGCTTGGCGGGGGACGACCCGTCAAAGGGCGTGGACGTGCAGGCAAGCGTGGAGATGATAGAATCCCTCGTGGAGGTCATAAGTCAGACCCGCGACTATTCCTGCGTGGACAGGCTTGAAAGGATAGTTTTCAACGTGATCTCCGCCGCGTGTTTGGACGACTGCTCCGCGGTGCAGGACCTCGTTTTGGTCAACCAAGTCGAGGCGTCCGACGCCCGCAAATATCCCAGCATAGAGGCGGCCTACTCCAACGCGTTTTTGACCAAAAAGTTGTCAAGAGGCGCGGTGGCGGCGCTCAGCGCTTATCCCCTCTTCATGCAGGCGACGTGCATGCTGAAAGACAACGAGGTCAACTTCCTCGCCTACGCGCCGTGCACCATGAACTTCACCGTGGACGGATGCAAGCTGACCATCAGCGAAAAGACGGGATATCCTTTCAGAAACACTGTCGTGTTCAAGGTGGAGCAGGCGAGCGGCGAACCCGAAGTCAAGATCAACTTCCGCGTCCCCAAAAACGTCAGCATGCAACTGATATCGGGGGGAGAGGTCGTCGCGACGGGCACCAAGGAGATCTCGGTCAAGTGCGTGCTCCGCACGGGCAGCACCTTCATGCTGAAGATGGCGATCCCTCTGACCGTAGAGGAAAATTCGGACGGAAGTTGCAGCCTGTTCAAGGGCAACGTGCTGATGTCGGTCAAACTGCCTTACAGCGTGGAAGAGGACTCGCAGGATAGAAGAATTTTGAACATCTATACGGATAAAAAATGGAACGTCGCGCCCGTCTTGTCAAGGCGCGCGCCGGGGGGCACTAGGACGCTGTACGAGCCCGAAACCACGGTCGTGCACGATCTGAAAGAGAAACCTTTGAACTTGGAGGAACCGCCCTTCGAATTGCAGATCAGGGCGAAAAACGTGTTGAATTGGGGGTTTGGAGTGCAATCTTTCCTCGAATTTCCGCGCAAGCCCGAGTTTTCGGAGGAGAGCTTGGAGAGGACTTTCATCCCCTTCGGATGCGAGCCGCTTCATATTGCGCAATTCCCGAAGTGTCTGAAATGATAGGAGATCGCTATGAGAACGCTTGAAAAAAAATATTCGCGTACCGAACGTATCGTCGCCAAGGCAAAGTTTTCGTGCTGGGTCTATATGTGGGCGGTCGCGCTTGCCGTTTTGCTTGGCGGGATCATCGCGGCGCTGTGGGTGTTCAGGGCGCAGATCGAGGGGCTGTTTGGCAACGAGCAGGTCAAGATCCTCACCGACGCAAACCTGCGTTGGGCGCTTTTGGGCGCGGCCGGCGTGGTTTTGCTGACCGTGTTGGGGATATCCATATCCCTTTACAGCCGTGAACTGATCGTGACCGAGGACAAGGTGGTGTATCGCAAGGGCGTCGCCGCCGTGACAAACATTGTCATTCCCCTTTCCGAGATCCGCATTGTGGAAACCGAACAGAACGGCATACAGCGCGTGTTCGGCGTGGGCGCGGTGACCATCATATCCGACGCCGTTCAGCCCTATCGCATCAAGGGCGTGAAGGGAGCGGATCGCCTTACGCGCAGGTTGATGAGGCAACTCGGCGACGCGCGCAAGGAGAGCGAAGGTCGCCGTATGCAACTTCAACTCGCCTCAAGACCCGTGCCGCACAAGTGATTTTTCGAAAATACGAATTTCAAAGCCGCTCGTCGAAGTCCGTCGGGCGGTTTTTTTGACGCGTTGCAGGCGTAAAAGGATATGCAAAAAGGCTTTTCAAACGACAAAAAATCGCGCAAAAAAACAGCGCGAGTTTGTCGCGCCTTGAGGGTGGTTTTGTCAAAAACCAAGCATCTGTTGCGGTTTTTCAGAAAATTCCCCAAGATCCCGGGGTGACGAAGAGGTAGGTCACAAGCGCGCATATCGCCGCCATCAAGGGGACGTGGATGAGGTAGACGACAAGCGCGTGTCTGCCCACAAAGCACAGGGGCTTGTTCCAACGTCCGTCCAACCTTGGCAAAATGGAATTGCGGTCGTTGTAGACAAAAGGCGCGATGATCCCGCCCCAAAAGAAGAACGCCGCGTAGGGAATCAGCGTAAACAGATCCCCGGGGGAGATCTCCGCCGCGCTGTAAAACAGGCTCGGATTTCCGAAGATGTCCCTGCAGGGGAAGAGGAACGCGAAGTACACGGGAGTGCTTGCGGGCGGGGTGTAGCAGAAGTACAAAATCAGCGTGATGCCCACGATGCCCGCGCAACAAATGGCGACGCTTCTGCCGTTGCGCATGCAGAGGAAGTCCACAAGCGCGTAGATCAGCATACAAGTCGCCAAAAAGTGCAAAACGCCGTAGGTGACGAGAATACCGCTTATGCCCAGCACGTCCTCGCCCAGCACCGTCGCCGCGGTGTAGAGTAGGGCGACGATCATCAAGACGGCGCCGCGCTTGCGGTTTGAGCGGGAAAATGAGCACGCCATGCCCGAAACTCCCAAAAAGAACACCAAAACTATGTTGTGTATGACTGTCCGCACGTCGCTGTACGTCCAAAAATGGCAGAAGCGAGTGAGCGCGTCCCCTCTGCCCATATAGTACCAATAGCTTCCGTACCAGCTGTCCCCGAACATGTCGAGGAGCATGGCGAGGTGGTCCAAGATCATCAAAACGACGCAAATTCCTCGCAAAAAATCCAGCTCCCAAATTCGGCGATCGAAGCCGGGGAGATATCTTCGCTGAACTTTGAGCGGGATCAGCCCGCGGTTGTCGTCCGGGAAAAACGTCATGAAAAAATTATAGCACCAAGCGGCGGGCGTGTCAATCGAGCGCGCAGGGCGCGATTTTGCACTTAAAACCGCTTGAAACGACAAAAAATTTTTTGTTTTTCCGCCTTGACAAAGGGCGTTTTTCGCGGGGTTTTTTAAGGCAAAAGCGCAATACATTGGGGGAATAGGAGGGCGGGGCACAATATCTTGAAGCGCAATTAAAATGAGCCCGTCCGAGAGAAGGGGGTATTGACAAGGGTTATCGCATAGGGTATAATAATTGCGTATAATAATTCGCACATGTGTAGCGCGTGTACGGATTAGGAGGGAATTATGAGAAAACGTAGCTTAGCGATTGCGCTTGTGATGATCATCGTGGTTTTGGCGACCATGATCCTTGCGGCGTGCAATCCCGAGACTTTGCCGGACGAGCCGCCCAAGCTTCCCGACAATCCCGACATCGGCGGCGATATTGTCGACGATCAAAATTATGTAAGCTCGCAATGGGCGTGGCAGCGTATCAAGGAAACGGCGTACGCGGCGGCGTCCGATCAGCATGACGCGAGGTACATAAACGGCGACAATTGCTTTGTGCTCGGCTATTCGAAGGACGAATACGACGTGGCGCTGGTGCTGAGGATGGCGTATGCCATAGACTTGTTGGCGGATTCGAAAGAGGACGATTCACAACTCTTGATCGAACTGAGGAAGTTTGCAAAGGACGAGATCGGCGACGCCTCTCCCGAGGATCTGAGCGAGCTTTGCGCGCAAGAGCAAGGCGACCTTCTGGTCGGGATTTACTATTTCGAAGGCATTCTCGCCGCGGACGTCAGAGGCCTCAAAAAGGACGAGGGCGGCGTGCACGTCATGTACACGGACGACGTCAGCGTTTCCTATCTCGGCAGCAAGATCGAAAAGATCTTGAAGGACGTCAATTTGACGGACGTCATCTTCACAAAACTGCTCGGCTACAATGTGGACTCCCTTTTGCAATCCCTCGTGCAATCGTCGGTCCCGAGTCTGGGCGGCATAAGCCTTGTCGATTTGACGATAGAAGATTTTTTGGTCAAGATCCTGTTTGCATCCTCCAAAGCCCGCTACGTTGACGAAGGCAACGGCATTCAGACGATCGAACTTCCTTGCGACCTTTCCATGCTTGTCGGCATTGTTTTCCCCGCCATTCAAGGACTTATCAACGATCAAGTGCAAATTGTGGATCTTGTCAAAAAGATCACGGGCATAGACCTTGGCAAGCTCGGCTCCCTCGCGGGCATGGCTGTGGTCATCAACGCCACCGTGAAGGACGACAAACTTCAATCCGTCAACCTCGGCGTTGACGTCAACCTCAATTCAAACGGACTTCCCTCCCTTCAAGAACAATACGGTTCCTTCCAAAACGACATCGGCATAGACTTCTGCCTTGACAGATTGCAGTTTTCAAACGACGTGAAATTGGACGTCGTAAGCGTTTTGGACGCTCGCCCCGAAAAGCCCACTTTGGAGGACGGCTCGGACAATTCCTTCTACAAAAAAATCAAAAAGACGGAAAAGGAATATTCCTTGCTCACATTCGACGGACAACTGGATCTTGTGCTCGACATAGAGGACAAGACGGTCACTCCGCAAAACATACTCGACTCTTTCGGCACGCTGTTGACCAACCTTCTGTTTTCGGAAATGGACGACTCCATGAAGGAGAGCCTCGGCGCTTTGCTGAGCAAAGACATTGTTTTTGAAAAGAGTCAAATTCCTCTTTCGCTCAAACTGAAAGGGCAGATCAATCTGAAAGACAGCAGACAGACCAAGATCGCCGCGCAACTTACGGGCACAAACGAAAAGGTGCGGCTTGGGCTTTATTACGACGGAAACTACGACTCCGTGTTTTTGGACGCGAGCGGTTTGCTCGGCGAAGGAAGCACGAAGTTTAAGATCGAAGGCTTCAACTTCAATCAGCTGATCGACAAATTGTTCGACAAAGTTTACACGCTGATCACAAACGCGATCAACGGCGAGGGCGGCGGAAGCTCCGCTCAGGACGAATACTCTCAACTTTTGCAAAACGCGGACCTGATCACTCAGCACACCGGCAGAACGGCGGAGGAGAGCGAGGGCGAAGGCGAAGCGGAAGAAGAGGGCTTGGACACCCTCGGCCTCGTCGTCGCGATCGTGGATCAGATATCCATTGCCAAAAACGGGGACATCTTCAACATCACGGGCATTGATTTCACCATGACTCAAGAGATCCTCGACGCGATCTTCGGCATGATCTTCAAGGACGATCTTGCGGGCGGCAAAGTGCCTCTCGTCACAGATCCCATGCCCAAACTGTCCTATGCAAATCAGGGCACGGGCAAACCCAAGACCTTGAAGCTGGAAAACGTCGCGCTCGGCGTGGAGAGCCCGCTTGTGGGCCTCGGGATAGGTCTGTCCGTACAATTCGGCACAATCAAAGACGTAGAAAACTTCAACAGCCTGTTCGCGGGCATAAACGAAGGGGAATATCTGTCCGTCTCCACAGACGGCGGGAAGACCTTCAACATGGACTTCCTGCATATAGAGCTAAGCACCGCGCTCAACATAGACTTGCAGACTTTGAGGAGCAGACTCGGCGAGTTGAACATCGCTATCGACAACTTGAAGATCGGAGACAGCTACGAAGGGCTGTTGCTGAACATCTTGCTTGAGCTTGGCAGCATAGACGCCGGGCTCACCCTCGACGTCAAGGCGGACCTTGACCTTACGACGCAAAACATTTCGCTTGACACGCTCAACACGTCCTCGGCGAAGATAGAGATCAAAACGCGCGAGCAGGAGCCTCGCACCATGGTCGAGCTGTACTTGCAGGACGGCGCGCTTTATCTCAACACACCCGGGCTTGAGAGCATCTCCGTAAAGCAGATCAAGATCACGCTTGCAGAACTGTTTGATATAGCCAATCTGACCCCGAGCGCTACGGACGGCGAGTCGGGCGCGCTTGTCGCGGAGGATCCCGCCCCCAAAGAGGAAGAAAAGGGCACGGATATTATCGGCTTGATCGCAAGCCTTGTCACCGAATTCAGGATAGGCAACAACGCGATCAGCATAGGCTTGGTCTCCAACATTGTCGATCAATTGTTGACCACGCTTCAAATCGACAACGTGGAGTTTAAGTTTGACAATTCGGACGTCAACGGCGGCATAAGGCTGGAATTCCCCGCGGGATTGGAACTGCCCGAGGCAAAGTTCAGCGTATTTTTGGCGTTTGGCGATTCCGCAAACCTCAACGTGTCGCTCAACGGCATAAACGTGGGCGCGGGCATGCAGACCACGCGCTATTTGCAGGACACGGAAGCGCGGCTTTACACAAACATTCTTGAAAACCCCTATGTGTACGTTGACTTGACTTTGGGCGTCGACTTCCAAGCGGACGAGGGCAAATCTTCGCTGGAATTCGGGCACAAGGGCACGCATTGGATGGACGGCGACGGCAACTACAAGGATATGAAGGAGACGCCTCCTCCCCAAAACTACAAGGGCAAATATTATTACGTGGACGAGGAAGGCAAATATGTCGTTGAGGACTATCAATCCACGGACCTCTTCTTCGGCACGCACATGGACATCAACTACGAGCTGAGAGTGGCGGCAAGTTTGGATCTGTCTCCCGTCATCGCGTATCTGTTGGGCGCGACCTCGTTGCAGACCAACTACAACGCTTCCGAGATCATGATCGAGCTTACGGGCACGAAGTTCGGAGGGGAGCGCGAAGTGCTTCTCGGGCTGTACCTTGCGGGCGGCTCGGCGTTCATCGACGCCTCTCGCTTCGGCTTGAACCGCGTGGAAGTGGACGTGGACGTGTACGGATTGCTCCTCAAATATCTCAGCGTCAATTCCAATATCACCATAAACAGCGCGGGCTCGGGTTCGGATGCTTTGGCGGCGGCGGGACCCGATTTGTCCGACATTGCGGACAACGAGACCCTGTTCGGGCTCACCTTGCTTGCGACGCTCACCTCGCGCGGGCTCAGCATAGAGCTTACGCAGGGCATCGTCTCCTTGCTTTACGAGCTTGTGGGCATAGAGGCAAGCGATCTGACGGCGTGGGCGGAGATCGCGTGGCAAGCGCTCGAGGAGGAGGAATACAAGCCCTTCCGCCTCGGCGTCGACGTCAAAAACGACAACAACCAGACCATTTCCAACGCGGAGATTTACGCGAGAGAGATCTCGGTCATCGCGGGCGGCGAAAAGATGCGTGAGATCCGCCTCAGAAGGCAGACGGACGACGCAGGCCAAGGCAAGTTGTTGGATCAATATATCAGCGAACTCATCAATGAGGACGAAAATCCCTTCGTGGTGGTGCCGCTGTTCAACGAATACTCTGACATCGTTGTCCCGTCCGTGTCCGTCGAACTGAAAGGCGCGCTGACCGTGGGCACTGCCGCGGACAACGCGGAGTGGACTCTCGGACAGTGGATCGCGGCGGTGACGGAAGCCATGCCGAGTCAAGACAACCCCGATCAAGGCAAGGAGAAAAACCCCAACCTCGAAGCGTTCCTGCACAAACTTGTGCTTCAGATCAACGCGCCCGTGGAAGTGGGCACGAAGATAGGGTTCAGAATTGCGGCGAAACTTCGTCTCAATCCCGAATTCCCCGTCAACTCCATGCCCAACGTCAAGTTTATGCTCTATGAAGAGAGCATGGGCTTGCTTGACAACTTCACCGAGATCTACACAAAGACGGTGGACGGCTCCGCAAAATACAAAAAGATAGAGCTTGCGGACGCAAAAGTCAAGTTTGCGGAGGGCGAGGAGCTGTATATAAGGACTTATATCCCCGAGGGCATCTCGCTCAGCGAGATCAAGACGACGGACGATACCTTTGAGATAGACGGCACCTATTACGTCCTGCTTTCGGACGGCACGTATTACAAGACAGTCATCAGCGCGGCAAACAAAGCGCAATTTGACGTGGTGTACACGCCCACAAATCTGTTTGACATAGACTATTTGCTCGCGCATGCGGACATTTCCATCGAATTGTACAACCGCGACATCGTGGAAGTGGAAAATCTCATAAGCGGCACGGCGATAGGCGCGGACGAAAGACAAGAGCTTGTGGACAGCACTCTCGTCGCGCTGAGATTGATCTACAACGGGGAATCCATGGGCTATCCCACAAGCAACCTGTATGTGGATCTTATGGACGACTTCCACGTGTCCATCGCAAACATGCAGGTCAAAGAGACGATAGACTCCTTGATGTCCTTGTTCAGTGGCAACGGAGACAAGAATCAGTCCGAAGAGGGCGGGCCCGAAGCGGCAAACAACATCGCCGTCACCGCGGCGGCGGAGAACGCGGACGGCTCGGAGGAGAAGGGGCTTGTTGACACACTGTACGACATACTCGGCGGCTTCGTGGGCAGGCTCGGCGCGGACAGCAACGGCATTACCGTCAATTTTGCAAGCGGACTTCTCGCAAACCTGCTCAACATGCTCCTCAACACAAACCTCGCGCCCGAGGACATGCTTCAGATCAACGGCGAAGAGAGCTACTTCACCTTTGCGTGGACGTACGCGGTGGACGCTCTGCTCAAGATAGACCCAATCTATATGGGGCTCAGGCTTGACAGCATCAAGATCGGATTGGGGCAGGAGGATTCCATCCTTCCCGCGGCGTTTGACAGAAGCATCTACACGGGCTTCGATCGCCTCGACAACATATCCTTCGAGGTCGCGCTGGACGCGGAGATCGTGCTGAAACAGCAGGAGGACGAAGTCAAGCTCCAAAACTATGTGGACGCCTTCGTGCAGGGCTTGGAGATCGCCCTCGGCTTCACTGTGGACAAGGATATCACCTACGACTTGGGCATCATGCTGGGCGGCAATATCGAGCTCGGCGACCCCGACAAGACGGTCGTGGCAATTTCTTTAAGGATAAACGAAGAAGATAAGATAGCTATATATATTAAGGGCTCGTCCATGTACGTTGACCTCGGCGATCTGTCCGACAGGGCGATCTACATTGAAAACACGGGCGTGTCCGACCTCATCTGCGGCTCCATATCCGAGCTTTTGGGCAGAGCGGCGGACGCCGAGAGCGGAGACGCGCTTGCCTCTGCGGAACCCGAGGTTTCCCCCGAAGAGCAATTGCAGATCATGCTTGACATCTCGGACGGGCGTTTGGGGCTGTTGGTCACCGAACAGGTGATCGTAGGATTGCTCGCTTCCTTCCTCAATGACGAAAAGGCGGGCGCGACGCTTGACGAGGTCATCGAAAAGATACAACAACTCAACCTCAACCTCAGCGCGGATGTGGAACTGCAATTCAGCCCCGGCATCGCGCTTGCGATTGCAATTTCCAGCGACCTCATTGACATCGAGGCGGCGCTCAGCACCATCAACCTCGCGACGGGCACAAACCCCGAAGTCAACGACATCTACGAGCAACTTCAAACTCGCGTGGACGACGCGATAAACGCGGTGGACTACGTCGTCGCGGAGGCGGAATACAGCGGCACAAAATTCTACAAAGTCACCCAAAAAGAGGGAGACGGCCGCTATGAGTACGTCGAAGCGGGCAAGTTTGACGACGGCGCTTACGACAGAGTGGACGAGCAGGAATACAAAGCCGTGCCGCACTTCAACAAGCAAAACGATTCGACGATCATCAACCTCTCCTTGGATCTGTACATAGACTACTCCACAAGCGCGACATACATGCTTGTGACGGATTCCAAGGTGCTTGAAAGCTACAGGGAATCCGAAAGATATTCGTACAGCGAAGTCAGCGATTCCTTCGTGCAGGATCCGCACGGGACGTTCATCAGGGACGGCTTCTCCTTCGACTCGTTGCTTGCAAAGATATTCGGCTTCGAGGACCTTCAGTCCGCGCTTAAGGGGGTCAAACTGCCTCGTATCCTCTTCGACGTGAAAGACGGCAAGTTTGACGTCGGAACGCAGGAAAACGCGTTCTCGTTGTACGATCTGTTTGCGCAGCTCGGGCTGAGAATGTTCCTCGACGACAGCATGGACGACGGCTTCAAGCTCGCAATTGAGGCGCAATTCGATCTGAGTAAATTCGGCATCGAGACCCTTTCGGACCTCGACGGCATTTACGCTCTTATCCAAAAACTCACGTCCAAAGATCCTATTGTACAAAAAGAGGTAAGAAGCATTCTGCTGAGCGCATTGGAGCTTTCCGTCATCGTGGACTTCACCTACGAACTCGGCGAAAACAGCACGAGGAAGATCGCGATTTACTTGGTCAACAACGAGATATATATCGACATGAGCGGTCTCGAAGGCCCGAAGGCGAAGATGGGCGTTTACGACCTGCTCGGCTTGTTCCCGTCAAACGGAGACGCATTGGCGGCGGCCGGCAATACGACCGAGGGCGACGTGACGGGGGAGAACAACTCCGCGCTTAACACGGTGTTTGCCATCCTCAACGACCTCGCAAAGACCCTCATCTTCCAAAGCACTCCGTGGCTTGCAAACAGCAAACTCAGTCAGCTTGGCAGTTTGACTTTGCTGTTCAACTCCAACGCTTTCAACTCCATTTTGACCACTCTGTTCCAAACCCTGTTGCAAATGGACACGCAATTCGATTCGGATCAGCTGTTGCTTGACGACGAAAAGAGCGGATTGTTCATCAGGCCGGGAGACGCGCGCTTTGGCAACAGCGTCGTCACGGCGGAGGCAAGGTTCGAACTTCTCAACAGACAAAATCCCGCCTCAAAGGGCGAGGACGACAAAAACTTCTTCTTCGATCTTATGATAGGCATAGGCGTGACCGCCAACATGCTCAACGACGAGATCGTGGAAAGCGTACTGCCCGTCGAGGACAGATACGAATTTATG
Organism: uncultured Clostridia bacterium; assembly: GCA_947625145.1. Classification (GTDB taxonomy): domain Bacteria; phylum Bacillota; class Clostridia; order Christensenellales; family CAG-917; genus CAG-475. The sequence continues at coordinate 61,083 of CANQNC010000002.1, forward strand.
AATTTGAAGGAGCTGATCGACAATGTGATGTCCATTGTCAACGGCTTCTATACGCACAGCTACAGTGCGGTCGACGCGGAAACCGAAGGATTTGTGCAGGGCGGAATATACTATCGCTTTGTGCAATCCGCGGACGGCGGCTTCGTGCTGAAAGGCGAAAACTATCGCGCGCTCAACAAGGGCGAGAAAGTGGCGGACGGCACCGCGCTGTATGACAGGCAGTACGCGCAAGTCGTGGGCGATCAAGTCGTCATAGTCAGATACGTCGAGGATCCCGCGGGCGAGTATGTCTACGTCAAGGACGAGGACAAATACGTCAAAGCCTCCGACCTCGAGAAAGTGCCCGACGACGCGCCCCGCTTCAGACAGGAAAACACGGACGCGGACGGCAACACCGACTTCCTTAAAGACGAAGCGGGCAACCCCGTCGCGCCCAAGGACGCCAAGCTGTACGCAAGACGCGGCATCCCCGTCTACTCCGAGCAAGTGATCTCGCTCAGCATAAGCGGAATTCTGTATTTCAGCAGCGACGGAGTGGACGAGTACGACATCAGCGGCTTGTTCGGCAAGATCCCCATGCTGTCCGACATGTTGCTTATGCTTCAAGCTCAAAGCCGTTTCTTCGGCGGCGTGGGCATAAGGCTCAGCGCAAGCGTGGACCTTGCCGCGATCGACATCAGAGGACTTCTGTCAAGCGAACAGGAAAAAGCAATGGACAAATTCGAGGAGTTCATTGCAAACAGCAATCTCAGTCAGCTTGAGCTTGCGGTCGAGTTTATCGAAGTCAACGAAAACGGCAATTTTGCAAGATACGACGACGGCGGCGACAACGGCGCGGGCAGTCTGAAAGTTTTGGGCGGCGTCTATCTGTCCGACGGCACGCTGTATCTTGACGCGACGGGCATCGCCTCCGCGCAGCAATACTCCCGCATAGACAACTTCATGGACTATGTGCACAGGATAGCCCAAAACGGCGTCGGCGGCTTGTTCGGCGGCACGGCGACCGAAGCGCTTGCGGCTGACGACCCCACAACTTTTGACGTCACGGACGCGGAGTACAGAAACGCGCTCGTGTACTTGCTGTACACAGACACCGCGTTCCAGTTGCAATTTGCGCAATCCTTCTTGGCGTATGCGCTGAGTCTGCTCATCCCCAATCTGGATCCCTTGACGGACGTCTTCGACGTGGCGGGCGTCACCGTAGGCTTGGTCCACGGCGAGGCGGAGTTCAGACGGATAGACGCAATTCAAAATCCCGAACTCAGGGCAAAATTCGACAGCGATCCCGCGTACAGAAGCGAGCGCTATGCCTATTACGACTCCGTGCATTGGGAGACCTACGATCCCCTCGCGGGCAAACTCGAAGATCATCCCGAGGACCCAAGCTCCACGGAATTTTACAGCGACACGTATCTTGTGGTCATGACGAAAAACGAGCAAGGCCACACCATTCCCAACATTTTCGAGCTTGAGTACACGCAAATGTTCTCGAAGCAAGCGGGAGAGGGGGACGTCTACGTCTTGACGGACGAGTACAAGCAGGGCGAGACCTATGTCCGCATAGGCAACGAGTACAAACTTGTCGAATACGAGATCTCGGGCAAGGCGATAGGCAGTACGACCAATCTTTATGCCACGATAGGCGTGGGCACGGACTCGACAGAGCATATCGCGCTCAGAGGCTCCAAGATCTATCACAACGTCGACGACGCGGACGGCAATGTCGTGGACTATGTTGAGGCAAGCGAATATATCGATGACAAGACATTGAACATCCACACCTACATCGTGCGCAACGGCGTCTACACGCACATCGACATGCTCAGCGAAAGGCAGTACGGCTATGTCAAGGATCCCGACGGCGCATATTATCGCACTGTCGTCAGCTACGGCGGGATCAGCGAATACATGCTCGGCCTCGACATTACCACGGGCGTGCTGAAAGCGGGCTTGAAACTCGGCAGACTCGATATCGATTTCGGCGGCGGCACGAAGTATTTGCCCGACTATATCAAAGACGAAAAACAGCACACCTACACTCTGACAGACGGCGACGTGTCGAGGACGGTGCCTTACACAACGGACGGCTATGCCGCGCTCACCGATGCGCAAAAAGAGGCGGCGGGCGACATAGACATGCCTGTCAACCCATTCTATGACACCATAGTCACCATCGGCTTCTCGGTGGACCTCAGCTTGGGCATCACGGAGGGCTTGCTCGACTTCGGCACCATCATCAGCGAGATCGTGGGCAACCTCGCGGGCATCAACGTGGAAATGCCCGCCACCACCAAGGGCTTCTCGTCCGCGCACCTCAGGCTTGACGTGTCCTTGATGCTGGACATGTACGACGTGACAAATTCCGAGTTGAAGCTGGAACTGGTGTCCGTCACCGAATCCGGCTACGACGCGCTGTGGGCGGGCATCTACTTCATCAACGACACCCTCTATTTCGACCTCAGCGAAGTGTTCAATCTGCCCAAGATGAGCATAAGCAACGTGGGCATAGAGGACATGTTGGAAAAATTGCTCAAGATAGACAACAACGATCCTCTGTTCGTCGCGGGCAACAACGAAAAATACAAGGCTTCGGGCGACGCGCTTGTCGCGGCAAACGACTCCGCGGGCGAGGATTCGGACGGCAACGGTTCTGTGGACATCCATGACAAGAATTTGGGCTTCGCGATCCTGTTCGACAAGGATCTGTTGACCATCATGATCGGCGACAAGCTGTTCGATTCAATCATCAGCATGTTGCCCGACAGCGTAAGCGAAAAGCTGGGATTCGAGCTGAAAGAGCTGTTCTATGAAGAGATAAACGGCAGTTTGCAGATAGAGCTTAACACCAAGGACGACTTTGACCTCGAGTTGAAGATGTCCCTCGGGCTCGACGGCAGCAGATACAATCAAGCGGCGACTGTGACCGCGCCGAACATCACCCTCGAAATGTCGGGGGACGGCGCTTCCTTCTCGCCCGACGAAAGGACCGTCGCGCAGAACATCCAAAGCGGCCTCGACAACAAATACTATGTGTTCAGAGAGGACGCAAACGGTCACTATGTCGTCAACGCTTCGGGCGGCTATGTACGTGCGCTCAAGCCCGACGACGTGTTGCAACCCACGGACAAGAAGTACGCCAAATACAGGCTGTACTACAACGGCGCGAAGGGCTTCTATCTGAAGAAGATAGTTGACAGCGAGATCGCGGGCGGCGCGGAGACGGAAGGCGACGAATTTGCGGTGCAGACGGGAGATATCATCTATGTGCTCGTCCCGGGCGCAGTCGCCAACCAGTCCTATGTTGCGGACGGCGGCGTGTACGACATGTACCTCGACCTCACTCTCGGCATCCGCAACGTCAAGATCGCATTCTCAAACGCGCGCAGCTACACGCTGACGGGTTCGGACCTCGCGGGCTATGTGGACTTCGGCGACCTCGACCATATCAAGATCGCCGCGTACCTCAACTTCGACACTTCCTTCAAGACTGGGGATGAAAACGTCATCGACCTCACTCCCGTGCTGACCAACTTCCTGCCCGGACTGACCGAGGATGACATCGCGCAGATCATTGCGCTCGGCGACGATGGCAAGGACGTCAATCGCAAGAACAGGATCAAGATAGAGGCGGAGATCCAGACCATGGCTCTGATCAACTATCTGAGGTCGCAATTGCTCAAGGACTTCGAAAACGTGGAAGGCGACATGTCGTTGTACGACACCATGGACCTCATCGGCAAACTTCTCGGCATAGGCTCGGAAGGAGGCTCGGAAGAGGAGAGCGGCAGCGTGTTCGACGACTTGATCGGCTTGCTTGACGACATCGCCAGCTTCTTCAACGTATCCATCGAGATCCAGACGAAGGGCGGAAACGACGCGGACTATCACAACCTTGTGGGCATCTACATGTCCACGGGCACATTCTCTCTGTTGACAGAGGACGAGTTGTTGCCCGAAAGCGACGATTTCGTGCCCGAAGAGGAGCGCTTTGACCATTACTATCCGTCATTTGACGGCAAGTATTATTACGACGAAGCCGCGCAGGACGGCAACGGCGAGTACAGACTTCTGACGGACGAAAGCTACACGGGGCAGAAGTACGCCTACGACAGCAGCTATTATTATCAAAACGACATCGGCAGATACAAGCGCGCAAGAGGCGGCCTGTATGTGGACCTCAGCTATTTCAACATCCCCAGCGTCTACGTCAATTCGGCGATCGTAAGGGACGTGTTTGCGGCTGTGTTCGGCTCGGGCGACGCGGGTGACGCGAGCGACGCGCTTGCCGCCGCACAAGCGCAAGGCGCGGACGAAACCGAGGAAGAGGGCATATTCCCGCTCATCAAGGACGACTCCATCCTGTCCTACATAAGGATGTTTGTCTCCTCCTTTGTCGTCACGTCCAAGTATGTCAGACTGTTGGCAAATCCGACCTACATCAATCAACTGCTCGTCATCCTCATGGGCGAGGAGGGCGCGATCCAATTCGATCCCGCCGAGTTTGTCAACTCGCCCTCTTTGACGATAAACATAGATCCTTCGCAAACCACCTACGAGGATATGACCGAAGCGATAGAAGCCTCAAAAGCCGCATACGAAGCGGCGGATGGGAATGCCGAAAAGCAAAAATCCATCGCGACTCAGCTTGGCGAATTGCTGTCCTTGACCAAAAACAGATTTGCCATCACCGAGCACTTCGGCACCGAGGACGAGGCGAAGTTGGGGACCTATTACGTCGACGAGGAAAGCGGCGCGTACGTCATGAAAAACAACCTCAGCGCCACCGAGCGCAAGGCGTACGACGCGGCGGTCGCCAAGGGCGAAAAGAAGTATTTCGAGATAGTCTCCGTCCCCACCTACATCAGGCTGATGGACGACGCGGGCAACAGGACGGACAACTTTGTGTTGTACACCTCGGCCTCGGACAGGCAGGTCGCGCGCAGCGAGCAGGACGAGACCCTGATCCCGCTCGGGCTGTACTATCCTCAGCTGTATGTGATAGAGGAGTATGAGCTCGAGGCGCCCGAAAACGGCGTGCCCATCGTGGACACGAACACCGCGTATGTGCCTGCGGACGACAAGGGGCTGTACTGCGTAAGGACGCTTGAGGAGCGCAATCCCTTCATCGCGTTGAAGGTGTTCTTGTGGAACCATGAGATCGAACTCAGCCTCGAGTCTCCCGGCTTCGAAGCGATCCCGTTCAACTATGTCACGGGCGCGGAGGCGGAAGCGAACGGTCTGACAAACGTCCCCGTCGAGCACTGGTACAAAGACGTGCAAAACGTGTTCTTCACAAGCGAGGACAAGGTCGAGGACGGCCTGTTCAGTTGGAGGTCGGACTATTACACCATGGGCGCGTTCGATCCCGCCAAATACAGCAAGGATCCTCGCTTCATCGAGAACAAGAATCAATATTATCCAATCGACTATACGACCCTTTACAAGTATGAGGGCGGCGCGTACTCGCGCGTCACCGAGGACGAAAACAGTCTGCCCGACTATCTCGCCGACATGGAGAACAACGACGCGGAATACTATGTGTACGTCGACTCCAACTATCAGAAACTGCAAAGAGCGTATATCTACAAAAAGAACGTATATCAGACCATATCCAAGAGGGTGATCGACAGCAGCGAAGAGGAGTATTACAGGGCAAATCCCGACCAATACTTCGTGCGTACGCAATCGCCCAGCAGCGTGGACAGACCCGACCTCACCGAAAAAGAGGGCTATCCTTACAACTATGTGCCTTTGGATCAGCTGTTCTATCTGTCCCTGTCGTTGAAGGGCAGTCTGTATCTCAACGCGGGCAGGATATACTTCGAATTCGGCGATTTCAAGAAGATCTACAACGCGGTCAACGGCAGAGCCGAGGACACGGATATCGACCTTTCGGTGTACAAGAACGTGGCGTATAAGAAGTTCCACGGAAGCTACGTGCAGGTCACGGACGGCGCGGAACTTCAAACGCTTCGCGACGCGGGGCAACTTTACATTTGGATGAACGCCGCGCTCAAGGAGCAGTATGCCATCGACAAGGCGCTCGGCGAAGTGTTGGGCGGCTTGCTTGGCGACATGAAGGGCAGATTCCAAGTGCAGAGCAACGAAACGCTTGTGTTCTACTTCTCCATTCGCCTTGACATGAGCTTCGAGTTTGACGTCAAGCTGAACACGGAGACGGTCATCATCCCCGCGGATCCGTCCAAGGGCGAGACAGAGCCCACGACGAGGACGCGCGCGAAGATCGCGTTGCAACTGTTGATACGCGACGCGGACGTAGCGATCGACATGTGGGGCGAGCAGAACGACAAGATCCCCGAAGATCAGCGCACAGACGGCAACAAGTACGTGGATTTCGACCACGTGAACGATTACACCGACCTTGAGGACGGCTCGTTGACGCACTTCCTCGGCATTTATTACAACCATGACGAGGACACGGGCTCGGCGGGGCTGTATCTCGACCTCGAGTGGCTGCTGGGCAAGGACGCGAAGATCTATGTGGACATGAGCGATTACACACTCGAGGACGTGCTGAACGGCTTCATCGGCGAAAAGCTCGGCACCTCCACGCAGGCCAGCTCGTCCGACGCGCTCGCGGCGGCGGAAGTCGACGACGAGGGCATGTACAAGGACGGGCAAGCCTCGGACGACACAAGGCTGTATCTGAACATCTTTACGGGCTCGGTGGCGTTGAACGTCACGTCGGGGCTGTTGAAGGTGCTCCTCAACGAATTGGCGCCCGATCTGAACATAAGTTCGTATCTGCCCAACCTCAAGATATATCTGAAGCAAGATTTGAACCCGTACAGCCTGACTCTCGGCGCAATGCTGTTTGACGAGACGGGCACTATGCCCATGCTCGACCTCGGGCTTGTGATCGAGGGCACAAACGGCACGGACTATTCAAGTTCCGTCGAGTTCGGCCTCGCGGAGGACTTCAGAGACAATCAGTCGGGCGAAAACAACAAAAACGACATCTTCTACTACGCCAACTTCTATTCCGAGGACGGCGGCGATTGGGCGAAGGACTTCGACGAGAAAGGCTATCTGCAACTTGTGAAGGAGTACAAGCAGGCGGAGACGGGCGGCAAGTACAAGAAACTTGAGGACGGCTCCTATGCTCCCGTCGAGGACGGCTATGTCGGCGAATCCTACAACCTCAACGAGTATTATGAAAACGCAAACGGCAACTATGTGCTCGGCGATGGCGGCATGCGCGAATACAACGCGGAGACGGACGCGAACGCCAAGCGCTATGCGGTTTACGACGGTCCCACGCAGAGATACGCCAAAGCCCCCGTGCGCATGGTCGAGATCCTTGCCGACAGGCGCTATGCGGACAGCGAGGACAACGATCTGTGGGCGTTTGTGGACGGCAAATACGTGAAGTTGGGCGAATACCTCAACGTCACCGACGACGGCGTGATCTATCTCAACAGCTACAGACAGCTCAAAGACAGGAAGCCGTTCAAGGAGTACATGAGCCCCATCTTCAAGATGGACGCCAATCAAAACCCCGTGCAGGTCGGCAAAAACGAGCTGAAGGGCTTCACGGGCGAGGGCAATATACAATACGTGCGCGAGGACGAGCTGAGCGCGTATATTGACGGCCACGCGGACGCGACCGAGCTTGCCGAATTGAAAGCAAGCGGCGTCAAATACGTTGTGGACGGCGTGACGTACATCGCGGTGGACTTCGGCGAGAAAAAGGACGGCTTTACGGACATCGACGAGGCGGACAAGATCCCCGCGGAGATCCCCGTGTACAAAGTCGTCGAGGACTTCAACAACTACACAAGGGCGTTCGGGCTTGATCTCGGCGAACTGCTGAAGGACGACAAAAACAACTCCGCGGAGCAGAAGGAAGCAATGGACGTCATTCTGGACAGCTTGCTCGGCGGGTTGCAGACCCTCGAGATCGGCGCGAACCTGAGCATAGCCATCAACGTTTCGGACATCCTCAACTGGACGTATCAGCTTACGCAATTCATAGGCGAAAGCTCCATAGGCGAGTATCTGTACATGCTGATCGGCGCGCTGAACGGCGACGCGGAGCGCGACAGCAAGATCGGCTTGGAGCTTGCGTTGAAGCTGCAACTCGACATGAAGGGAGTGGCGCTGTATCTCGCAAACAAAAAAATTGCGGATTCCTTGAGCGGGGAGCTTGCGAAAGCCGCGAGAAGCACGCTCATCCTCGACCTGCTCGAAGGATGCAGACTGTACGTCGAGCTGACCTACGACACGGATTTCCACGGTGAAAAATCCGCCAAGGCGTATCTGTGGGCGGGCGTTGACGACGGCAAACTCAACCTCAAGATGGACTTGTCCGACATCGGCACGATCGTGGGCTGGGGAGACTTCTTCAGCTACGCGCTTGTTGAGGACATGGATCTGAAGCAACTGTTTGCAAGCGCGTCCACCGCTTCTTCCGCGGCGCTTGTCGCGGCAAACACGGTTGTGGACGAGTCGTTTGACGACGACTACACGGGCGTCATCCCCGAAAGCATTTGGGACATCATCAACGCGGTGCTCGGCAGGCTGTACGTTGCAAACGACTTCCTGACCGTGGGCTTGAACGAGGAGTTGATGGGCGACCTCATGGGCTTGCTTGCGGGCGCGGATAACCAAGTGTTGCAAGACGTCGTGGGCTTCCTGCCCAAGCTGTACGTTTCGGACGGCAACGACACAAGCGGCATCACGTTCAACATGTTCGGCGAGAGGCCGTCGCTGGATCTCAACCTCAAATTCAGCACGGGCGAGCCGTACTATCTGAAACTTGCCGACTACAACAAATTCTACGGTCACAACGGGACGAGGCTGAACGCGGGCGGCGCTTCCGCAAAGGATTACAGCGGCACGCACTTCCACCTCGAGGACGGCGAGTACAAGCTGTGCACGGATCCCGAGTGTGCAAACGCGGACAAGTACGTGTTGGTCATGGACGACGAGTACGCGCTGATCGGCTATGCGTATCCCGATTGGAAGGGCGACAAGTACGCCTTGAACGCGAGCGGCGCGTTTGAACTTGACAACGAAAACGGCATGTACATCAAGCTGGGCAACTTCAGCTTGACCATGCATGTGGGCGAGCTGTACGCAAAGGTCAACAAGGAATTCTCCGTCCCCGAAAGCACAATGTACGGGCTTATCCACGAGGACGCCGTGACAAAGGACGCGGAAGGATACCTTGTGGACAGCGAGGGCACGCGTGTGCATGACGAAAGCGGCAAAGAGATCTCGGATCCGTACATCAAAGTGGATCATCTCAAGCTGACGCTTGCGCTGTCCCTCGGCGTATCCATTTACGGCAAGCCGCAGACAGACAGCGACAACATCATCGACCTCAGCGAGATCCTCGACCTCATCATGGGCGTGATCAATCCCAACAGCGCGATCGCGGGCAGCACGTTGCAACTGAGGATCACCAACGACCTCGGCAGGGACGACGGCGCGTATCTCACGCTGGATCTGCGCGCGTTCATAGACCTGAGCGACTTCACGCTTGAGGCGTACATAGGGCTTGTAAGACACAAGACCAACAACAGCAAGAGCACGCTGTTGTCCATCGCGCTGAAAGACGAAACGCTGTATCTGGATCTCAGCGGACTTTTGGGCGACACGGCGAAGATCAGCCTCGGCGGGCTGAACACTACGACCTTGCTGAAAAATCTGAAACTCGCGGGCAAGTCCCTCAGCAATCTTGTGGACATCATCGCGGGCAAAGACGCTTCGGCGGCGGGAGACGCAATGACCGCGGCGGGCGACGACGTGCACGGCACGCTCGAGCAGATGATGAGGGATTATGCATACTTCATCCTCATGTTCAATCCGCGCACGACGCTGTTGCAGATCAACGCGGACCTCATCAACGCGATCTACAAGAAGGTCATGCAGATCCAAGGCAAGGACTTCAGCAAGAATCTGATCCCCGACATGGGCGACCTGTTGCTTATGCTTGACGCGACGCAGGACGACGGCACGCGGTTCAGCATCAATCTGAGGCTGAGCGACAGCCTGTACGTCTGCCTCGACCTCGAGCCGATCGACGCCACAAAGTCGTTTGGCAAGGGCGATATCTTCGTAAGTCACGGTTCAAACAGGCAATGGGACACGCCGCTTACGGGCTACACGGAGATCGGCACGCTTGACCTCGATCAACTGCTCAACGGCGTCACGGACGACAAGACGGGCTTGACCACGCCGTACGACATCATGTCCGGGCTTGACAAACTGCCCGACGTGGGCGCGCACCTCTCCCTCGACTTCACGATCTCCACAAGGGGCATGAAGCGCGGAGACGCACACTTCGACGATACGTTTGCGGGCTGGCTGTGCAACGATCTGATCGGCACTCTGTTTGACGGCAACGAAATGTTCGGCAAATTCGAGCTGATCACCACCTCTTCCGCGTACAATTCGTACGAAGGTTCCATTTACGTCTACGACGCGGACAGCGAAACCTACGTCAAGCAGGAAACCAAACCCGCGTGGAGGGCAAGCACTTACTACAAGTTCACGCCTGCGGAGGTCAATGTGCTGTTCCCCGACTCGGCGTTGTCGCTGACGTTGGATCTGAAGTTGTCCGTCAACCTTGCCACGTTGATCGTCAACGGCATTTCGGGCATACTGGGCGCTGACATCGCATTGGAGATTTATGCGGGCACGCCCGTCAACACAAAGATAGCGTCAATCTATTATGTCGGCTCGTCAAGGCTGAACAACAGGCACGAGCTTGTCAACAAGACGACGGCGGGCGCAAACATCTTCTCGGACGCGCTGTATCTTGACCTCAGCGGGCTTGGGCTTGGCAAGATCAAGTTCCAAGGCTTCTCGGGGCTTCTGAACGCCAAACCGTATGCAAACGACGTTGCGACGACCGCAAGCTCTGCGGGGACCGCCGCGGCATACTCCGCCGCGGATCAAGCGGCTGACGGGGAAGTCACGGAAGGGCTCAGCTCCGCGCTGTACCTGACGATCGACCTCGAAAGCGGCCGCGTCGCCGTCAACATCGACAGAGGCATGATAGATTTGGTCATGTCCATGCTCGGCGTGGAGCTTGGCTTCGCACTGCCCGACATCCAAAGCGTCGCGCTTGCGCTTGAGTTTGGGGACAAAGGCGTCAGCTCCATCAACCTCAACGCCATTTTGGACAGCTACGATTCCGCGTTTGACGCCACCATAGACACCTTCGAGCTTGACCTCGGCAACACCAAAAACTACGTCAACGCCGACGACTTGATCGCGGAGGTCAAATCGGGCTATGCGGGCGTTACGCTTTCAAACACGGCGGGCACAAACTCCCTCATCCAAAACATTTTGGACGGCATCGATCCGCACATAAACATAGAGATCATCAGCAAGGTCTGGCAGGCTGTGTTGGCGAACGTCCCGACCGTGGGCACCAGACAGGTCAACGCTTTCCAAGAAAAAGCGGTCACAACTCTGACGGTCACAAAGCAGAAGGCGCTTGTCAAAGGGCTTGGCAACATCAACCATATGCTGATCGGCATCAAGAGCACAAGACCGTTCTTCAGCAGTGTGAGCAGCAGCAAAGGGACGCTAAGCGCGGAAGCCATACTTGCGTCAAACAACCTGTGGCTCACCGAAAACCTTGACATCGCCGGCAACCTTCTCTCGATCGTGGAAGGAGTCAACACGGCTTTCGGTTTGGATCTGTTCCCGCTTGACATAGGCGGCTTGATGGGCGGCGGAGGATTGAACCCCACGCCTCACGGACAGATGCTGGACTTTGTCAACGGCTATGACGGCGACAATCAGACATGGTCGTACAGCGGCGGCTATTCGGACACGCACGCCACAAGCGGAAGCAGCAGCGGCGGCGGAGGCGGAGGAGGCAGCAGCAGTTCGACAAGCGACGATTGGAGCTATCCTCTCAACTTGTCCAACCTCATCAAATCCGTGGACGTCTCATTGTTTGACAGCGCCGAGTATCACCCCTATGGCTTCAACATGAGTTCTTCCTTCGCCGACAACGGCAGAAGCAAGATCAAGGTGTCCGTCTCCCTCAACAAGGACGCATTCAACGAGTTGTTGTTGATGGTCTACACCGTGGTGCTCAATCTGATGAAGGACGGCCTTGCGGGCGACAGCGGACAGGAATACTTCTCAACCAACCTGAACACCGTCACAAAAAATTCGGATTACAACAGCAAAGAACAGGTCGCGGACATCCTTAAAGAATTGAAGAGATTGGTCGACACGGGCGCGACCACGCAGGCAAAGGTGGACTATCTCGAGCCTTACGTCAGGTCCATCCCCGCCACGTTGTCGAAGTGGTTGTTCAAAGCCACGCTCGGAAACACCATCTGGAATTTGGGCGGTCTTGCGGGCGCGACCATCGAAGACCTGAGCGGCCTCATTGGCGCGTTGCTTCCCATTCCGTTTGCGACGGGCACGAAGCTGAACCCGAACATAAACATCTACATTGACATCAATCCCGTGGCGTCCGAGTACAACAAGTCGGGCTATACGATGCGTCCCGGCATCCAAGCCATCGAGATCTTTGTCAACGGCGAATCCGCGGGCAACAACTCCTCCGTCACGTATTACACGTCGTCGAGCAAGAACTACAAATTGCAACCGTCGACCACACAAACGTCAAACATGACGGCAAGCACGGCGGACTCCTCGTTCCCCGCGTGGGACTTCTGGATGGCGCATATCAACCCGTACAACACGGTCGAAAAATCGGACACGAGCGACATGTTGTCCTTCAACGACGCGGACAGCGCAAGCAAGTCGAACTCTGTCTCACAACCCGATCCTCCGTCCGAGATCGTCATAGAGGACGTCGCCACGCGCGAGTTTAAGATCGGCTCCTTGACGTACACCTTGACGGACGACGTGTTCGGCAACAGTTCCCTGTTCCCGCAATTTGCAGACGTCACGCTGGGCAACAAACTCGGCGGCGGCAGTGCGGTGCACACGGCGGACACCTTGACAAACGGCACATACATCGTTTGGGACGCGTCCACTGTGGACCTCACGCCCGCAAGCAGAAGCGCGGACGGCGGAAGAAGGCTGGCGGGCTATGTGTACGGCTATGCGCTCAACGCGGTGCTGTACGCCATCCCCGTGTATGTCAAAAACAACTCCTACGCGACCAAACTCGAGTCAATGGACAGCGGGTCGGCAAAGACCATCAAACTGGAGACGGACGGCAGCTCGTCGAGCGCCAACAACGTCCTGCCCGACCTCGTGAAGTTGACATTCAACGGCACGGCTTCCTCGCAATCCTACATTTATCTGGGCACCTATCTCACGGACGAGACAGGCGCAATGCAGTACGCCGTGCTCGAAACGTCCACAAACACCTATGAGAAGCTGGGCAAGAGGTTGGTCTACGACAAGAAAGATCCCACAAAGTCCGAGCAGATGACAAACGCGGACGGCGGCACCTACAAGCTGTATCCCGCGTACATTGCGGGCTTGTCCAAGTCGGGGTCGAGCTACAAGACATTCACCGACTCCACGACGGGCAAGAAATATTACGTCATCAAGGCGAGCAACTTCAAGACGGGCGCTGTGCCGCACGGTTGGATCTCGTGGGACTACAGCGACTTCAAGTACAGCTGGGCAAACAGCGGCAACATCACCGTGGGCTATGACTATCAATACGGCTTGTCCAACACCATCCACGGCGAGCTGTCCATCTCCGCGTCCTCGTACGCCGTGCGCGAGCTGACTTCCATGTACAGCTCAAGCCTCGGCTTGACGGTGGACAACAAGGCGGTCGCGGGCGCTTCGCTTGCCTCCACAAGGAAGGCGGACGGCTCCTACGACATTACGCTGACCATCGACCCCATGACAGTCGCGGCAGAGTTTACAGAGGGCGAAAAGGACCTTGCCAAGATCATCGCCAAGTTCGACAGAGTGTCGGGCACATGGACAAGCGGCGCAAAATTCACCTCGTCCACGTCGTCGAGCGCATCGAGCGCATATTGGATGCTGAAGTGGGACCTCGGTCAGCTTGAAAAAGCGCTGGACGCCATCCGCAACGCAGGCGGCGGATATGACTATTTCAAGGGCTTGGAGGCGACGGTCACCGCGTATGTGGGCGGCAACCGCTTCAAAGTGCAGACCTTCGAGACGCAAAACGGCTTGCTGACCGAAGAGTACGGCTTTGTGGGCAACGGCGACAGCCGCTATGCAAACTCGGGCTATGTCGCGCAACCCTGCAAGGTCAAGATAGTCATGCCGTCCTATGTGTTTGACAGCATGAAGAACGACGTCACATTCGACCCGTACAGCGCGGCGTCCCTCGGCGGCGATACTCTGTTTGCGGAAGACGCGAAAGTGGAGTTCTACACTCTGTCCGCGGAAGGGAACAAGGAAGAGCGCAGTCTCACCTACACAAAGGGCGAGGAAGTCCTCAAAGTGGAAGCTCCGTTCTTCTACAACGCGGACAGAAAGGTCTATGTCGACGCAAAGACCGCGGGCTTGAACGGACACAAGTTTGCGGACAGGGATATCTCTTATCTCGGCTATTCGCAGAGCGGATATCCGCTGTACGCAAAACTGACGATCGGCACCGCATTCAGCGGCTTGCAGGAGGTCTATGTCAGGATCTCCGTCCCCGAGGTCTCGCCCACTCAGACCACGCTCAACGTCTCGCACACGGATGTGTTCAACCCGCAGTGGTACAACGCGTTCGAAAGCGTGGACGTGTCCTTCAGAGGCAGAGTCTCCCACAAGATGTATCCGAGGTGGGAGGAAGCGGTCTATTATACGGACAGCGCGTGCACGAAGAAGAAGGCCGAGCAGAATATCTTCTCGGGCGGCACGATCTACGTCAAAGTGCCCGCGGCAGTCAAAGACGAGTCGACGGGCAAGGAGATAGGCTTGCTGTACAAGGGCTTGGACCAAAACGGCAGGGAAGTGTTCGAGGCGCAGACGATCACGCTCAGGCTCAACGTGGAGGCGCAACAGATCGCGTCGGCGAAGTTCTTCTACGACGCGTCCGTCGGCGACGTCTACGGCAAGGGCAACCTTGACAGCCTCAGACAGAAACTGCTCGACAAATCCAATTACACCGCCGAAGTCTACGCGCAGTCTCATCAAAAGGACGACGTGTGGTTCGGCATAGATCCGCTTGCCTACGCGCAAAATCCCGAGCGCTACTTCCTCACGATAGACTCCGAGCAAGACAGACTGTGGGGCGATCCCACAAAGGTCACCTCGGTGCTCATCGAGCTTGCTCCGAACGTCGCTTTCGGCGGGGACAAGTACATCAAGAACGAGGACGGCTCCTACAGCTTTGACTCGACGGGCAGCATAGGCACGTACAGAGTGGACGGCGTGGACGAAAACGGCGATCCCAAGTACGTCGAGTTGACCGAGTCGTATATCGCCTACATCTCGGCATTCGATCTGTCCGAGTTTGCTCCGAGCAACGACGGCTTGGAGGTCACGCTTGAAGCCACGATAGGCAATCAGACCGTGGACGTCCCCGTGCATATGCCAAGCTATCATATCACGGGTCAAACCTCGCTTGAGGGCAGCGATATGGCTGCAAGCGGAAACGCGGGCGCGGACGACGATCAACAGCTGACCCTGACCTACGACGTGTTCTCGCCATGGGGCTTGCCTACGCACGGCACTTTCCAAACCGCAGAGGGCAATGCGGAAGTCGAGTCCGACATCACGTGGGACAACGCCGCGGCGCCGAGCAAAGACGAGATAATGGGCGAGGCGGGCGATCGCTATATCCTCCGCACATACCATATGTTCGACGGCACCGCCATTCAGACCGCGGACTATACGGCGAAGATCGTGTTGCAAGGCTATGACGATTCGATCGTCCAAGACGTCGTGCTTGACGGCTTGGAGGAGGGCGCGGCAGTCTACGAGCTGTTCGGCGACTTCCAATTCCCGACCACGGCGTCCGTATGGGTAGGCGGCGTGGAGAAGAAGAACATCCCCGTGGGTTGGCTTGACAAGTCTCAACCCACAGCGGAGGAGATCGCGGCAGGACAGTTTGTAAGGTCCTACTACGTCACCGTCAAAGACGCGGGCAGGGAAGAGCAGTACACGCGCGCCTTCACCGTCGCCATCAGAAACAGAGTCATCTTCACGGCGGAAGGCTTTGCGAACAACTCCCTCGACGGACTCTCCTTCAATCTCACCGCGCAAAACTTCTTCAACGGCTTGCCCAAGACTTCGGGAGCGCATGTCGCGGACGTCAACGGCGGAAGCGCCACGGAAAAGTCGGGCATAAGCTTAGAATGGAGCGGAGTTTACACCACGGACGGTGCCGTCGGCATGCAAATGGTCCTTACGGCGACGGGCGGCAAGTTCGAGGGCAAGGACTTCACCACAAGCTACAACGTCGACGTGACCGTTGAGGGCAACTCCGTGCTTGCGCTCAAGGATACTGACGAAAACGGCGGCTTGTTCCTGCTCGACGCGTACGCCGCGCTGCGTACGGACGAGAGCGGCGACGCGAACATGCTGTTTGCAAGCGGCTCGACAAAGACCATCAACTCGGTCGGCGGCTCCACCGCGACAGTCAAGGCATTCTACGACTTTGCGGAGCTTGACGGCGTTGAGTCAATCGCGGACTTCTACAGGCAGATCGAGCGCTTCTTCGGCACTTCCTTCGAACTGCGCGTCACCTACGTCTACAACGGCGGCGCAAGCGATATGACGGAGGAGGGCACGATAAGGATCTATGTGCTTGACAGAAGCGTGTCCAGACTGAAAGACGCCTCCTATCGCGCCATCACCATCGACCCGCTGATCACAAGGAACGCCGACGGCTTCAAAGCCGAGCAGCAAGTCGTGCTCGAGCAGGACGGCACCGAGGCAAGCAAAGAGGCGACGGCGTACTTCGATTGGTCCGTCATCAACAGCTATATCGCGGCAGGCACGAGCAACAGCAACTTCACGCTTAAGGCGATGATACCCGCCGTGGACAACGCAAACGGCACGTATATCCGCTTCTCTGACATCAACGGGAAGGACGGCATAGACGAAAACACCGCGCAGTTTGCAAACAGACTGTACGGCGAGTTTGTCCTCGCCGAGGCCTACGCCGCCTATATGGCAGACAGGGAAGGCAAGGCTTACGATTGGAGCAGATACGCTTACGGCGATCGCTATCTGCCGAGCTATCAGACCGTCAACGTGCCTCTCACGGTGTTCAACCGCAACATTCTCGGCGCCGAGTTTGTGTTTGACAACATGCTGACGCTGTATTACGACAACACCAACTACAACTCCTCCGTGCGCACCTACGTCGGAGCGGGCGAGAACGACGGCAGATACATCGACGTGGAGTACAACCGCAACGGCATGCCCATCACAATGACCTTCTACAACAGGTTTGCGTACAGCGCGGAATCTCTGCCCAAGCAGATCAAAGTGACCTTCGAGGACGGCAACTATCAGCTGTACGACCTGACCTACGACAACCTGCCCACGGACGCGGAGATCATGGCTTCGGGTTCGACGTTCAAGACGTCGGACAGGGCAAACGGCGCGGTCAGAATGAAGCTGTCAAGCGGCGAGGATCAAATCGTGCTCAAAGTGGGCGGCGAGGAGAAGGAAGCTCTTGCCATAGACTTTGTCGTCCGCGCGGCGGCGGTCTCGGCAAACAACAGCACGCTGACCTACAACAACATGTCCTACGGCGAGAACAAGTACACCTTCGATCCTTACGTCAACGCGTGGACGGACAGCCCCTACAACACAGCGCAATATGACAAAGAGATCACCTACTATGTGGACGGTCAATTCCTCATGGCGCAGAGCTGGTGGAACGAGGGCAGGACAATATCCCAGAGCACAACGCTGTACACATCGCTTTGGAACAAGCGCCACACCAACTACCACGTGCTCACAAAGACGGGCGAGGGCGACTTCGTTGAGGGCGCCACGGACAACGTGCGCTTCTACATCGCAAACAGGGGCGGCAGAACGTTCAGACTGTACGAGGGCAACGTCATCTACAGTTCGACGGACGGCTCCTACAAGACGGAGAGCGACGAGGATCTGTATGTGTTCATCTACGTGACCACGCAAAAACTTTCCGCAACCTACAACGCGGACGGCCTCAGCTACACCTATATGGGCGGCGAGTTCAACATATCCGCGGCCCTCACAAGCGACGTCAGCGAGCAGGTCTCGCAGGATATCTCCTTGCCGATCGTGATCAATTCGGGCAGAATAGATCGCGAAAACGGCTACAGTATCGCAAAGACAGCCGCGGACGAGTACAAGCTGTGGGACGAGACCGCAAACGCGTTCGTCGTGGATCCTCTCGGCACGACAAACATCTTCGAGAGGAACAAGGGCACCTACACAGGCGACAGGTACATCCTCGACGAGTCCTCAAACGAATATGTCAAGGACGACAACGGAACCTACGGCATTGATGGCGACAGATACTACGAGCTCAGCTACGAACAGCTCGGCGCGTACAAATATCTGCCTTCCAAGCTCACGCTGATCTCGGCGGACGGCAAGACCTTCGAGAACGTGGAAGTGCAATGGGATCTCCAAGGCGTCTCCGTCACCTTCGAGGGCGGCACCTATATCGCAAGGGCGATCGTCAACGCAAACGGCAAGTACAACTATTCGCCTCACGGCGCGGACAGCGAGGCCGACGTCAACGACCTCGGCTCGCCGAAGATCTCCTTCACGGTGCTCGTCGCAGACAGAAGCGTGTACGACATGGACACCTCGACGCACAACATATTCTACAATTCGAGCTCGTCCACCGGGAAGTACGTCGGTTTCCGCGGCGGCAGATCGGGCAGCGTAAACACCTCCTATGCGATCGATCCTTACAACTACACCGTGCCCGACATGTCCGACTTCACGACATTCAAGGTCAAACTGCGCGCGGCGACATTCGACGCGGACAGAGTGCAGACGGAAGAAGCGGATTCGTCCAAGATCTTCACGTTCACCACTTCGGGGACAGGATCCGGTGTGAGCGGCAAACTTGTCTGGAACATGAGCAAGTTCCGTCCCGGCTACAACGGCGGCGTGATCTACATCACCGCGGAGCTGAACTACGGCGAAGGGGAGAGCGCTGTGCATTACAGCTACGACATCCCGTTTGTCGTGTACAGGAAGCTCGTCTCGCAGGTGAGCACCAAGAAGATAGGATCGGCTCAAAGCGATCTGGCGATCGACACGTCAAACAGCTACACGAGCAACGTGGACGCGACGGGCCTTGCGGCGACAACATACACGATCGATCCGATGAACACCAACCGCCTCACTGTCCCGAATTCCCTCAACGTGGCGTTCTCGCGTTACACGCCGTCCTACAACAGGAACACGGGCGTAGTGACTATGGGGAGCTCGGCAACAACAGAGTACAAGGTGTTCAACTACGTCATCGTCAACATGCCCTCGCACAGTTGGTCGTTCGGTTCGAGCAAAGTGACGTCATCCGAGCTCGACGGCGCGTATGCGACCATCCAGTTCAGCTCGCAACAGCGCGTCAGAGTGCCTCTTAAGGTCTCGTCCGTGTCAGCGCCGTCGTCCACGTGGACAAGCTCGGTGCAGATCAAAGGCACGGTGATGACAAACTATACGACGTCCGCGCAAAGGTCCGCGACCACTTTGCCCGCCTCCGTTGCGATAAGCGGCACCACTTACACGCTTGTGTGGTACGGCAGAGCGTTCGTGTCGCCTGTGTCGGGCGGAGACTACGTAACGCAGATCCCGCTGTTGCTGTCAGGTCCTACGGGCGCGCAGATCCAACTGCCCACATTCGGCGGACGCGCCGTGACGTTCGTGCTGTATTGCACGATAGGCTGCGTCGTGAACAGCAACGGCAACGTGGTGACTTCCGCCACGGCAACCTCAGCGGACGGACAGTTTGACGGCAACACCGTTGTCACGGTGGGTCAAAAAGCCCCGAATTACTTGTTGCGCTCAAGCCTTGTGTACATCTACAACAGCTAAGCGCATTGGGTTTCAACAAAAAAACGCTTCGTCAAGGGACGAAGCGTTTTTTGTTTTCAAAGACGCGTTCAGCGCCTGCCCAACTTTATGTTGTCCTCGGTGCGACAGCGAAGGGAGGGGATGGGGTTTTCGGCGTGTTCCGCGCGGTAGTCCTGCCCCATGTTGTCGATATGCGCGCGTATGACCTGATGACTTGCGACAAGTTTGTCGTTGGAGTTGACCGCCTTTTGATATTTGAAGAAGTCCGCGTCCGCGCCCAGCCTGTGCACGTCCACATAGTCCTCGCGGAGGGCGGTGTTTTCCACTGTTTCCGCGATCACTTTGCGTATATATCCCTCCTGCGGCGCGAAGTGCAGAAGCTCGGGGAAGTCGCCCGCGGGGATGACCTGTTGCCACTCCTTTTTGCCGTACTTTTTCAGGGCTTCGGCGGCGATGTGCAGATGGACGATCTCCTGCCTCAGGCACTGTTCCCAGATCTTCTTGACGTTTTTGTCCGTTTCGTCCTTCCAGCAGGAATAGTAGAGATAGCACTCGGTGTATTCATGGTTCAGCCAACATTCCAGCCAGCCCTCGTTTACGTCCATAAGCGAGCCGTACTGCGTGACGTGCTGTTCCTCCACCATGGCGATCTCCTGATACAGCCTGCGCCCGAGGTCGCTCTCGTAAAACGCGCACTGATTCATATAATAGTTCATTGTCTGCTGTTCGGCGGCGGTGATGATGGCAACGTCCAGCTTTGTGATGGGCGCGCACTTTTTGAAGTTGACGGGACGACGCACGTCGTCGTAGGGGTGGCGATGATGCGCGATCGTGGGGCGGGCGGGAGTGATCTCGGTGTAGCCGCCTACAAGCATATCCGACTTGATCCCGTGTTCGAGGTCAAGCAGATCCGCGTATCTGTAAAGGTGGTCGAAGTCCTCCAACAGCGCAAAATCCAGCGCCGCTTTGACGTATTTGTCCGGCTCTCTCTGCGCAAGTATGGCGGTCAGCTCGACGGCGAGCTGTTCGTAGGCTATCGTGGTCTCCAAAACGCTCTCGTCCTTGGGTTTGAGGCAGGCGATGCGCTTTTGCTGTTGCTGTTCGCTTTTGCGCACAAACTCCAGTTGTCTGCGCAGATCGTTGTCCTTGCAGTGGCGGAAAAATTGATGGGAAAACCAAACCGCCTCGTATTCGGTGCCGTTCATCAAAATGACGCGCGTTTTCGTAAATGGGTCCGCGCCGAGTTTTGAATAGCTTTCGGGGTAGATGGTTTTCCAATCCATAAACAGTTTTTCCGAATTTTCGGGGGTTTCGTTGAACGGATTGAACGACATATTTGTCCTCCTTTTTGTGATGCTTAGATTATTGACCCAAGCTCCGCTTTTATTCCGCTTCCGCAAGGAAATATTTTCGAGACGGCAATTTGTGTGTTGCAAAGTCGCACTCGCTGTGCTAAACTGTTATATATATGGAATAAGGAGAAAGGTTATGAAACAATATCCCGAGTATATAGCGGATACTCGCGTTCCCGTCCCGACCCCCGAGCATATCGTGGAGGACGGCAAAGTGCATTTCGGCACGTTCGACGCGCCTTTCAAGGATCTCAATCTTCTCGACGCGGACAAGCCCTGCGGCAAACGCATGCCCGATTGCATGAAGCGCGGTCGCCTCACCGAGTGGGAGGCCTTCGAGGTGTATATGGATGAGGGCGCCCTCATCAGCGCGGTCTATAAGATCGGGATGATCTGCTTCTCCATCTTCGTCTGGTACGACAAGGCGGAGGACAAGATCTACAGCTGGCGCAATATCGCCCCGAAAAAGAAGGTCAAAGTCGCCTCTCAGCTTGTGGACGACTATTGCTATTGCAAGACCAAGCACAGCGAATATCGCATCAACAACGACTTCTTGAACGGCAAAGCGGACGCCAAAGGCTACACCAAGGGCAAGAACGGGGAGTTTTCCATCGAGATGCAGTTCGAGCGCGTCTCTCCCCTCGCAAACGGCGTTATGCCCCTCGCAAAAAACAAGGACGGTAGCTTCCGCAACGCCCTGTACAGCGAAAAGGACTTCTTCAAAGCCACGGGTTGCATAACCCTCAACGGCAAGGCGTACACCACAAACGAGCGCTCGGTCGGCATAATCGACGACCACAAGGGCTATTATCCCTTCCATGCGCACTACGATTGGCTCACCGCAATGGGCAGGATAGACATAGACGGGGAGGATAGCCTGTTCGCTTTCAACCTCACGCGCAATCAGTCCGTGGATCAGGACCACTACAACGAAAACGTGATCTGGCTGAAAGGGGAGTCCTATCCCATGCCCCCCGTCACGTTCGAGCATAAAAACGGCAAGAAAAAAGCCGACGAGTGGCACGTCCGCGACGAGCACGGCAAAGTGGACATCACGTTCAAGATCAAAAAAGTGTTCTATATGCCCATTCACGCCCTCGTCATTGACTGCTATTACGCGCTTCCGTTCGGCTATATCTCGGGCTATGTCACCGACACAAACGGCAAACGCTACACAGTCGACGGCATGCTGGGCATCGGCGAGGACAAAACCACAAGAATGTGATCTTTTTACCCTTACAAAAGGGCGTCGCAAAACATGAAAGCGGTTTGCTCGGCAAGCCGCTTTTCAAATCGCCACCTCGCAAATTCGCAAAATTTCCCCGTAACCTAAAATGTTTTGCCAAATTGCGCTCCCGTTTGACAATCCTCAAAAAAGTGGTATACTATTGTTGAAAAATTTCGGAGGTGTAAACTATGATTTCAAAAGATATGCTGATCGTTGACATTCTCGAACAGGGCGATTCCGAAAAACTCGCCGAAGTCCTTATGGAAAGCGGTATGCATTGCCTGCATTGCGCCCTCGCTCACGGCGAAACGCTCGAGCAAGCCGCCGCGGTGCATGGGATAGACGTGGATGAGTTGGTCTCCAAACTCAACTCCGTCCTGTAAAACCGCACTATTTGACGCTATGCGTTGTCAACAGCCCTATCCCTCGCCGTCGTGTACTTCATGTACACTAGGCGGCTCGTGATAGGGCTGTTTCCTAGCCTAGCATTCAAATATTGCGGTTTTACCTTTCACTATTATATTTACGTTGACATCATATCCTCTCCACTCGCACTATTTGACGCTAGGGGTTTAACTTTATTAAAACGTTTCAGTTTGTGAGGGATTTTCGTATCCGCTTAAAAAGCTAAATATTTTCATTGTGTGGATTTAATTTTGACGTTTTGATTTTCACTTTTTGGGGTTGCACTTATAAATGTATCCGCATTTATTCGCTCAAAAACCACATAAATATATTATGTAAAACGGCGATATTGAGATGAAGAGCAAGGAAAAGCCCATTTTGCGAACCGCCAAATGTACACTTAGTACATGACTTGGCAGACGAGAGTTGTTCGCCCGTATCAATAATAATATATTTGTAAAACCGCAATATTTGGATGCTAGTTGGTTATAACGCATAGCGCCGCGTGTGAGGGGATAAGGTATGATGATACAAAATCAAAATATAAGGACGTGTAAAACCGCCTGTACGGGATGAAGAGCAAGGAAGCGCCCCCTGAATGACAAGCCAAATGTACACTTAGTACATGACTTGGCAGACAGGGGGGCGCTGACGCAGCTATTCGCCCGTACAGGCGGTTTTACCTGAAGAGTTTGAGGGTGTGGGAAATAACGGACCCCTCAATAAACTCCGCGCCGAAGATCTCGCCGTCCGCTTCGAAGCGGCTGTCATCCAGCACTTCTATGCGCACGGTTTTGCCCTCGAAAACCTCTGTGTAGTCCTTTTTCACATGCTTTGCGGAGAGGAAGCCGGGGAGCTCGATGGGGATACGGCTCTTTTTCATCTCGTTGACCACGACTATGCTCAGCTTGCCGTCGTCCACAACGCCGCCCGGGCAGATGGGGATCCCGCCGCCGATGCTTTTGCCGTTGCCGATGCCTATCATAAACACGCTTCTTTCCATTGGCTCGCCGTCGTCTATCGTAAGGCGCAATTTGTGCCACTTCGGATGCGCCAGCACATAGAACAGCGCAAGATAATATCCTATCTTTCCGCCGCCCTTTTCGGCGTGCCGCAAAAGGACATCCACGTCCATTCCCGCGCCCAGCACGTTCAGACAGCGGCGGTCGTTGAGCTGTATGAAGTCCACATACTGTTCGTTGCCTTTCAAAATCAGCTCCACCGCTTTTTTCACGTCCTTCGGGTGCCCCGAGGCTGTCACAAAGTCGTTGCCCGTGCCGCAGGGGATAAGCCCCATCGTGACGTTTTCAAAGTTCTGTATGCCGTTCAAGACCTCGTTGAACGAGCCGTCCCCGCCAAGCACAAGCAGTTTGACGTCGGGGGAGGCGGAAAGCTCCTTCGCGATTTCGGTCGCGTGACCTTTGCGCTCGGTTTTGTGCACTTCGTAGGTCGCTCCCGCTTCGGCGAGCATGCGCTCCACCACCTTCAAAGCCTTCAGACTTTTGCCTTTGCCGCCCATTGGATTTACGATAATATGATACATATCCTCTCTCCGAGATTTTCTTTTTCCATTTTAGAACAGCGAGGGGCGGATTGTCAACTCAAAAGCAAAAATATCGGACACAATGTCCGATATTTCGTCCGCAATTCGTACATCACGGGCGCGGCGCACGCGAGAGGGGGCGCGCTTGACAGAAAATCGCCGCAATGATAATATATTATTACGCATAATACATATACCGTTCATGCGCGCATGGCGCATGCGCGTTTACACTCGCATGGCGCGCGTTGTTTGTTCGGGGCGGAACACGCCTCGCATAGGAGGAGACGGTGAAGAAGAAAACTTGGCTGATATGTCTTTCGATCGCGGCGGTTGCCGTTTTGGCGGCGACGCTTTTCGGTTGCAATTTCGGCGGCGGCACACAGAACAACAAAAACAATCCCGTCACGCTGTCGGGTCTGACCTTTCCGGGCAACTACAACGACGGGTGGGTCCTTGAGGGCGACACTCTCAAAAAGACCTTTCCCTACACGGGGGAGGAGATCAGGCCCTTCGACTTTTACAAGATCAGAGTGGGCGGCAAGGACAGCGGGTTTACGCTGAGCTACGCCGACAACGTGGAAGTGGGCAAGGCGTCCTGCACGCTGAAGATGAACGAGGGAGAATTCTTTTCGGGAAGCGTGACCTTTTATTTCAACATAACAAAGGGCGAGGCGGTCGCGCAAAACAAGGAGCAACTGCTTGCGTTTTTGCAAAACGATTCCTACGATCTTGTCCTCGTCGAGGGCGAGTTGGACATGCAGGGCGAGGATCTGATCGTGCCCGAGGGAAAGAGAGTCAGGCTTCGCGAGGGCTACGTGAAGGGCGTAACGCGCTATGGCTACGGCGTCTTGAACAGCCTAGACGATCTGACCGTAAACGGCGCCCTCGAAGTTTCGGATTGGGGCAGGCTGTTTGTGCTTGGGAAGTTGACTGTAAACGGCGAGTTCAAAATGGACGGCGCGAGCTTCCCGCAGGACGCGAAAGTGGAGATAGACGGCGAGACGGAAAACAACGGCATTGTCGAATTGGGCGCAAGCGCGAGCATGTACGCCTGTGAGTTTGTCAACAACGGCAAAGTTTCGGGCATAGATGGCTACGGCGCGGGCAAGCTGTACGTCACGGACAAGGGCTTGGACGGGACGGACATCGCGGACGTCAGAGTTTTCGTGAGACAGCAACTGACCGAGGACAAAATTGTGCTTGCGAACAGCTACGCGATCTATCGTCAAGGCACCGAGGTCTACGAATGCGGCGTGAGGGGCATACTGGACCCCGACGATCATCAAATCACCTCGGGCTATTCCGTGGACTATGAGGACAACACGCGCGCGGGGACGGCGTACGTCCGCGTCGTGATGGACAAGCACAACGCCTATTATCACGGCGAGTGCAAAAAGGCCTTTGAAATCAGACAGGGGGAGTGCTCTGTCGCCGATTACAACGAACTTAAAGCGTGCGTGGAGAGCGGCAACTACAACAAGTACACCGCGACGGGCGACATAAACATGCCTGCGGGAGAGGAGTTGACCATAGCGGCGGGCGCGCAACTCATAACGGACCACGACTTGGATTTGAGCGGCAAGCTGATTTTGAACGGCGTCGTCGCATATTCCGACGTGCGCGGGGATATGACGGTCATGATTTGGACGAGCGGGACCGCGGAAGTGGGGCAAAGCGGCTCTCTGACCGCGCGGACTCTCATTGTAAACGGCACGCTTGACAATTCGGGAAGAGTGACGGGAACATATGACGCGCAATTCGGGAAGGACAGCCGCATAGTCAACGGGGAGAGCGGAAGCATAACTCTTACGCGAGGCACGAGCTATGCGAAGGAAACGTATTTTGACTTCAGGGGCTTCAACGTGGAAAACGACGGCGAGATAACGCTGAAAGGCAATTCCCTCATAAAATCCGTTTCGCCCGACTGCAAACTCGGCACAATAGACAACTCGAGCGGGCATATTTACAGCGACGTCCCCCTGCCCATGCAAGGCGACGAGATAAAAAACGTCACGATCAAGAGGACGCTGACCGAAGAGGATATCATATTGGACGACCTGTATTATACGGGAGCCAACATCAATCTGGAAGAAAAGGCGTCCTTTAAGGACGTCGAGCGCGACCAAATCAAAGACTTTTTCGACATCGGCTACGCCGAACAGAACCACGCGACCGCAGGCAGGCATACGGCGACGATCACTGTCACAAAAGAGCTTTGTCCCTATCTCAAATCAAGCGAATTGCAGTTTACGTTCGAGGTCAAGCGCGGCACTTTGGAAACAAGCAACGGCATAAGCGTTTGGTCCGCCGTACGGGACAGCGCAAATTGGGAGAGAGTGGTGCTTGTCGGAGACGCAACATACAGCGCGGATAGCTTGAGCAACATGCTCACGATCGCGCAGGACGTCACGCTGGACCTCAACGGCTTCAGGCTTACGCTTTTGACGACGGCGGGGTTTGTCTCCATAAACATAGACGGAACGCTTGTCAGCGGAAAGGACGGGACGGACGGAACGGACGTCGGCTTGGACATCCGCGTAAACATGCGGATAGATTTGAACATAAACGGAAAGTTTGAAAACAAAGGCGCCGTCATTCTCAGCACAAACAACGAGGTCCGCGTGACGGGGGACGGCGAATTTGTCAACGACGGCTGTGTGTACACGGTTGAAGCCATAGACCGCGACCTCTCGGGCAGAGTTTTCAAAAGGGCTGTGCTGACAAAGGATATTGTGAGCGTCAGCGGAAAGCAGTTTGAATACAACGCGCAGGCGATCGCTCCCGACGTCTTTGTGCAGGGGAAGGAAGAGAGCTACGACGTCAAGCAATTCGAGGACAGGTTCGAGCTTTTGTTCAGGAACAACCTGCGCCACAGCGAGGGCGCGTCCCTCAAGCCCACGTTCACGCTGAAAGTGCTGGACGAGCTTGACGAGGAGTTTTACGGCTCGTATTCGGACACGTTCGAGATCTTGCGAGGGATAGCGAACGTAAACTCCGCGGAAGCTCTCGAGGCGGCGATACAGGACGACGGCTACAAGGCGTACAGGGTGTCGGACATGATCCGTTTGACAAAAAATCTGACCATTCCCAACGACAAGACTTTGATCGTCCTTGGCGACTCCATAGGGAACAACGGCAAAAACTTCACGATCACGTTTGCCGAAAACGCCTATCTCAAATTTGAGATCCGTGACAATTATTCAAGCGCGGACACGAACAAATTCTTCTATTTGGCGGACTATATCGAGTTTTATCGCGACCTTTCGTATTTCACGTTGGAGGCGGAAAAGATCACAAACACGGCGCACTGCTTCAAGTGGGAAGGCGGGATCAGAGACGAAGTGACGATCGACTTAAACGGCCACAAGATAGACAGAATGATCGTCTCAAACGCGGTTATGTACACCATGCGCTATTACACAGTCAACATTTGCGATTCGAGCGAAACGGGCGAGGACGGAAACAAACAGGGGAGCATAGGCCTGTACGATTCCGCCGAATACGGCTTGCAATTGTCCGCGCAAAACACAAACGTTGACTCGAACGCCAACTACAACAAAAATTCCACGCTCACCGTTAACCTCGACGACGTCACCGTGCATGGCGTCAAGATAAACGATCACGTGTCCGTGCACGCGACGGGTTGCACCATATCCAAACAGTTCACGCTTGCAAAACAACGTCCGTCGTACGGCGCCTTCGACGACGATTGCGAGATCGTCGCGGCGATTTGCTGTATTGCGGAAAACTCGAACAGCTCTTTTGCGGATTGCCTCATCGAGGGACCCGTAGGGCTGTATCTTGCCAACAACAAAGACGTCGAACCCTCCTCTCAGACCAACGTCAGAGCGTCAAACTTTACGCTGACGGGCTGCACCATAAGGGGCGGCGGCGAGTACAAGGCGGTGGGAAGAGTCAAAGAGGCAAACGCCACCAATCAACACTTGTATCAAGGCGGCGGAAGCGCGATCTGCGTGTACTCCTACACAACCAACGCGCACATTCATCCCATGATAAGCGTTTCGGGTTGCGTGCTTTCATCCGAAAACGGCTATTGCGCGGAAGTCAACGTCCCCTATTCCGACAAGGTGGAGCTAATGGCCGACAACGCCTACGAGCCTTCGGAAAAACAATATCACAAAGTTTGAGCCGCCCAAAACGCGGCGTATAAAAGCGCGTGCGACTGCTCGGGACAAGCAAAGCGATTTGGAAGTTCCAAACCGCTTTTATGCGCAAAAAATCCGAAAAAGATAATGAGTTTTGCCTTTTGACGTTCGCAAGAGGGCGAAGCGTTTGTCGTCCGTGTCACTCGGCGACGGCAGACAAAACCGTCGCTATGTCGGCGTTTATGCAGATCGACCGCCTCTCGATCCGTTCGGGGCAGACGGCTTCGCCGAGGTTGACGCAAGCGTAGACGGCGCGCTCGTTTTGCGCGGTCAATCGCAAAAACGGGTATTTGATGATGGAGGGCGTGTTGTATCCCACGCCGAGTTCCAGATACAGCGTGTTTTCGTTTTTATGTGCGTTGACAAATCTCTCGTAGCGCTCGCAAGCCGCATACCAGTCCTCGTCCTGCACAAATCTGTCGTCCGAGCGCAAATTCATGGTCATGGGTTTTCCGCAGACGGGACAGCGCGGAATGAGTTCGGTCGGGATACGCATATCCCGTTGCTCCGCTACCATACGGCGGACGAGCTCCTCGTTGTCGTACGTTTTGTCGTGGCAAGGCACGGAACATTGAAATAGCCCGTAATCGCCCTGCGTATAAAAGAGCCTCTTCTTGTCAAAGCCCGCCTTTTGAAAGCAATGATCCACGTTGGTGGTGATGACAAAATAATTTTTGCCCTTCACGAGCGCGAAAAGATTTTGATAGACGGGTTTGGGTGGGTCCGTATAGCGATTGACGAGGATATATCTTGACCAATAAGCCCAATGTTCCTCGAGAGTTTTGTATGGATAAAATCCGCCCGAATACATGTCGTGGAAGCCGTATTTTTCCTCAAAATCGCGGAAATATCTTTCGAAGCGTTCGCCCGAATAGGAAAACCCCGCCGCCGTGGAAAGCCCCGCGCCCGCGCCTATCACAACCGCGTCGGCACATGCGAGAGCCTCTTTCAATCTAGTTGTTTGCGCCGAGAAGTCTTGCGTAGATATCATGATCTTGCTCCTTGAACACATTGAATATGACCTTGATCTTGCTTCCAGTTTCCCGCTTGTACTCCCGCACCGAACAAACGGCGATTTCCGCGGCGCGCTCGTGCGGAAAACGAAATTCGCCTGTGGAAATACAGCAAAACGCAAGGCTGTCAAGTCCGTTTTTGTCGGCGAGGGAGAGGCAGGAGAGATAACAGCTTTCAAGCAGTCGCTCGTGCTTTTCGGCGAGCTTTCCATAGACAATGGGACCCACGGTATGCAGGACGTATTTGCAGGGCAAATTGTACGCTTTTGTGATTTTCGCTCCGCCCGTAGGCTCGTCGTGCCCCTGCGTTTTCATAATATCCGAGCACTCACACCGAAGCTGAACGCCCGCAAATGTGTGAATGGCGTTGTCTATGCACCCGTGATTTGGACAAAAACAGCCTAGCATCCTCGAATTTGCGGCGTTGACTATCCCGTCGCAACGAAGCGTCGTGATGTCGCCGCGCCAAAGATACAAATCCGGCTGAACGGGCGATAGGTCGGCGATGTCCGTGATCCCTTTAAGCCGCAGTTCTTCGCGCAAATATTCGTCCTGAACGCGCAAAAATTCCTCGCTCGCCTCTTTCGGCTCCCGCACGTTGAAAAGCGCGCGAAGCAGTCCCTTTTGCGCATATTCGTCGTCGGGAATATCCGCTTGCGCGTTTTGCTCGGCAAGCAGATATTCGATAAGATATTTTCGTCTTTGCGCTTGTTCCATGTTTTTTACGTCAATCGAGCACTGCGTCCGAAGCCGTATAATTTTCAAGAGAATTTGCCTTGACTTGTATGCAGATATATTTTATCGCGGCGCTTTCTCCCGCAAAAAATCTGCGTTTGGCGGCGGGAGCCACGCGCAACCAATCGCCGACGGCAAGCGGAATGGTTTCGCCGTCTATCACGGCTTTCCCTTCGCCCTCGAGGATCGCGTATATCTCCTCGTTTTGCTTGTGCGCATGCACAAACGGCACGCTTGCGCCCGCGGGAAGCGTGTTGACGCTGATCTCTGCGCCCGTAAGTCCGAGCATATCGTGCAATTCGACGCGCGCGCCGTCTTTCACTTCGACTTTTTTGAAATTGTTTGCCATAAAGACACCTCCGAAACATCAAAATGATTTTGCGATCTTTCGATTGCGCTTACAGTATAGCATACAAAAATCGAATTGCAAGAACGTTACAATTCTGTTATCCGATAATAGATTTGTTACAAAGTTTCATTTTTGAACTATTGACGAACGCTTCTTCTCATGTTACAATCAAATCAACAAAAAGGAAGGTGAAGATCATGTTGACAAAAGACGAGTTGCCCGATTGTCCCGTGGCGACAACAGTGCGACTTATAGGCAACAAGTGGAAATTGTTGGTGATACGCAATCTGGTTTACAACAAAAAACAGCGCTTCAGCGACTTCATCAAAACGATCCCCGCAATCAGCAAAAAGGTGCTGACGGACAACCTGCGCGCGCTTGAAAGGGACGGACTTGTCGAGAGGCAGGTCTTTGCCGAGGTACCGCCACGAGTGGAATATTCCTTGTCTCCTCTCGGGAATTCGCTCAGACCCATAATCGACGCCATGGCGGAATGGGGGACGGAGTACAAGTGCAATCTTGAGTGAAAAACGCGTCCGAGCAAAACGGCGCGGGCGGCAATTGATTTTGCGAATTAAAGACAAGATCGCAAGCGCGATCGCAACAAAAACGCAAGGCGTGACCTTGCGTTTTTCTGCAAACAGAGTTTAAGTTCAAACAAAGTTTAAGTTTTCGGGAGATATTCCCGCTTTTGATATCGCTCGCTTTTCAAGTCGACGATGAAACAAGTCCGCGGGCTTTGAGGGTCAGCGGGATATGCTCTTGGCGGCGGCGACGAAATCGCGGAAAATGGGATTTGCGCGGTTGGGGCGGGAGGTGAATTCGGGATGGAACTGAACCCCCACAAAGAAGGGATGGGACGCGACTTCCACGGTCTCGACGATGCGTCCGTCGGGGGAGGCGCCGCTTATGACCAGCCCTGCCGCCGTGAGCGCGTCGCGGAAGTCGTTGTTGAACTCATAGCGGTGGCGGTGTCTTTCCTCAATGCGCTCCACGCCGTACGCGGCAAACATTTTTGTGTTCGGAGCAATCTCACAGGGGTAGGCGCCCAGCCTCATGGTGCCGCCGAGGCGTTTGCCGTTTTGATCGGGCATGATGTCGATCACGTGCGAGCCGCCGCGTTTGAACTCCCCGCTTGTGGCGTCCTCTATGCCCGCGACGTGGCGCGCGAACTCTATGACCGCGATCTGCATGCCGAGGCAGATGCCGAAATAGGGGATATCGTTTTCCCTTGCGTATCTGCACGCCTCGATCATGCCCTCAATGCCGCGGTTGCCGAAGCCGCCCGGCACGAGGACGCCCTGCACGCCTTTGAGCGTTTGCACGACGTTTTGGGCGGTGATGCCCTCGCTGTCCACCCAGCGTATGCGGACGTTGGTGTGGCACGCGTACGAGGCGTGATTGAGGGATTCCACAATCGAAATGTAGGAGTCGTGCAGGGATACGTATTTGCCCACAATGGCGATCTCGGTGACGCCTTTGCGCGAATGCATATCTTTGATCATTGCCTTCCACGGGGACAGGTCGCACTTGTTTTTCAGCCCCAGCTCGCGGCAGACCACCTTGTCAAGTCCGTTTTTGTGCAACAAAAGGGGCACTTCGTAGAGGCAATCCGCGGTGGTGTTGGCGATCACGCAATCCTCTTTGACGTTGCAAAACAGGGCGATTTTTTTGCGGATGGCTTCCCCGCAGTCCTCGTCCGAGCGCGTGATGATGATGTCGGGGGAGATGCCCATCGCCTGAAGCTCCTTGGTGGAGTGTTGCGCGGGTTTGGATTTGTACTCGTCCGAGCCGCTGATGTAGGGCACTAGGCACACGTGGATAAACAGGCAGTTTTTGCGCCCGACTTCAAGGGAGAATTGGCGTATGGCTTCCAAAAAGGGCTGGCTTTCGATGTCTCCTATCGTGCCGCCGATCTCGGTGATCAGCACGTCCGCTCCCGTCGCCTCCACGTTTTTTTGTATGAAATTTTTGATCTCGTTGGTGACGTGGGGGATGATCTGCACGGTTTGCCCGAGATATTCGCCGTTGCGCTCTTTGTTCAGCACGGTCCAATAGACCTTGCCGCTTGTCAGATTTGAAAATTTGGTCAGGTTTTCGTCTATGAAACGCTCGTAGTGGCCGAGGTCGAGGTCTGTCTCGGCGCCGTCGTGAGTGACGAACACTTCGCCGTGCTGAGTCGGATTCATGGTCCCGGGGTCGATATTCATGTACGGGTCGAATTTTTGAGCGGCGACCTTGTAGCCTCTCAGCTTCAACAGCCTGCCAAGGGACGCGGCGACGATGCCTTTTCCGAGTCCCGACACCACTCCGCCTGTCACAAACACGTATTTTGTCATTTTTCAAATCCTCCGTCAAACGAGTTTTTATTGATTTTTCCTCCCGAAAAAACAAAAAATGGCGTTTTTTTTTAGGTGTTTTTCACCTAAGAAAAAATCGCCATCGGCATTTATCGGGTTTTTCAAAAACATTTTATAATCTAGCACTTCGGCCGAAATATGTCAATTGATTTTGAAAAATTTTTTGTCAAAAAACCCCGCTCGAAAACTTATGCGCTCGCTTTTGCTCATCAACTCGGCGCCGTGGGAATATTTTTTTGTAAGGAAAAATTATGCTTGCAAATTTTGACGGCGTACACTATAATTCTAAGTGTATCGCGCGACGCGCGCGAGTTTTACAACGGAATCGGAAATACGGCGGAACTTATGAGATTTGAGATTTGCTCGGGTTTTACCGTAACGCAGGAGGATTGACATGGAAAATTGTTACTTTCTCGAGCTTTTGATCGAAAAAGCTCGTCAACGCGTGCAAAGAGAGGACGGCAAAATAAGCGTCAACGGCTTTATTTTGGAATTCGTCAAGTTGGCAAAAGAGATCGGAGCGGGCGGCAATTTCTTCCCCGAGGAGGAGAGGGCGGCTCACGCCGCGGACGAAATAGATTTTGCCATGGCTGTCGCGACGTACGCCAAGTGCGTGGAAGAGCCCGAACGCTTTGAAAACGTGATATCCGAGGGCGGCCCCGACGGCGACCTCGAGGACATCCTTTTCGCCGCCGTAAAAGAGCCGTCGTGCGCGGCGGACGGCAAGATCAGCCTTGTGGTGGTCATCCGCGAAATTTTCGATCATCCCACCGAGCTCATCAAAAAGGCGCTTGCAAGCGAGGAGCCGCCGAAGTCTACGGTGTCTTACAGCGCGCTTGTCAACAAATACAAGGCGTCGCAGGGCAAGCCGACGGCAAGCGAGTCCCACGAGCCTCCCAAATACGATTGGGAGGACGGCGCGCGCGCAAGCGACAGGGACGCGGAATCCGAGGAAGAACAGGACCCCGCGGGCAAGTTTGTGCGCTTTGTCGAGGAGTCGAAAAAGCTTTCCCAAAACTTGCTTAACATCGTGTACGGACAGGACCATGCGGTCAGCACTCTCGTTTCGGGATATTTCCAATCGCAGGTGATGGCGCTGACGCAAAAAAATCGCCGTCAACCCAGCGCGTCCTTCCTGTTTGTGGGGCCTCCGGGCGTGGGCAAAACTTTCCTTGCCGAAAACGTCGCGGCGCAACTTGGGCTTCCCTTCCGTCGCTTCGACATGAGCGAATACGCGGACGACGAGGAAGGCATCGTTGAGTTTTGCGGCTCGGACAAGGTGTACAAAAACGCCAAGGCGGGCAACGTGACAAGTTTTGTCGCTCAGCACCCCAGATGCGTCTTGCTGTTTGACGAGGTGGAAAAAGCTCACCTCAAGGTCATATATCTCTTCTTGCAGGTCCTTGACGCGGGCAGGATCCGCGACAGCTTCACCGACGAGGAAGTGTCCTTCAAGGATACCATCATCATCTTCACAACAAACGCGGGCAAACAGCTCTATGAGGATCTGTCCATAAATCTTGCCACGGTGCCGCGCAAGACCATTTTGTCCGCGCTGTCCAAGGATATCGACCCGACCACACATTCTCCGCTGTTCCCCGCCGCGATTTGCTCCCGCTTTGCCTCGGGCAACGTCGTGATGTTCAATCATCTCGGCGCAAACGATCTGTTGAAGATCGTGTCCGCGGAGCTCAAGAAGCACTCGCAAGCCATGGGGGAATTTGCGAATATCCAAATCGACGCCGACAAAAACGTGCCGTATTCGTTGCTCTTCTCGGAGGGCGGCAACGTGGACGCGAGGACCATCAAGGGCAAGACGTCGAGCTTCCTGTATCAGGAGCTGTACGAACTGTTCAGGCTGTTGGAGTCCTCTCGCGCCGCGACAAGCTCGCAAGACGTGCGCAAAATCAGGATAGAGGTCGAACTTCCCGAGGACCAAAAAGTGCAGGCGATGTTCAAGGACGTGGACGTCCCCGAAGCGCTTGTGTTTGCGGACAAGTCCAAATGGCAACAGATCAAGGGCAAGCTGGGCGAGGCGAAGGCGCACTTTGCCGCAAGCGTTGCCGAGGCAAACGACATTTTGCTGTCGCATGACCCGCAGGTGATCCTCGTAGACCCGCGCGCGGGCATGAAAGAGGACAACAGAAAGGTGCTCAACCTCGAGGATATCATCTCGGACGGCAGAGACTTCTTCTACTATTGCGCGGAGCGCGTGGATCAGCCGCTGTATATGCTTGTCGACAATCGCGAGGACATCAGCCCCGAAGAGGAGCAATCCTTCCTCGGCAGCGGTTCGAGAGGGATATTGTATCTCGGCGACGAGGACTTTGCGACCTCTTTGCGGGACGCGTGCAATATCGCGCATCAACAGCAAAAGTTGATAGAGCTTGCCAAATCCAACAAATTGCTTTCCTTCAAGACGGCGCAGAGCGTCAACGAGGACGGTCAGGAAGCGGTCATCACGCTGTACGACTACAAGCTGGTCACGGCGGTGGACGCGGAGGATTCGACAAACGTCATGAGCAACATTTCAAAGCCCAACATCCGCTTTGACGACGTGATAGGCGCGGAGGACGCAAAGGACGAGTTGAAGTATTTCGTGGAGTTTTTGAAGGCTCCCGCCAAATATCTCAAAAAGGGCCTCCGTCCGCCCAAGGGCATCTTGCTTTACGGACCTCCGGGGACGGGCAAGACTTTGCTTGCAAAGGCCATGGCGGGCGAGACGGACGTCACGTTCATCACGGCCGAGGGCAATCAATTTTTGAAGAGCTTGGTCGGCGAGGGCGCCGCAAGCGTGCACGAGCTGTTTGCCGTCGCAAGAAAGTACGCTCCGTCCATATTGTTTGTGGACGAGGTGGATGCGATCGCGCAAAACCGCAGCAGCAAAGGGGCGGAGTATACAGCGGACGTGCTGACCTCCTTCCTCACGGAAATGGACGGCTTCAGCTACGACCCGCACAAACCCGTGTTTTTGCTTGCCGCGACCAACTACAGCATAGAGGCGAAGGGGGAGCGCTCGCTTGATCCCGCGTTGCTTCGCCGCTTCGACAGAAAGATATTGGTGGATCTGCCCGGCAAGGACGAAAGGGCAAGGTTCATCAGGCTGAAGATGGGCAAAAATCCCGCGCTCAAATTTTCGGACGGACAGGTGGACAACATCGCCGTCCGCTCCACGGGCATGAGCCTTGCGGATCTGGATTCCATCATCGAACTTGCGCTGAGGGACGCCGTTAAGACCAAAAATCTCGCCGTGGACGATCAGGTGCTTGACAACGCCTTTGAGTCCTACAACAGCGGAGAAGTGAAGCAGTGGGATCCCTCCGAGCTTGAGCGCACCGCGCGCCACGAAGTCGGACATACGCTTTTGTGCTTCGCGTCGGGCGAAACTCCGTCCTATCTCACGATCGTCGCAAGAGGCAACTACGGCGGCTATATGCAACACGGGGACAACGAGAAGAAGGGCGGCTATACAAAGCAGGAGCTCATCGGCAAGATCAGGACGTCCATGGCGGGCAGAGCGGCGGAGCTTGTGTACTATGGCGAAGAGGACGGCGTGTCCACGGGCGCGTCGCAGGACCTCGCCAACGCGACCGCGATTGCGCAACAGATGATCTGCCTCTACGGCATGGACGAGGAACTGGGGCTTGGAAGCATAGATCTCGCAAATCTCGAACTGTCGCCATATTATGACAAGGTGATGAGCAGGGTCAACGAGATCCTCCATGACGCGCTGGAATACGCAAAGTCCGTCATCGCGGCAAACAGAGCGCTTGTGGACGAGCTTGTCGAAACCCTTTTGAAGATGAACCATCTGAAGGGCGAGGACATCGAAAAGGCGCTCAAAGGCAAAATCAAACTGTGACGCTCGCGTCATAAATCATAAAAAAGGAGAAAAATCATGGACATCATGGAAAAAGCAAAAAAGGTGTATGAAGATCTTATCGCGTACTTTGAAGAGAAAAATTGGAACTATACGAAGTACGACGATCAACTCGCGCTCAGATCGGGTATGATCGGCGAGGACCTCCCCATGGATTTTCTCTTGATCGTCATCCCTCAAAACGAGTGCGTCGCGCTGTATTCGCCCATGCCTCTCAAGGTCCCCGAGGACAAGAAGGTGGACTTCGCGCTTGCGGTTTGCGTCGCAAACAAGGGGGTCGCGCAAGGCAACTTCGACTTCGACATCGAAAGCGGAGATCTTGCATATCGCGCAATGACCATCTACGGCGACAGCACGATAAGCAGCGACGTGTTCGAAAAACTCTTGATGATCGGCATGCACACCATCGACGACTACAACGATCAATTCCTCATGCTGTCCATGGGCGCGATCACGCTTGACAAGTTTGTCGAGCTCGACAAAAAAAGAAAGGGTAATTAACCTAAATAAACAAATATAAATATAAGGAGAAACAATTATGGCAGAAGACATGGAAAAAGCAAAACAGGTCTATCAAAAGCTGATCGCAATGCTTGACGCAAGAGATTGGCACTATGAGAGGGACGACGAAAAGATGGCTGTCAAAGCGGGCATCAAGGGCGACGACCTTCCCATTCACTTCACAATGTCCGTGCGCCCCGACATGGAGATCGTGCAAATTATGTCATGGATGCCTTTCGAGGTCCCCGAGGACAAGCGCGTTGACATCGCGATCGCGGTCTGCGTCGCCAACTACACGCTTGCGCAGGGCTGCTTCGACTTCAGCATCGAAAACGGCAACCTCTTGTTCCGCATGACGACAAACTATATGAAGAGCGAACTCAGCGACGATCTGCTCGAGCACATCATCTTCCTCTCTGCGGCGACCGTGGATCGTTTCAACGACAAGTTCTTCATGGTCACAAAAGGCATGCTCTCCATCGACGATTTCATCAAGCAAGTGGGCTGATCGGGACTTTATCCGTCAAAAGACGGAGTTTAAGGCGCGGATCTGAAAAATCGCGCTCTATCAAAGCTCAAATCAAAGGCTTGAAACAAGCGGTTTGACATTCCGTCAAACCGCTTGTCTTTTTGCCGTAAAACCCAATGCGATATGGCTTTCAAATCACCGTCACGCTTTTTGCAAGATTGCGGGGCTTGTCGGGGTCCAGTCCAAGCGTAAGCGAGGCGGTCAACGCAAGATATTGCAGGGGCAAGACCGAGATGATGGGAGCAAGCGCCTCCTCCCTCATTCGGGGGAGAAGAATGTGCTTGTCCGCGCCTATCTCGCCCACGCAGGAGACGGCAAGCGTGTACGCGCCCCTCGCCCTCAGCTCTTCCACAGTGGCGACCAGCCTGCATTTTGCCCTCTCCTCCGTCGCCACGACGATCGCCGCCGCGCCCTCGTCCATCAGCGCGATCGTGCCGTGCTTCAACTCGCCCGCGGGGTAGGCGTCCGCCTGTCTGTACGTGATCTCTCTCAGCTTCAGCGCGCCCTCTCGCGCGGTGATATAGTCCTGTCCTTTGCCGATGAAAAACAGCTTCGAGTTCATCAACCTTTCCTCGTATGCGACCGCGTCCAACGCCTCTCGCGCGGCTCGTTTCACTTCGGATATCTCGCTTTGCTCCACGGCATGTCCCGCGCGCTTCTTTGCTAGAAGATACAGCGCGAGCAACTGACAGCAATAGGATTTTGTCGCGGCGACCGCGATCTCCGCGCCCGCTTCCAACAAAAACGAGCTGTCCGCTTCAAGCGCGGCGGAACTTCCCGCCACGTTGGTTATGGCAAGCGTGGGTATGCCTTGACGTTTGCAGGAGTGCAGGGCGCTCAGCGTGTCCGCGGTCTCCCCGCTTTGCGTGACGAAGATGGCAAGATCGCCCTCGTTTGCGTCGGGCTCGAACTCGCTTGCAACGACAGCCTCGCACCGCGCGCCCGTCTCCCGCTCGAGCACGAGCTTGCCGTAAAGGCAGGCGTGATACGCCGTCCCGCACCCCACGAGCAATATCCTTTTTGCGCCCGCAAGCTCGCTTGGAATATGGAAATTTTTGAAGCTGTCATACGTGCGCTGAAGCGCTTCGGGCAGTTCTTCAAGCTCCGCGCTCATGTGGCAGGCGCAGTCTTTGGGCGGGGAACAGCGTATGAGTATGGGCTGTTTTTTTATCCGCCGTCCGTCCTTGAAGAGGTCAAGTCCGCTCGCGCTCAAAACGCCGTATTCGCCGTCCCCGAGCACGATTGCTCTGTCCGAATGCGGGCTCAGCGCAAGCACGTCGCTCGCGCAAAATCCCTCGCCTTCGCCCACGCTGACCGCCATGGACGCGCCGAAACGGCGGATATATATCTTGTCCTCTCCCTCTTTCACCGCAAGGAAGGTCGCCGCGCCTTTGAGGCGTTCTCCCACTCTGCGCACCGCCTCCGTCATGTCGCAATTCTCAAGCGCGAGCATATGGGCGATGACCTCGCTGTCCGTGTCCGACAGCAAAGTTATCCCTTTTGCGGCGAGCTCCTCTCTCAAAACGGCGAAGTTTTCTATGACTCCGTTGTGCACGACCGCAATTTTCCCGTCAAAGGACAAGTGAGGATGCGCGTTGGCGGCGGTGGGTCTGCCGTGCGTTGCCCAGCGCGTATGGCCTATCGCGGTGTGCGCGTCGCTTTTTGGCAGCATATTCAGCTCCCGCACCCGTCCCGCCGTCTTGTACACGGCAAGCGAGTCCTCCACCAATGCGATCCCCGCGCTGTCGTAGCCTCGATATTCAAGCAATTTCAAGCCCTCGAGCACAATATCCCTTGCGTTGCGCCCGCCGACGTATCCTATGATCCCGCACATATGCATCTCCTGTTTCAATATATGCGCCTCCATTCAAAATCGCGAGGGAAGATGAAAATGTCAAAGAGGGGACTCTCGGGAATATCCCACACGCATGCGGCAAGTGACGGAGAAAAATGGCGCTTCTTGCCAAATGACGTTTAAGATACGGGGCGGAAGTCGTCCGATTTTGAAAATATGCGCAAAAACGCTTGACTTAATTGTGCTTTTTAAGTATTATATTTAAGCATAATTTTGAGAATAGGCGAGCTTTTGGGCGGA
Source organism: uncultured Clostridia bacterium (assembly GCA_947625145.1). GTDB lineage: Bacteria > Bacillota > Clostridia > Christensenellales > CAG-917 > CAG-475. The sequence continues at coordinate 101,162 of CANQNC010000002.1, forward strand.
ACTAGCCCCTCCGTTTCAGGCGGTCTTGATCAAAAATCAATTCGGAGGTTAGCTAAAATGGCTAAGGATTTGTCTTCAATGGCAAAAAACAATAAGTCTTATATGGCAAAACCCGGCGAAGTTGAGAGCAAATGGTACGTTGTGGACGCAACAGGCATGGTCTTGGGCCGCCTCGCGTCGCAAGTTGCCGCCATTTTGAAGGGCAAAAACAAGCCCGAATACACTCCCAACGTTGACTGCGGCGACCATGTGATCATAATCAACTGCGAGAAGGTGGTTCTGACGGGCAAGAAGCTCGAGGACAAATATTATCGCTATCACACAGGCTTCATCGGCGGATTGAAAGAGATCCAATACAAAAAGCTGATGGCTGAAAAGCCGGACTTCGCGGTGTACAAGGCGGTCAAGGGCATGCTTCCCAAAAACAGCCTTGGCGCGGCTATGCTCAAAAAACTGCGCGTCTACGTCGGCAGCAAGCATAATCATGCCGGTCAGTGCCCCGTGGAACTCAAACTCAACGACTGAGAGGTGAAATATGGCAACTAAAAAGGCAAAAAAGGTTCAATATCTCGGCACAGGCAGAAGAAAGACTGCCATCGCAAGAGTTCGCCTCGTCCCCGGAGAGGGGAACATTGTGGTGAACAAGCGCACGCTTGACGAATATTTCACTCTCGACACCCTCAAATTCATCGTCAATCAACCCCTTGTCGCGACGTCCACGCAGGACAAGTTCGACGTGTTTGTCAACGTCCACGGCGGCGGCTTCACGGGACAGGCGGGCGCGATACGTCACGGCATTGCAAGAGCGCTGTGCGTTGCGGACGCGGAGGCGTACAGAGCCATCCTCAAAAAGGAAGGGTATCTGACCCGCGACCCAAGAGCCAAAGAGCGTAAAAAATACGGTCTGCACAAGGCGCGCAAGGCTCCGCAATTTTCAAAGAGATGACGGAAGCGCAAACTCAATCCACATTCAACAAGAAGCCCCGTTTTGCGGGGCTTCTGCTTTGCAATTTATATCCGAGAAAGCGAACACTTTGAGCGTTTTGGCAATAGTTTTTGTTTTTCAAATCGCAAAAACCGGTCGTCGTACAATTTTGCCGTTTTTCTCTGTTGACCGTAGACGATTTTGATAATATAATATGTTTAAGACAAATTCAAGCCCGTCTTTGCGGACATGTCGCGGACAAGGCTTGAGTTTTCAAGGAGAAAGTTATGCCGAAATTCAAATGTCCCGTATGCGGTGCGGTCAACGCGGTGGATCCCACCCTCCCCGTGATCAAGTGCTCATGCGGTCAAAAGTTTAGAAACACGCTCTACAAACCGCCCGTACCCTCCACGCTCGAGGCAAAACCGCCCGTGCCAATCGGCACAGTGAAGGAGCTTACGGGGCAGGAGCCGTCCTCGACTCCCGCTTCGGAGGTGAAAAAACCCGAGGCGAACGCGGCTCCCGCGCAAGCCCGGCCCGTGGTTTCCGCGCCGGCTCCTACACCCGTTGCGGTCGCTCCCGCGCCTGTTGCGCCTAATCCCGTAACGCCCGCGCCTGTTGCTCCCGCTCATGAGGCGGTTGCGCCCGCGTTTGTCGCGCCCGAGGAATACGAAGAGCCCGAGGAGCCTGTCGCGGAGGAAGTCGAAGAGGAGGTCGCGGAGGGGTCCTCGGAGGCTCCGACAGATGAAATACAGGCAAACGCGCAAGTCGAGGAAGCAAAAGTCAGCCCCGAAAAACTTCGCGCGCGCCTCAAAAACAAAAAGAGGGCGGCGGTTGCGGTTTTGGTGTTCGGCATATTCTTCATCGTCGCGCTTGCGGCGAGGCTGTTTGCGGTCGCGTTCGATCCCGCAGAGCATACGTTTGCGCTTGACGCGCTTCGTCGCGAATTGCTCAACATGTGGTCGAGGGCGATCTTCCTGCCCGCGGCGCTTGTCGGATTGCAACTTTTGTGCCTGTCGTCCACGGTTGTCAACGTGTGCAACATTCGCCTCAAAGGCTTGAAGGCGGAGGAGGACGTCTCCCAAAAGGCGAAGGGGAGCAAACTTGCGGGCTTTTCCATTGGGCTGTTGATAGGCGTTGCGATCTTGGTGTTCTGCATCGTCATGTTCCTTGCGGATTTTGCAAGCGCGTTTGCGACAAACGGGGTCAAAAATCTTGTGGGGACCCTGCTTGACGTACTCAAAAACGATTATTTCCTGCTTATGTTTTTGGCGGCGGCGGACGTCGCGATAGTTTCGCACAGGCTAAGTCGCGCTTGAAACAAAATATAGGAGGGTTTTATGTTGGATTCTGTGTTGAAGGCACGTTCTGTCAAATTCAGGATATGCGTGAAGAGCGCGATCGGCGTCGCGCTCGTGGCGCTTTCCGTCCTGCTTCCGCAATTGACGCACGCGATCGGCGGCGCGCAGGCGGGATCGACTTGGATGCCCATGTATCTCCCCGCTTTGCTTGCGGGCTGTCTGCTGGGCTGGCAGTGGGGGCTTGGCGTAGGGATAATCGCGCCCATCGTCAGTTTCGGCTTCACGACTCTTGCGTTCGGCGAGGCGATGCCCATGCTTTCGAGGTTGCCGTACATGACGCTGGAGCTTGCCGCGTTCGGCGGAGTGAGCGGAGCGTTTGCCTCTCTCATACGCAAAAACGCGCTGTATTCCTTCCCCGCCGTGCTCGCCGCACAGATCGCGGGACGGGCGGTATATTTTGTCTACGGCTTGATCGCGGGGAGGAGTTTTTCCGCTCTGTTTGACAGCGCGACCGCGGGGCTTGCGGGGCTGTACGCGCAAGCGGTGATCGTCCCTGTCGCGGTGATCGCGCTCGCCGCGCTCTTGAACCGCGAAAAGAAGGAAAATGACAAATAACGCGATAAAATATCTTAAACCGCCGATAAAGTTGGCGATCTGTCCTCCTGCGGCCGAGCCGTTGCTGTTTTCGGACAGGGGGATATCCGCATTGCTTTCCGTCGTATCCTCGCCCTCGAAGCCCCTTGCGGGCGCGGACGTCGCGGATACCGTCGTGGGGAAGGCGGCGGCGCTTTTGATGATACAGGGCGGGGTGAAGAGGTTGCACGCCGTACGGCTGAGCGAGATGGCGATCCCCGCGCTGGACGCCTCGGACGTGGAGTGGGAGGCGGAACAGATCGTCCCCTTCATCTTGGGAAGAGACGGCAAAAGCATGTGCGTCACAGAACAGACTGTGGCGGACATTTCCTCTCCGAGCGAGGCGCTTGTCGCGCTTCAAAAAAGATTTGCCTCGGCAAATTGACAACGCTTGACAAACACCAAACCATAAAGCCGCATGCGATTTTGCGGCGTGCCCTCTGCGGGCGGGAGCATACATAGATGAGAAGCAAAAGTAAAAAACTCAGGACGGCGATGGCGATCATGCTTTTGATCGCGAGTTTCGCCTTGCTTGCGGGCGGCGTTTTGGACGCGCTGAGCGTGGTCAAGGACGGAAGCCTTGCCGAGCTTACGCAACAGTCCGCAGAGCTCCACAAGGATTACAACGAGCTTAAAGACGACCTGTCCGAAAAAGGACGGGAGAGAATGAAAGCGGACATGTCCGAGTTGGATTGGCGGCTTGTGGGCATGTATGTGCCTCTCATCTGCCTCGGGCTTGGATTTTTGGCGACGTTGTTTGCGGCGATCGGGATGTTTTGCGCTCCTTCCCCGAGCGCTTTTGGCTCTTCGAGAATTTCCGCCGCGGACATCAGGCAGGAGGCGAACGCTCTGTTCGACGCGCGGAAGGACGAGCTGAAACTGTCTGACGCTCAGCTTCAAAGGAAGGTGCGCGAGGCGGTGGAGTTTGTCCTGAGCGAGATGCTCGACCCCGAAGAGGGAGTTGTGGAAAGCGTGCCCTTGGAAACCGTGATAATCCCGCAAAAGGAAGAGCGCAAATACGACTTGGTGTGCCCCGTGTGCGGAGGCAAGATAGTCGCGCAAAGCGGGGAGGGACATATAGATTGTCCGTCCTGCCACAACAGGTTTGTCAACCCGTTTGTGTAAAATATCCGCAAAAATGCCACAATACGCATGCAAACGGAAATTTTTTCTCGACAAACAGAGAAGCATGTGATATTATATTTTTAGTATAAGTCTATACAGACTGAAAATTATGGAGGAAAACCAATGCCGAAGTTCAAATGCCCAGTATGCGGCGAGATCATCGTGGCAAGCGTTGAGGACAAAGTTGTCGTTTGCGCGTCCTGCGGAAAGAAGTTCAAAAATCCAAAGTATCAGCCTGCTCCTGTAGAGGCTCCCGTCCCTCCTGTGGAAGAGCCCGTCGCGGAAACTCCCGTTCAGGAGCCCGTCGCAATGCAAGCTCCCGTTCAAGAGAATGTTCAGGCGCCCGTTGAGGAACCCGTTGCCGAACCCGTCGCAGAAGCTGTGGCAGAACCCGTTGAGGCTCCCGTCGAAGCTCCCGTTGTTGAGGAAGCTCCTGTGGAAGAGTCTGTCGCAGAGCCTGTGGCAGAACCTGTTGCGCCCGTTGCTCCCGCGCCCGTAGCGCCTATCGTGCCCGTCGCGGCCGCAGCTCCCGTCGCTCCCGCGGCTCCCGCTCCCGGCGTTGTCCCCGGCGTGATGGCAAAAGGAGAGAGCAGATTTACAGCCGGACTCGGCTCGTTGATCGGTCATCGCCTCGTCAACTTCCTGCTCCTGCTGATTACATTGGGATTTGCCTATCCTTGGGTGCTTGTGCGCTCCATCAGATGGGAATACAATCACAAAGTCTTGGACGGCTACAAGCTGGTCTTTGACGGCAGAGGCGGTCAGTTGATCGGTCAATGGATCAAGTGGGTGTTCCTCTCCATCATCACGCTCTTCATCTATTCGCTGTGGGTCCCCATCAAAAAGTATCAGTGGATCACCTCTCACACGCACATTCAATTCTATGAGGGCGTTCAACCCGCAGAAGAGGCTCCCAAGAAGGAAAAGAAATCCAAGGAAAAGAAATCCAAGAAAAAATAATCGCGACATCTCGCGCATTCAAAACAAGCAAGCGGTTTGACGATCTCGCCAAACCGCTTTTCATATGCCTTTTTTCGTCGGAGTTTTGCAAGGCGGGGATCTGCATTTTCCACTCACTTTGGCTTTGCGTAAACAAAGATCTTCCGAATGGTCAAGCTCAAGTTTTGGACAAGTCCGCAGTGTTGGACAGCCCATTGCACAGCATTTTGCAAAGCGGCGGCTGTGCTTTTGTACGCTTCAAAACTTCGTTTCGATTTGGCGTAAACAAACATATGTGCGTAAACAAAAACACGTCAAGTCGAGGAATGAAAGATCGTAAAACAAAGAGGCTGTCGATCGGGACAGTCTCAAACGTTATTTTCAGTCTGCGGGCATAGTGGATATGCGGCGTGTTTAAGATAGCTTCACACTTTGGGGGACAAAACGGCGTTGTCAAGCCGTTGCGCGAGTTGACCGCCTCAAACGTTGGGCTCAGCCCAGACTGACAGTCGCATATGCGGCGATAGCTTTGCCCGCGCCGAGATCTCCGACGTCTTCGTTTGTCGTGGCGCTTACGCCGACCCTTGACTTTGGCAAGTTCAAGGCGTTGGACAGCGAGGTCTTCATGTCCGAGATGTAGGGGGAGAGCAAGGGCTCGCGCGCGATTATGGCGACAGAGACGTTTTGGACGGCGTAGCCGTGCGAGGCGGCTATGCGGACTACGATTGAAAGGAGTTGCATGCTGTCCGCGCCGTCAAAGCGGGGATCGTCCACGGGGAACAGATGCCCGATATCCCTCTCGCCAAGGGCGGAAAGTATGGCGTCCATGATCGCGTGCACGGGGACGTCTCCGTCGCTGTGCGCGACCAGCGAGAGATCGCACGGAATGGAAACTCCGTTCAGGCGTATCTCTTTCCCCTTTGCCGTCCTGTGGATGTCATAGCCGCATCCGACAAGCGGAGCGGGGCTGTGAAGGTCGCAAGGATAGGTGATCTTGACGTTTGCGGGATCCCCGTCCACATACGCGATATTGTCAAAACCCGCGTTTTTTATTGCGGAAATGTCATCATAAAACGACGTTTTTGCGTTTTTGTATGCCGTTTCGAATATGTCTCTTCTTACGCAAACGGGGGTTTGCACAAGGCGGAAATCCTCCCTGTCCAAGGGCTCGACGGCGCCGCTTAGGCGGACGATGGAATCCGAAAGTTTGAGCAGGGGAAGCGCGACTCCCGTCTCCTTTGCCGCTTCGACGACCTTTTCCACAAGTTCGAGCGAAATGTACGGCCTCGCCCCGTCGTGGATCAGCACAAAGTCCGCGTCCTGTTGCAGGGCGGACATGGCGCCCTTGATCGTGAACGTCCTCGAACTGCCGCCCGGGCTCAAAACGATGCGCCTGTCCTCGGCAAGCCCCGCGCGGTCAAGAGCAGCGAGGAGCTCGTCCGCAAAGGAAGTCTCTATGCCCACGACGACGCGGCCGACGTCCTTGACGGAGAGGAAGGGCTTGATCGCCTCCACGACGACAGTGCTCGCGCCCGTCCTTGAAAACAGCTTGTTGGTTGCTCCGTAGCGTTGACTTGATCCGCCCGCCGCGACAATTACGTTGAGTTTCATCTGTCTCCCTCCACAATGCGATACATGGTTTCCGCGGACTGTTTGGTTTGGCGCTCGTCCACATTCAGGATCTCGAAACAAAGAGAATCCGAGCCGAAGGACACGCGCACGACGTCTCCGACTTTCACGTCCTTGGAGGGCTTTGCGACCCTGCCGTTGACCTCGATCCTGCCGCCCTCGCACGCCTCCGCCGCGACAGAGCGGCGTTTGATCACGCGGGACAGCTTCAAAAATTTGTCTATTCTCATGCCTAAATTATACCCGTCCGCGCGCCTTTTTGCAACAGGAAAAGGGGCGGAAAAGCGCTTATATATAAAAATATATGGATTTTTGCGAAATTACCATGATTTTACACTTGACAAGGTTGACAAAATCATATACAATGAAAAACTGCGCAATAATCGTTAAATCTACCCCCAAGCGGCTTCCGCAAAGGGGGTAGGGGGTTATAATGACATAGCTTGTTGAAGACGATATGTTGCGCGAGCCAAGCGCCGAAAAGATCCGCCCGAAAACGCGAGGGCAAAAAAATTTTTTCGGCAAACCGATTCGAATCATTTTAAGGAGTGAATGTATGTCCCAAAAAATTCACAATCAAATGTACGGCATGACAGAAAGACGTGATTTTTCCAAAATCAAAAACGTCCTAGCGATCCCGTATCTCATCGAGGTGCAGAAAAACTCCTACAACAGCTTTATCGGCGAAGGCATTGACGAGGTATTGCGGGATTATTCCCCGATATCCGACTTTTCGGGAAAGCTGGAGTTGGAATTTCTCTCCCACTCGCTGGACGGGGAACCGAAGTATTCGGTGAAGGAATGTAAGGATCGCGACGCGACTTACGCCGTTCCGCTCAAGGTCAAGACCCGCCTCACCATCAAGGAGACGGGCGAGGTCGTGGAGCAGGACGTTTTTATGGGGGATTTCCCTCTGATGACCGAGGCGGGGTCCTTTGTCATCAACGGCGCGGAAAGAGTCATCGTCAGTCAGCTTGTCAGAAGCCCGGGCGTTTACAACGACAAGGTTTTGGACAAAAACGGCGTTCCGCGCTACAACACGACGGTCATCCCCAACAGGGGCGCTTGGCTTGAGTACGAGCAGGATTCAAACAACGTGCAATGGGTGCATGTGGACAGGACAAGAAAGATCACCGCAACCACTCTTTTGAGGGCTTTGGGATACGGCACCGATGAGGAATTGCTCTCCTTGTTCGGCAACGACGAGATGATCAAGGCGACCTGCGACAAGGACAAGGATACGGATTGCAAAACCGAGGAGCAGGGCAAGATCGCGCTGTTCCGCAGGCTCCGTCCGGGCGAGGTCCCCACTGTGGAGGGCGCAAATCAGCTGATCCACAACACCTTCTACGACTACAAGAGATACGATCTTGCAAGAGTCGGCAGATACAAATACAACAAAAAACTTGCCATCGGCACGCGTATCGTGGGCTTTAAGCTGGCAAAAGACGTCGTCAGCACGCTCACGGGCGAGATCCTCGCAAGCAAGGGCGACGTGATCACCGAGGAGAAGGGCAAGGAGATACAAAACAACGCGGTCAACGAAGTCTATCTCGAATACATCGCGGAGGACGGCAAAAAGCGCACCTTCAAGATGATCGGCAACGACACCGTGGACCTTGCCGCCGTCGTGGATTGCGACCCCAAGGAACTCGGCATTTTGGAAAAGGTCTATTGGCCTAACCTCAAGGCGTTGATGGAAGAGTTTACGGATCGCGGACAACTTTTGCAAGCGATCAAGGCGTCGCGCGACGAGCTTGTCTACAAACACATCACGCTTGCGGACATCGTTGCCACGACAAACTACAACATAGGGCTCAGATACGGATTCGGCACTTGCGACGACATCGACCATTTGTCAAATCGTCGCGTGCGCGCGGTGGGCGAGCTGTTGCAAAATCAATTCCGCATCGGCATTTCAAGGCTTGAAAGAGTCATCAAGGAGAGGATGTCCGCGGCACAGGAAAGCGCGGAGATCACTCCTCAGACCCTCATCAACATACGTCCCGTGACAAGCGCTATCAAGGAGTTTTTCGGCTCCTCGCAGCTCAGTCAATTCATGGATCAGCCCAACCCCATTGCGGAGCTCACTCACAAGCGCAAGCTCTCCGCTCTCGGCCCCGGCGGCTTGAACAGGGAGCGCGCGAGCTTCGAAGTGCGTGACGTGCACCACTCGCATTACGGCCGTATGTGCCCGATCGAGACCCCCGAAGGTCAAAACATAGGGCTTATCACCTCGCTGTCCTCTTACGCGAAGGTCAACGAGTACGGCTTCATAGAAACGCCGTATCGTAGGATAGAAAAGACCTACGACAAGGACGGCAAGGTCATCGACGCCGTTGTCACGGACGAAGTCGTGTATATGGCGGCGGACGAAGAGGACAAATACGTCATCGCTCAAGCCAACGAGGAGCTTGACGAGACCGGCCGTTTTGTAAGGAACCGCGTCAATTGCCGTATTCAAAAGGACATCCGCGAAGTCCCGAAGTTCAGAGCGGACTATATGGACGTCAACCCCAAACAGCTGATTTCCATCGCGACGGCGCTGATACCCTTCCTTGAAAACGACGACACCAACCGCGCGCTTATGGGCTCCAACATGCAGAGGCAGGCGGTGCCTCTTCTGAGGCCGGAAGCCCCCATGATCGCGACGGGCGTGGAGCACAAAATTGCCTACGACAGCGGCGTGCTCAAGATCGCGAAGAGGGACGGCTTTGTCAAATATGTGGACAGCGACAAGATCGTGGTGGAGTGCGAGGACGGCACTTTGGACACGTACGTGCTGAGCAAATTCGAGCGTTCCAACCAATCCACTTGCATCAATCAGCATCCCATCGTCAACAGAGGGGACAGAGTTGTCGCGCCCAGATTTGACGAGCAGGGCAACGTCATATCCGAAGGCACCGTGCTTGCGGACGGCCCCGCTTGTGATCACGGCGAGCTCGCGCTCGGCAGAAACATGTTGATCGGCTTCATGAGTTGGGAAGGCTACAACTACGAGGACGCGGTGCTCATCAGCGAGGAGCTTGTCCGCGACGATTTGTACACCTCCATCCACATCGAGGAGTACGAGATCGAATGTCGCGACACCAAGCTCGGCGAGGAGCAGATCACAAGGGATATCCCCAACCTCTCCGAAGAAGCGCTCAAGTTTTTGGACGAAGAGGGCATCATCATGGTCGGCGCCGAGGTCAAGGCGGGAGACATCCTCGTGGGCAAGGTCACGCCTAAGGGCGAAACCGAGCTCACTCCCGAGGAAAGGCTGCTTCGCGCGATCTTCGGCGAGAAGGCAAGAGAGGTCCGCGACACATCTCTCAGAGTCCCCAACGGCGAGGGCGGCATAGTCGTGGATGTTAAGGTGTTCACGAGGAAGAACAAGGACGAGCTCTCTCCCGGCGTCAACAAGCTGGTCAGAGTGTACATTGCTCAAAAGAGGAAGATCTCCGTGGGCGACAAGATGGCGGGACGTCACGGCAACAAGGGCGTCGTGTCAAGAGTCTTGCCCAAAGAGGATATGCCCTTCATGGCGGACGGCACGCCTTTGCAGATCGTGCTCAACCCCCTCGGCGTTCCCTCGCGTATGAACATAGGGCAGGTGCTTGAAGTCCACCTCGGGCTTATCGCGCACATGCTTGATTGGAAGGTCGCGACCCCCGTCTTCGACGGCGCGAACGAGCAGGACATCAAGGAACTGTTCCAACAGTGCGGCATTGTCAACGAGGACGGCGAAGTGGACGGCAAGATCCAACTGTACGACGGAAGGACGGGCGAGCCGTTTGAAAACCGCGCGACTGTGGGATATATGTACTACCTCAAACTGCATCACCTCGTGGACGACAAGATCCACGCGCGCTCCACAGGCCCCTACAGCCTCGTCACGCAACAGCCTTTGGGCGGCAAAGCGCAGTTCGGCGGACAGCGTTTCGGCGAAATGGAAGTCTGGGCGCTTGAAGCCTACGGCGCGGCGAACATGTTGCAGGAGATCCTGACGGTCAAGTCGGACGACGTTGTGGGCAGGGTCAAGACCTACGAGAGCATCGTCAAGGGCAGCTATGTGTCCGAACCGGGCATCCCCGAATCCTTCAAGGTGCTTGTCAAGGAGTTGCAGAGCCTGTGCCTTGACATCAAAGTGCTGACCGAGGACCGCGACGAGATCAAGTTGAAAGACTATGACGACGATTCCGACTTCGAACCCATGCAGAGACGTCCGCAGGAGCTTACGGAAGTGGACATCCTCGGCGGCTCGGAGGGCAGCCTCTTCGGCGGCTTCGGCGACGAGGGCGCGGAGAGCGGCGGATTGTTCGACACAGTTGGCGATGACGACGACGAAAATATATTCAGCGCATTGACGGAGGGCACGCCCGACCTGAGCGAACTCTTCGGCAGCGGCTCCGACGACGAAAACAAGGAGGACTGACATATGTACGAGCTTAGCAATTTTGACGCTATTCAAATAGGCATTGCTTCTCCCGAAAAGATCAGGGAATGGTCTTACGGCGAGGTCACAAAGCCCGAAACAATAAATTATCGCACTCAAAAGCCCGAAAGGGACGGCCTGTTTTGCGAGAGGATCTTCGGACCCACCCGCGATTGGGAGTGCCATTGCGGAAGATACAAGAGGATACGCTATAAGGGCGTCATATGCGAAAAGTGCGGCGTCGAGGTGACAAGAGCCAAGGTGCGCCGCGAGAGGATGGGGCATATCGAACTTGCCTGTCCCGTCACGCATATCTGGTATTTGCGCGGAGTTCCGTCAAGGATAAGCATTTTGCTTGACATCTCGCCGAAAGATCTCGAACAGGTCGTGTATTTTGTGTCCTACATTGTGCTCGACCCCGGCAAGGTGCCCACGCTGACAAAAAAACAGGTCATCACGGACAAGGAGTACAGAGATCTGCTCGACGAGTACGACTCCAAGGATTTCAGAGTGGGTATGGGCGCGGAAGCCGTCAAGGAACTGCTGACCGAGCTCAACCTCGACGAGGAGAGCGAACAGCTGAAAAACATAATCTCCTCTTCCGTAGGGCAGAGACGCCTCAAAGCGGTCAAGAGGTTGGAAGTCGTCGAGGCTTTCCGTCAATCCGGCAACAAGCCCGAATGGATGGTGCTCGACGTCCTTCCCGTGCTTCCTCCCGAACTCAGACCCATGGTCCAGCTTGACGGCGGACGCTTTGCGACAAGCGACCTCAACGACCTTTACAGAAGGGTAATCAACCGCAACAACAGGCTGAAAAAGCTCAAGGAACTCGGCGCGCCCGAGATCATAGTGCACAACGAAAAGCGTATGCTCCAAGAGGCTGTCGACGCGCTGATCGACAACGGCAGGAGAGGCAAAGCCGTGTCGGGCGCGGGCAACAGAGATCTGAAATCCCTCTCGGGCATGCTCAGAGGCAAGCAGGGACGTTTCCGTCAAAATCTGCTCGGCAAGCGCGTGGACTATTCGGGACGTTCGGTCATCGTCGTGGGGCCCGAACTGAAACTCTATCAGTGCGGACTTCCCAAGGAGATGGCGCTCGAGCTTTTCAAGCCTTTCATCATGAACAAGTTGGTGGAGCGCAACCTCTGCCACAACATCAAAAGCGCAAAGCGCTTTGTCGAAACGGGCAAAAATCAGGTTTGGGACATCTTGGAGGAGATCATCAAAGATCACCCCGTGCTGCTCAACCGCGCGCCCACGCTTCACCGTCTCGGCATACAGGCTTTCGAGCCCGTGCTTGTGGAGGGCAGAGCGATCAAACTGCATCCTCTTGCCTGCGGCGCATTCAACGCGGACTTCGACGGCGACCAGATGGCGGTGCACGTGCCCCTCTCCATAGAGGCTCAGGCAGAGGCGAGGATATTGATGCTTTGCACCAACAACATTTTGAAGTTGTCGGACGGCAAGCCTATCGTCTCGCCCACGCAGGATATGGTCATAGGCTCGTATTGGCTGACCATCATCGAGCCGGGCGCGATCGGTGAGGGCAACAGATACAGCTCGTTTGACGAGGCGGTCCTCGCGTACAACGAAAAGGCGCTCAAATTGCAATCCCTGTGCTATATCCGCGTCCCCGTGACAAAAGAGGACGGAAGCGTGGAATACAAGCTGTTGCACACCACGCTCGGACGTTGCATCTTCAACAACAACATTCCGCAGGATCTGCAATTTGTGGACAGAAGCCTCCCCGAAAACGCGGGACAGCTTGAAGTCGAGGGCATCCTCGGGATCAACGCGAACATAGACGAAGCGCAATTCCATGCGATCGTGGATCTGTTCAGAGGGCACGGCGAGGATTCGCGCGCGCGTGCGCGTTCAATATTGAGACGTCAAGACCTCACCGACGCTCAGCTCGACGCAATTGCGCAGGCGATCGAAGAGGCGGGCGACCTCGACCTCGGCAACGAAAAGGACAACAAGAGAGAGATCACCGCTTTGAGAGAGAGCGTCCAAAAAGTTCTCGGCAAAAAGGCAATGGCTATCGGAAAGAAACAACTTTCCATGATCGTCGACAACTGCTTCAAATATCACGGCGCGACCGAGACCGCGGAAATGCTGGACAAGATCAAAGCGCTTGGCTACAAATATTCCACGATCGGCGCGATCACGGCTTCGGTTTTCGACATGCACATCCCCGGCGACAAGAAGAAGATCATCGCCGACGCTGAGGCGCAGGTCGTCAAGATCGAAAGATTGCACGCAAGAGGCGTGTTCTCGGACGAGGGCCGCTACAAAGAGGTCATAAAGGTCTGGAAGGAAGCCGCGGACAAGGTGGAATCCGAACTCAAGAAGGGGCTTGACGACTTCAACCCCATCTGGATGATGGCAAACTCGGGCGCAAGAGGAAGCATGGGTCAGATAAGACAGCTCGCGGGTATGCGCGGACTTATGGCAGATCCTTCGGGCAGAACCATAGAGCTCCCCG
>CANQNC010000003.1 GCA_947625145.1 uncultured Clostridia bacterium
CCCTTTTTTGGGTAATTTTAGGCTATTTTTGGGTGCTTTTTCATTAGACATTTTGCCCGACCATAGGGACGTTCGCAGAGCAGATCCGCATATTTGACGAGCGTCGCGCTGTAGCACGCTTTGCCCGCAACTTGATGGAGCACGCTTCCGCTCTCGCCCTCGAGCCAACGCCAATCGCAAAGCTGATGCAGTTTGAAGTCCGCGGTGTTGAGCAAATACATGTCGTTTTCCCCCACAAATCTGTCCGCGACAAAGGGTATCCCGGAATAGGACAGCGCCTTGTAGCCGCCGTCAAGCGTGAGATAGTCTATGTTCGTGCGGTTTTTGGAGAGGAAATCCACATACTGCTTGCGCACCTGATACGAAGCGACGATGAAGTCTATCGTTCCGCCCGCGTTTTCCTCCACGGCGTCTATGGCGTCCTGCATGTCCGTGATGTTCACAGTGGAGTCTATCGTCTTTTTGTAGGGGGTCAGGAAGGAATAGTCGCTCCTCTTCAAGCCGTAGATGTACTCGCTGTCCCCGAAGATCGCTTCAAGACCCGTGATCTCGTTGTTTTTGGAGCCTTGCACATACAGTTTGTAGCCCGCGCCGTACTTGCTCGGCGCGCTTTGAGACAGCGTGATCGTGTTTGTCGCTCTGTCAATATTGACGATCCTTGCGCCCGAAAGCGCCGCGTCTTTTGTGTCGCCCGAGGTGTAGACGTCTATCGTCATACCCTCCATCAGCGCCTTGCAGCTGTTGACCGTCAGCATGTTGTTTGCGCCGCCCTTGTTTTCCACGGTCGTCGCGATAAGGCCGCTTCCGTCCCCGTAAAGCATGCGGCCGAAGTTGAATTTGCTGGCTTTGAGCAACCCGTCCATTTCGGCGTTGAGCAGATTGACAAATGCTCCCGCGCTGTTTTGCGATGCGCGGATCGCCTTGTCGGACAGCTCTATTTTGCCGAACAGGTTTTTGAGCGCGAGTGTGAATTGCGCGTAGTTGTTCGAGCCGCTTGCGGGAAGGTTGTCCGTCTCCTCTCCCGAGCCGATGCCGCCGTTGACTCCGTAGGGCGCGAGCTTTTTGATCTCCTTGCCCCACACGTCCGCGGTGGTGTGCTCGATCTTTGCGAGCAGGGGGTTTACGCCGACGTTGAGTTGGTCGGCGAGCACTCCGAGATAGAAGGTTTTCAAAGCCTTGTCTGCACTTGAAATGGTTACCATAAAGTTTCTCCTTTTTATTTATTATCTTTCAAAAACAGCCTTCCCGCCTCTTCAAGCGTCCTCGGTTTGGAGGGAGGAGCGACGCTTTGAAGCCCTCCGCCCGCGAATGTTCTGGGCGGCTGAGCTTTCAGCAGAGCGTCAAGATATTCGTTGATGATCTCCTCTCTGACCTTGGGCGAAGCGAGCACGTATTCCTTCAAAAATTGTCCGTCCTGCATGAGTTGCTCGGGAGTGCGAAAATTGCGCGCCATCACGCTGACCAACGCCTTTTCGAAGCAGTTTCTGTCCTCTCGCAACTGCGGGTCCGACGAGATCTCTTGCGCGATCTCTCTTGCAAACGGCACCGCGGACGGGGTCTTTGTAAAAAACTTGTCCGCCGCTTCTCGCCATTCCTCCTCGGACTCGTAGGGCTTGACGTTGTTTTCAAGCTCTCTCAAACGTTGCGAGCGACGCGTAAACTCCTTTTCCAGCTCTCCGTACGCTCTCAAAAGCTCGGACGGGTTTTTGAATTTGCCAAAGGCCGCCTTTGCTTCGCTGTTTTGCATATCCGTATTTTCCTCTTGTCCGTCTTGGCTTTGAGGCGCGCCCTCTTCCGCCAAAACCTCGGGTTTATCCTCGGATATTACGGGGATAAAGTCCTCTTTTTGCGATATCGTTTTGTTTTCGTCATTCTGCTTGCTCATTTGACGCCTCCTTGAAATTTTTCTCCAATTCCTCCACTCCGACTTTCAGATTTGCAAGTTGAGTGTGGCTTGCGATATGCGCCGCCACTCTGTCCCTAAGCTCGGGATCGTTGGTGCAACGGCTTGACACGCACAGCTTGATATGCTCGCCGATGTGTATCGCGTGGTCGTCGTAGACGTCGGGTTTGACCTCGCCGCCGATCAACTCGATATTCTCCTTCTGCGCCTTTTTCCTGTGCAGATCGTCCGCGTTTCTGCCGTCCTCCCAATTGCCGAAGCCGAGTATCTCGAACAGCTTCGCCTTGGTCGCGGAGGACAACCTTCCGTTTTCGTCCGAAAACAGCCCGAGCTTCAACAGATCGTAGACCATTGCGCGCCGTGCGGACAGCGTGTCCTCTATGTCGTTTACGGTGTCGAACACGATGTCCTCGCTGTCTATGATTCCCGCCGAAAAACTTGCGATCTCCACCTCGCCGTTGTCCCCCGTGACGCGTTTGAGTCTGGGGATAAGCGCAAATTGCTTGTAGAGCCTGAGGATATGTTTCGCGATCCTCTTCACGCACTCGCGCAGGCTGTCCGCGGATATGGACACCCTTGTGTCGTCCTGTTCGATGAGCATGGATATCGCCGTGCCCGAAGCTATGTTCGACGGCACTTGCGAATAGGTCGTCACTTCGCTCACGCCACTGATCATGACAAATTCGTTGAGCAGTCTTTCCTCCTCGCGGGCAAACTCCGCGGGGACCTGCCCCGTGCCAAGCATGGTGGGAGGCGTACTGCCCTGTCTGTACACCAAAATCTTTCCGGGAGGCAGTCCCTCTTCCTCTAAGGCGTCTGTGTCGCAGGAGCCGTCCTCGACGGCGAGCACTCCGAGGGCGAGCCTGTTCATAAGCTCGTGCTTTCTGTTTTTCACGCTGTTGTAGGCGCGCTGTATGGGGATGATGCGCTCTACCACGCTGCTTCCGAAAAAGCCGGTCAGGTTTTCAAGGCAAGTGTGCCTCGCAAACGGGTACGTCCTCGCTCCGTCCTCGCCGTTGAGATAGGGAAGGTCGCCGATGTACAGCAATGTGTTGCCCGCCACCGTGATGAGCCTGCCGTTCGGATGCTCCTCGGTGGGAAGCTCGTACTTTTCTATGACAGTAACGCTGTCCTTTTTCAGCTCGGAGACCAACTTCGGGAGGGACGCGGTGTAGCCCATTCCTCCCGCGATCTGCGCGTTGTCGAAGGAAAAGACGTTGACGTCCTCGCCCTCCACGGTCTTGCCCCAGATCCTCTTCACCTCGTCCACGGAGAACACCCGCGCATGGATGATGGAAGCCTGCCTGTCTATGTCCGTGATGGCGATATCCTCGGGGAATATCTCAAACGGCGGGCAAAGGGATATGCTGACCTCCCCCTCTTTCACTCTTCCGTCCTCGGACGCGGGGCGGCCCTTTGTGGGGTCCCACGCGATCTTGAAGAAGCAACACCCCGTGATCTCGCTCCAACAATTTGCCGTGGCGATGAGGTTGGGCAGACAATTCTCCTTGCTTACCGCGTCTATCAGTTTGGTCGCCAAGGAGGCGGAAGCGGCGTCGCTGTCGTCCGAGGTGGCGGGGCGGACTGTCGCCTTCGCCTTGACGCGCGCAAGCCTCGCGAGCCTTGCCTCCACGATGGGAGCGATGTGGTTGTACACCTCGCGCTGTTGCCAAAAATACTGTTTGCCGTCCTCTTCGATGTCTCCCTTTGCGGAGATCTGCGCAAACTGATTGCCGACTATGAAGTTCATATTCAGCCTCCAACCAAGCTCGATGGGTCTGCGCTGTTGCTGTCGCCTTTTGAAGTCTGCGACAACTTCGGCTACGATTTGATCTTGAAATTCAGACATGTATATCTCCTTTTTTGCAGGGGTCCCCCGCATTGTTTTGTTGACTTCGAGCGAGCATGTCCATGAGGCGCGCCTTTTCTTGCGCAAGCTCCTCGTCGCTCATTTGGGCGAGGGATTTTTCGGGGAAAAGTTCTAGATAGGTCCTGAGCGCCGCGCTGTCTGGCGGACAATACTTTTCAAGCACCTTGCGCTTGACAAGGGACAGCTCGCCGTCCTCGCGCACGGAAAATTCCTCCTGCACCTCGCTGTAGTTGTAGCCCAATGCTCTTTTAAGCAAAGACTTGATTATTTCCTCGTCCATTGATTTCTCCTTATCAGCCTGTCCTTGTCCAACGCGATCTGCGATTTGACGGGAGGGGGCAGTTTGGGCGGCGCGGGCAAAGTCATCACAAAATATCTCAATTCGTCGAGAGCATGATCGTCGATTTTTTTGGGTCTGTCCCCCGCTCCCCACCAATAACTTTTCAGTTCTCTTATCAAATTCACGCAACATGAAAATATAAAAATTTTCGGCGGTCTTTGCTCAAACAGGGACTTTATGCGCTGTATTCCGCTGTACAAGTCCTTGTTTACGTTTGTATTCACCAAAATGCCGCGTTCGGCAAACAGCTCCGCGACGCTCTTTTCAGAGGCGAGAGTGCGCTGATTTGCCGCGCTGTCGATGAGGGCGGACAGCCTGCCTTTTGCGTCCTTTTTCCAACCCAATCGGTTGGCGATCTCAAACAGGCGCTTTGCGTGATAGTCCACGCTCTGCCCCGCCTCGAAGTGCTCGGCGACGACGTAGATGGTCCCGTCGTAGTCCACGGCGTAAAAGTGACAGCTTGTGGGATTTGACAGCCCGGGGTCTATGGATATGGTCGCCTGCCACTGTTCGGGGACGGGGAAGGGCTCTATCACGTGCACGCTTTGATCGAATTCGGGATACACCAATCCCTCTCCCGTGGAGAACTTTCCGAAGCGTCTTGACAGCTGTTCGCTTTCGGGTATCACCTTTTCCATGGCTTTGACTTCCTCGGGGTCGAGATAGGGATTATCCCTCCACTCCATGTATTCGCACCAGACTTCGGGGTCGTGATTTTGGTTCAATTCGATCTCGTCGTACACCCACGTAAGCCCTTTCAGCGGGGTCATAGTGCCGAAGATATCCCCTCTTTTGTCAAACACTCTCATGCGGCATTCGTCGTAGATATCCTTGGGCGGCTCCTCGTCGAACCAGACGAAATCCAGGGAAGTCCCCTGAAACTTCTCTCTGCCCTGATCGCAGGAGCGAAAGCCTATCCGACTCACTCCGCCAAACGCGTTTCGCACCGTGATATAGTCGATTATGCCGTACTCGGGGGACTCCTGCCTTCCCTCTCGCATCACGACGGACAGAATGTGCCTCGGCGACAGATATTTCAACAGCTTCGCCTGCGCGACGTCCCTCTGCACCTGCCTCGTCAGGCTAACCACCCAACCCGACACGTCGGGCTTGTTGGCCCTGTACGGATGGATGCCCCTCGCAAGCCAAACGCACTCCATTGCGCCGCACTCCGTCTTGCCCGAGCGATTGCCGCCGAAAACCCATCGGTTGCGCTTTTGGCAACGATGAAACACCATCTGCTTTTCGTGCACCACATCCTTGTTGTAGCCGTTTGCGGGATCGTTTTCGCGAAGCGCTTGCTCCTTTTCCACAGCAAGCAGTCTTAAAATCAATTCGTCGTCCTTCATGCTTGCAGAATAAGACGACAAAAAGCGGATTTCCAAAGAATTATGTCAACAAATACGCGGAAAACCAAAAATTTTTCTTGTAAAAATCAAGGCAAATGCTTTTAATTTGCAAATTTATATTGTATGATATTGATATGAGGCATATTACGCTGAAATTTGTTTTGACCATCGCGCTTGCGGCGCTGCTGTGGCTGTCGGCGGCGATTTTTGTCATGCCCATCTCCGCCGCCTACGCCGAGGAAGGCAACCTCAAGACGGTCATCCGCGTGGGCGTGGACGCCTCTACGCTTGAAAACGAGCCGTACGCGGGGCGCTCTGCCGTTGCGCTCAACGTGTATGCCAACACGTCAAACGACGTCTTTTATGTCCCGACAAGCTACTTTTTGGAGGGACCATCTCAGCCCTACCCCTCGGTCGCGCCCAACATTTGGAGCGTGAAGTACGCGGGCGAGGAGTTTTTGTTGCCGCAGGAGAGCCTGTTGCCCAAAGAGGAAGGCTATGTCAAAACCGAAAAGATCACCGTTTCCGAGGGCGAATTGCTCTACCCCGACGTCAAGCTGACTTTGAAGGACGGCGTGACCATCGGCGACGGCACAAAACAATACGACAACTCGTCAACTATCAGCTTTTTAGGCTACGGCAAGGACGCGTCCAAGATCTACATCAAGGCGGTGGATCCCTCGGGCGCGAAGTATTTAGACTTCGTCACACTAGACAGCTTCCTCCCTTTTGAAGTGCCCTATCAGGCAAGAGCGCAAAAACAGCGCGAGGACATCCTCGCAAACAAGACCAACTCCACGACGCCCGAGGCGGGCGAACTTCAGCCCTCCTCGTCAAAGGCTCTGCGCGTCGTTCTGATCATCGGCATCGCGCTGCCCGCTGTGATCGTCATGCTCCTCCTCTTCCTGCCCACACGAGGGGATCGCGTCTACGGCAATCGTTCCGCAACCATGTCCGACCCCTCCGCAGTAGACTACGACGACACGCGAAAAAGAGAGGAGTGACCCTCCCCTCTGCCCTTACAGCGACTTTTCTCAATCCTTACAGCGGCTTGTCCAAGCCGTTTTTTTGTTGCAAAAACCCGCCGAAAAATCTTCGACGGGGCGGCATTTTTATGCGATTTTGTCTTTCCATCTTAAATTTTTATAACTCTTGCAAAAATTTTGCCGCTGTGATAGAATGACATTGCTACACAGTCGAATATTTGTGCGCTTTGCGCGCAGTCTATCATTTATATGCATAGGCAATTCTTGCCTTGCTCTTTATCCTATAAATGATAGTAAATATCCAAAGGACTGTGTAGCAACTGTGAGCGAAGCAAGGTTGCGTGCGTCGCCCACGGCGGCGCACTTATTTTTATACCCCGCAAAACCGCCGCGCGGTCGCACGGAAGTCCGTATCCTCTGCCCCGCAAAATCGCTGTGCGATTTATGAGGCGCAGAGATAGAACAAACGCATGGATAAAGTTCGCCGAACATACGTCATATGTCAACAGCAAGCCTCGGCTTGTAAAAAAATATAAAGGAGAAACAAAAAATGAACAAGATCAAAAAATCGATTTTGCTTTTCGTGACGCCGGTCATGGCGATGGCGCTGATTTTTGCGTTGGTCGCATGCGGCGACAAGGACAACAAAGACAACCAACCCTCAAATTCGGACGAGGACGATGCGCTGACCTATTACTACAACAATTTTGTCAATGACGAGTTTATCGAGCATTGGGTCACATACGGGCTAGACTTCATAGAAGAGAACAAAGGTATGACTTGCCAAATCACATTAGCGGCAGGTGATTTTGACGACGATTTGATGGAGATGAAAGCCGAAGGCATGATAATAATGGCAGGCATTTATTATTGGGATCGTGATGAGGACACAAATTATAGTTGTGTATATTTCTTTGAGGACGAAAAAACCGCCGAAAAATATGTTCTGTCGAGCGAAGAAGAAGGCGGCACAGTTTACAGGAAACGCGAAGGCAATGCGGTTTATGAAGAGACCATTGAAGGCAGCATAAACAAGATCAAAAACGCAACCGTAACCCTTTCCCCTGCTTATCAAAAAAAGATAGATTTCGTCAAGAAGGCTTTCAAAGAGATCAAGGATATCAAAAATTTATCTTTTGTGATAGTCGGCGGATTTTCGGACTCCACCATGTTCAGTTTAACTGCGAGACATAAAAAAGGCAATTTGACATCCACATATGCGATCTATCCCACGGACGACGAAAGCTACAGCGATGAAGATGGGTTGCGCTATACATACGAAACGGGGCAATGGTATACAGCCGACAGTTATATAGACGACACAATAGAGGAAGGCTACTCTTATTATAAACTTATAGATAAACCCGGATTTAAGTATGAATTTATCAAGGATGAAAACGGCAACCCCACGGACAAAATCTCGGTATACTCATATCTCTATAACGATGCAAGCGGTATCAACTTGTTCATTCCTTCCACAATCGACGGATACACTGTGGAAAGGGTTGACACTGCATGGGAAATGCACAATAATGGCAGAGTGGTAGATCTGTTCGACAAGAACACAAAGAGCATAAAATTTCCAAAGACAATGAAAGAGTTTTACGCATATTCATTGTATACGCCCAATTTGACAAAGGTCGAGATCGAGGACGGCAATCAATATTTCACTGTGGAAGGCAATTGTCTGATAAGCAACGATGAAAAAGAACTCATACTGGCGGCTGAGGGCGCCGTTGTTCCAAGCTATGTGAAATCTATCGGTTGGGGCTCATGTAAAGCTCTCACTTCCATAAACATTCCAATCGGAGTAGAACAAATAAATTGGAATGCCTTTGGCCTCAAAATCACCAAGATCGAATATGATGGCACGATGATACAATTCAAGGAAATTTATCAGGATTCATCATATCCTTGCGACATAGTTTGCTCAAACGGCACAATAAAGGCAGGAAGCGACGTATGATGACCAATTAGAGCCGTGGATACAACCATTCGCCCAATAGCGCGAGCGGAGAAAACATGTTGTAACCCAAAAATAATGTAACGACGTATAAAACGGCCTGTATGGAATGAAGAACAAGCCAAATGTACGCTTAGTACATGAAAGCGAGCTGATAGGACATGTGTTACCCCAAAATAATATAAAAACGTGTAAAACGGCGATATTCGGATGCTAGGCTGGGAAACGGCTCTATCCCGAACCGCCAAGTGTACATGAAGTAACGACGGCGAGGGCAACCACACTTGGCGCAACTATTCCCACATAGCGCGAGCGGATAGGATACTAAGTCGGACAAACAAAAGATATAGAACGTTAAAAACCGCCTGTACGGGATGAAGAGCAAGGAAACAGCCCTATTCCGAGGCGCCTAGTGTACATGAAGTACACGACGGCGAGGAATAGGGCTGTTGACGCAGCTATTCGCCCGTACAGGCGGTTTTTACTTGAGCTCGGAGAAATACTTGATTGTCCTCACCATCTGCGACGTATAGCTGTTTTCGTTGTCATACCAGCTTACGACTTGCACGAGGCTGTTGCCGTCCTCCATGTGGGAGACCATGGTCTGCGTGGCGTCGAAGATGGAGCCGAAGCGGCTGCCGATGATGTCGCTGGAGACGATCTCGTCCTCATTGTAGGCGAAGGACTCGGAAGCGGCTTTCTTCATTGCGGCGTTGATGTCCTCTTTTGTCACGAGGCCCTTGACGACTGCGACGAGGATCGTCGTGGAGCCGGTGGGGGTGGGAACGCGCTGTGCGGAGCCGATGAGTTTGCCGTTGAGCTCGGGGATGACGAGGCCGATCGCCTTTGCCGCGCCCGTGCTGTTGGGGACGATGTTGATCGCGGCGGCTCTGGACCTACGCAGATCGCCCTTTCTTTGCGGCCCGTCGAGAGGCATCTGGTCGCCCGTGTAGGCGTGGACTGTGGTCATGATGCCGCTTTGGATGGGAGCGAAGTCATTCAGCGCCTTTGCCATAGGAGCGAGGCAGTTTGTCGTGCAGCTTGCCGCGGAGATGATGGTGTCTTCGGGTTTGAGCGTCTTGTGGTTGACGTTGAACACGATGGTGGGAAGGTCGTTGCCCGCGGGTGCGGAGATGACGACTTTGCGCGCGCCGGCGTCGATGTGCGCCTGAGCCTTTGCCTTTGAGGTGTAGAAGCCCGTGCACTCGAGCACGACGTCCACCTTGAGTTCCTTCCAAGGAAGGTCAGCGGCGTTTTTCTCGGCATAGACGGTGATCTTTTTCCCGTCCACAACAATGAAACCGGGAGCGTCCTCGGTGGCCTCGCCGAACTCGACCTTGTGGTCGTTGGCGTAGTTGCCCTGAGTGGAATCATACTTCAGCAGGTGCGCAAGCATCTTGGGACTTGTGAGGTCGTTGATTGCTACGATCTCATAGCCTTCTGCGCCGAACATCTGTCTGAAAGCAAGACGCCCGATGCGTCCGAAACCGTTGATAGCGACTTTTACGTTTGCCATAGTTATTCCTCCAAAACCTTAAAAAGGTATATTTTTCATTCCTCTGTCGAGGTCGCCCTTATTTTACAATTATCAAAAGAAATATGCAAGTGAAATTTTAATTTTAGCGGATTATTTTTGCATGTTGCGCGCATTTGCCCAAAAAGAGGGGTCACGCGTCGGTTTTGTGCATTCCGACAACGCTGTCCACGGGGAGGGAAAAGGCGATGCCCTGCCCGGGTGTGTTCAGCCCCGCCTCGCGATAAAGTGCGTCCAGCACGTCCGATCTTATCTCGGCGGGGACGAGGATCATCACAAGTTCCTTTTCGGGCTCGATGGTGATGCTGAAATATTTTTCCGCGGCTTTGTTTGCGGTGCCGTGCGCGTGCACGACTGTGCCGCCCTTTGCGCCCGCGGATTTTGCGGCGTCCATGACGACTTCGGAATAGCCGTCGTTGACGACGCAAAGTATCAACTCATACTCAAACTTATTCATTGTCCTCTCCCTCCTTTGGGTAGGCTGCGGAGGCCTCGCCTTTGACAGTCTTTTCGTTGTTGCACAAAAAGCCGTAGATGGCGACGCCGATTATGCTTGCAAGCGGCACGGTGTAGGCGATGCCGCCGCCGTTTTTGACTGTTTGAAATTTTTCCTCTATCGCGGCGAGGGCGTCCTTTGCTCGCTCCTCTTTGATGACGCTGAGAATGACGGTCTTTTCGTTGCGTTCCAAGCCCAAGAGGCTCAGCATCTGCTCCGTCGCGGTGCCCCGCCCCTGCAAGGATAGCTGAAAATTGACCTCGAAGTTTTGTATCAGGTCCTCGAAAAACTCCGCCTTTTGCCGATTGACAATGGTAATCAGCAAAAGCGGCTTGCCCGTGTTGACCTTGGTGGTCTTGACGGCGGCGTCCTCTTTGCGGGAGGGACGGCGGGGGCTGAGATGTTTTGGCGATTTGTTTGTCATACTCTTACAAAAATTCTATGATCTGCTTATCGTCTGCGGAGACGATGCGATGGATGGTCATCTTCGCTTTGAGCCTCGCCGCGAAGATGGATCTGAAGCCCAGCAATTGTATGGTGATCAGCGGCGTCATGGCGACCATAGCCACAACTCCGAACGCGAGTTCCATGACCTCGGACTCCCCCTGCAAGACGCTGCACGCGCCGATCACAAAGGGCAAGATGAAGGTTGCGGTCAGGGGTCCGCTTGCCACGCCGCCCGCGTCGAACGCTATGGACGTGTAGAGCTTCGGGACAAACAGCGAGAGCCCCAAGGACAGCACGTAGCCGGGGATGAGATAATACAGCAAGGAGAAGCCGTATATCACGCGAATGACGGAAAGCCCTATGGAAATCCCCACGCCGAGCGACAGCGCGATGAGCATGGCGCGTTTGGACACCGTGCCGCCCGTGACCTGTTCCACCTGCCTGTTCAGCACATGCACGGCGGGTTCGGCGAGGACCACGACCAAGCCCATGACAAAGGAGAACGCGATGAGCAAGGGCTTGTTGAAGTTTGCAAGCGCCTGCCCGAGTTTGAAGCCGATTGGCATAAAGCCTATCTCCACGGCGGTGAAAAACACGACCAGCCCTACGAATGTGTACAATATTCCTATCGCGGTCTGTAATATCCTACGCTTGGGCAGTTTCAGCAAAAACACCTGCAAGATGAGGAAGGATACGACGATCATGGCAAGCGCGATCAGCACGTCGAGGCAAGTTTTGCCGAGCGTCTCGCCGAGCGCGGCGCCGAAATTCGCGCTGATGGAGTAGTCGGGCAAGGAGTACGGAATGTCCCCTTTGACGGACAAGGAGAGGAGGAGCACCGCAAGCATGGGACCTATGGAACAAAGCGCGATGAGACCGAAGCTGTTTTCCTTTGCGCCTCTGCCGCCCACGGTGGAAGCGACGCCCACTCCGAGCGCCATCAAAAACGGGACGGTGATGGGCCCCGTCGTGACCCCGCCCGAGTCGAAGATCAGAGGAATGAAGCGTCCCCGCCCCGTCTCGACGAGAATGGCGACAAGCGCAAACATGAGCAGATAGAAAAACAGCAAAATCGGCGTTATGTTCCTTTTGAACACCACTTTTACGACGCCTATCAGCAAAAACAGCCCCACGCCCGCGCCCACCGTGATGATGAGCGTCGCGCTGTTTATCACCGCGCTGACCTGCTGAGCAAGCACGGACAGATCGGGTTCGGCGACAGTGACCAACAGCCCCATGACAAAGCTGACGGCAAGCAAGAGGGCGAGGCTTCGGGATTTTGTCAGCCCCGAGCCCATCTGCTCCCCCATAGGGGTCATGGCGAGGTCCGCGCCGAGGTTGAAGAGGCCTATGCCCAAGATCAAAAACAGCGCCGAGCCCGCAAAGATCGCCGCCTCCTTCAAGGAGACGTCCACGATCGGGGTGAGGCAGAGGACAAATACGATCGCCGCGACGGGCAAAACGGAAACCAGCGCCTCTTTCAGTTTGGAAAGCAAACTTACAAAGACGCTTGCGGCAAGGGATTGCCTTTTACGTTTGGGCTGTTGCGAGCCTCCGTTTTGGTTGTCGAGCGGGTTTTCCATAGTCTATACATGCAAATTATGCCATATATCCTTTCAAATGTCAAACTCGGTCGACAAAAATGCCGCGCGCGCGGAAAATAAGCGCGTACAATTTGCGCAAGATAATAAAAAAAGAGGCAATATACAAAAATCGCTTGACTTTTTCGGTAAGAATTTTTATCTTTACGTTGGACTTTTCGCAGGGGGAAGTAAGATGGAAGAAAACAAAATCTACAATAGCGACGTCTCGGAGGAAGAAAAAGCGGAAACCGAAGAGGCGCCCGCAATGGCGGAAACCGAAGCGGAGGAGGCGCGTCAACTGCAAGACGCGGACGAGAGCGCGCAAGAGGCTCCCCTCCCCGAAGCCGACGGCGCGGCCGAAGTTGCGGACGAAGGCGTTTCCGAGGAAGGGAACGGCTCTCACGCTGAGGAAGCGGACAATCACGCGGACGAAGCGGCGGCGGATATCGCTATCCCCGCTGTCCCCGCAAAACCCAAGCGCGTCACCAAGGAAAAGGCGTGGCAAGTCGGCAAATTTTTCGTAATACTTCTTGTGATGGCGTTCATACGCGCGGTCACAAACTATGTTTTCATCATTCCAAACGGCTTTGCGCCGGGCGGGATAGGCGGCATAGCCACGATCATCTACAACGCGGTCGGGAGATCCAACCCTCAGCTTGCAAACACCGTGTTCGACCCCGGCATCACGACGTTTGTGATGAACATCCCCATCCTCATCGTCGCGTACTTCGCCCTGAACAAGAAGTTTGTGTTCAACACGTTTGTGATCATCACAAGCTATTCCGCGTTCATCACGCTTTTCGGCAAAGTAGGCTTCCCGACGTTTCTTGCAAAGGACGCGGCGGGCGCGACGGACACGGGGCTTCAGATCATAGCGGCGCTTATCGGCGGCGCGATCACGGGCGTATGCCTCGGCATAATGTTGCGCAACAACATGAGCATGGCGGGCACGGACATCATCGGCAAGATCATACACAAGCACAATCCCGCGGCGGGCGCGAACTGGTGGATCATCGCGTGCGACTGCGTTGTCGCCATGATGTCGGGCATATTGGGCATTTTGGACATCAAGAGCATGCCCGGCAGTCCCACTCCCACGGCGGCGTTGACGGCGGTGCTGTCCCCCATACTCTTCTCGTTTTTGTCCCTGATCGTGACGTCTGTTGTCGCGGACGTGGTGCAATCGGGTTTTCAATCCTCGCTTGTGTTCAACATCATCACGGACAAGCCCGAGGAGATCGCGCGGAAGATATCCGACAAACTGCACCGCGGCGTGACGGTCACAAAGGCGGTGGGCTTCTACACGGGGATAGAGCACGAAGTTTTGCTCTGCGTGGTCAGCAAAAAGCAGATCAACACTGTGAAGAACATCATCAGCGAGACGGATCCCATGGCGTTCACCTACATCACGCAAGCGCGCGAGGTGGCGGGCAAGGGCTTCCGCTCGGCAGGTTGAGCCATATATTCTGTCAAAACAGGCAAGCGCTCGGCGGAATGTCGAGCGTTTTTCTTTCCCATGAGGACAAGCTTTTTCCAAGCGAAACAAATTTTTCATATACGCAGATCGTTTGCCGCGCGGATATCCCTCTCCGCGGATATCCCTCACCGAGGATATCCCCCTCCGCTCGAAGCTGCACTTACATGCCGCAAGCTCACAATCGTTTGAAGTTGAAAAACATATTACAAGCCGAAAAAAACACATCAAAAGCCCCAAATACAGCATTTTTGAAGCTTTAGAGACCGCCCGCTCGAAACCCAAAAACACGCCTTTTACGCGCGAAAAGCCTCTCTTCCCCTCCCGCGCGCTCGAACAGCGTCTTTTTTTGTATATATATATTGTTAAACAAATTTAAGTCAAAAATAAATGGCAAAATTGATTTGACGGATAAGGATATGCATGGTATAATCCCATGTATAATATACATTTATTTGCGGTTTGCGCCCATAATTTGCGGTCAACGTTGCATAGCGCATGCAAATATAATGTATAAATATGCAGAGACATTTCCGCGGCGGCAACGCCGCTTGGGAGGATACAATGAAACTCAAAAAGATTTTTGCCGTGGCAATAGTTGTCTTGGCGCTGGCGATCGCCGTATTTTCGCTTGCGGCGTGCAACGAAAAAGAAACTCCCGTGGATCCTACCACTCCTCCGGGCACGGTGGATCCCGAAACGCCGCCGAGCACGGTGGATCCCGAAACATGCGAGCATCAATATCCCTCGTTTTGGACGATAGAGACCGACGCCACTTGCACCACAGACGGGCTCAAAGTCAAGGTCTGCACGATATGCAAGGTCGCGAGGCTTACCGAGGTCATCCCCAAAACGGGACACAACTATACCGATCAATATCAAGACTGCCTCTATCATGTCTCCAAATGCACAAGGTGCGGGGACAGCGAGGAGCCCGAAATGCATCGTATCCTCGACAACGGCAAGTGCAAGTATTGCGGTTGGACCATGCCCTACACCAAGGGGCTTGAAATCACCGAGATCAAAGATCAAGGCGGCAACAGCACAGGCGAATGCGAGGTCGTCGGTTGGGGCGACAACATGGAAGCCACCGAGATCATCATTCCGTCAATCGACCCAAACAAAGGGCTGCCCGTCGTCAGAATAGGGGAAAAGGCGCTTTGCGGCAGCGATCATGAATACTACGGCAAGCAAAACAACCTCGTAAGGATAGTCCTTCCCGAGTGCATTCGCGAGCTTGGCGAGGGCTGTTTCAGCTACAATCCCAACCTCAAGGAAGTCAATCTGCCAAACACCATCACCAAGATGGACATAGCTGTGTTCAACATGTGCACGGGCATCGAGTCCGTGGATCTGCCCACAAGCATTGACGAGTTGCCCTTCGACACCTTTGACGGATGCAGCTCTCTTGCGGACATAACAATCCCCGACAACATCAAAAAAATCGCCAACTATGTGTTTATCAACTGCTCCTCGCTGAAGCACATCTCCATGCCCGTGGTCACCGAGATAGGAAACTACACCTTTGACGGCTGCGACGCTCTCGCGCGCGTGGACTTCCGCGGCACCTTGGAGGATTGGGTGAAGATCAACTTCGGCGGCTTCGATGAAAATGGCAACAGAAAGGACGCCACGGGCGCAAACCCCATGCACGTGGAGTATTATCCCACCAACTTCGGAGGCACGGACGACGGTGACGACGATTATTACGACGAAGAGGATTGGTACGGCGCGTACGCGGCAGACGACGCGGCAACCATCGCTTCCTCGGGCAAGAAAGTGTTCGAGGCGAAGGTCTATTTGCAAAACGGCGACTGCCTCAACGACATGGAAAACGTCACGATCCCTTCAAACATCACCTATTTCGGGATCGCGTTTGCGGGCTCCGGCAAGTTGAAGACCATCTCTCTCCCCTCCACTGTCACGGAGATCGGCTCAAACGCCTTCAAGGGGTGCACCGCGCTCGAACATATCACTCTTCCCGCGGGCTTGCTGACAATAGGCGACTACGCTTTCAGCGAATCCGGGCTTGTTGACATAACCATACCCGACAGCGTGACTTCTCTCGGCGCCTACACTTTCCGCGGTTGCAAAGATCTTGTGAGCGTTGTGATAGGCAGCGGAGTCAAGGAACTCAGCAACGGCTATGGTCAGACCACAGTGGGTGTGGAAAACGGCGGCGGCATGTTCCGCTATTGCTCGAACTTGCAGACCGTGGAGCTGAAAGACGGGCTGGAAACAATTGGCACGTTCGCGTTTGCGGACTGCCCCAAACTCAAGACAGTCACTCTTCCCGCCTCTTTGAAGACGATCAAAAATCGCGCGTTCTACAAATGCGTGCTTTTGGATGATATCACTCTCAACGACGGCTTGGAAACGATTGACGATTACGCTTTCCAACATTGCGCCAAATTGACTTCGTTGGACTTCCCGAATTCGGTGGTCTCCATTGGAGTTGGCGCTTTCCACGATTGCTCCTCTCTTGCCGAAGTGACATTTGAGGGCGCGATCAAACACATCGACCCGTCCGCTTTCCAAGACACGAAAGTGGCAATGGAACAAGAAAACGGCTACAACTATCTCGGCACGTTTTTGATCAGCGTGGAAGCAAACACTCTTAAGCAAATGACCACGATCAGCATACGCGAGGGCACGACGATCATCTGCGACGGCGTGTTTGCCAACACTCAGGGCTACAGCTATGACGAAAATGGCGTAGGCACAGGGGACGGCAATTTCACCGCTCCCAACATCAAGGGCAGTCTCACGCTCCCGTCATCTCTTGTCACGATCGGCGTAGGCGCCTTCTTCGGGCTTGAAAATCTGACGGGCACGCTGACCATTCCCGCAAACGTGCAGACCATAGAAGCGGCGGCGTTTGCGTACACGGGCTTCTCCTCCATCCAATTTGCGGAGGGAAGCAACCTCAAGAGGATAGAAAGCTCGGGCGCGGAAGCGGGCGCTTTTGAGGAGATGCCCAACCTCGAGGGCGAGGTCGCTCTGCCCTCCTCCTTGGAGTTCTTGGGGACCGCCGCCTTCTTGGCGTGCAAAAAGCTCGCGTCCGTCACATTCGGCGCGGACAGCCAACTTGAAGAGATCGCGGGCACTGTGTACTACGGCGCGTTCGCTTTCTGCGACTTGCTTGAAAAAGTCGAACTCCCCGCAAGCCTCAAGATCTTGGGCTCATACACATTCTACGGCGACGTGACCCTCAGCGACGTGTCCATCCCCCAAGGCGTGACCGAACTCGGCGACAGCGCGTTTGCGTACACGGCTATCCTCAGCGCAGAGATCCCCGCGGGCATTGCAAACGCCGATTTGGGCGACTCCGTGTTTGTCAACTGCTTCAGCCTCGCAGAGGTCACTCTGCACAGCAACGTCACCTCATTGAAGGGGCACTTCTTCGGAGCAAACCACAGCTTGACGAAGATCAACTTCCACGGCACAAAGGCGCAATGGGAAGCGCTTGTTGAAGCAAGTTCCACATTGTGGTATATCGGGCTGGGCGACGAAAACGTCAATGAAGCGGGCGCAGGCAAATGCGTTGTGTACATCTACGACGGCGAGTCCGATGAACCCACCGAAAACCTCCCCGCTCCGTACGAGCCTCTCCCCGACGAGTGGCTCGAAGAAGGCGACGAGCCCATCCTCCCCGTTGACCCCGAAACGGATCCTAGCGGCAATCAAAGCGGCGACCCGAACAGCAATCAAGGCGGCAACTCAAACGGAGAGAACGGCGACCCGAACAGCGAGATAAGCGAATGAAGCCGACAAATCAAAATCCATGTCGAAGACCTCGACATATGCAAAAAAAAGCGCCTCTCGGCGCTTTTTTCCTGCCCCGCTTATGGTTTTTCGGCAAAAAAAAGGCTTGCCGAATGACAAGCCGATATGGGGCGATAGGTTTTTCAATCCGCCAAAAAGGTGATCTTGCCGTAAACGCAAATCCCCAAAAAGTCGATGAGCCACACAAACGGGAAGAGGGGTATGCACAACAATCCGAACATCAGCGTGGACAAGTTGCGGCTTTCGAAAAAGCGAGTCACGCGATACACCGAAGCCATAAGCCAGCCGAACACCAGCTCAAACAATATCTTCTGCCAAAGCGGCAGCCCGTTGAAGGACTCGGTGATCGTCCTCTTTTCCTGCAGATCGGGCTCGACGGGTATGACGACAGTGAAGGTGCTGCCCTTCCCCTTTTTGCTGTACACGCTCACTTTACCGCCGTGTTCCTGCACGATCTGTTTTGTGATGTACAGCCCCAAGCCGTTGCTCGAGCCGTCCGTGCGCGCCTTGTTTTCGGTGTAGAAGCGATCGAACACAAATGGCAAACTCTCCTTGGCGATGCCGACTCCCCTGTCCTTGATCTTGATCCTCAAAGTCTTTGCCCACAGCTTGAAACTTATTTTTATGGTTGACCCTTCGGGAGAGTATTTCACCGCATTAGATATCAGATTTTGCAACACGCGCCCAAACTGTTGGGCATCCAATCTGACCTGCGCGTTTGGCACTTTGGACATCTTGATCGTGATGTTTTTCGCCTCTGCCGACGGGCGCATGCGGTTGACCGCTTCCGTGAAGTACGCGCGCGCGCCGTGCAACACCTTGTTGCCCGTCTGCTTTTCGATGGAGTTGTGTATGTCCTCCACAAGCGAGATCACCATCTCGTTCATCTGATTTGTCTTTTGAAGTATCAGCGCGGGATAGTCCTTGTCGTCCATGCCGTCGCTTATGCACTCGGCATAGCCCGATATCACCGCAAGAGGGGTTTTCATGTCGTGCGCGACCGAGGCGATCGCGGTGTTTGTGCGCCGCGCGGAGTCCACCTCTTCGTCTTTGAGCTTCAAGAGGGTAAGCCTGAGCGTCTCGAGCCTGCGGAGTATTGCGTGATACACACCTATGCCCTCCACTTTGATCGGGCGCATGAGGTCCCCCTCCTGCAAGCGCATAAGCTCGGATTCGATTTTTGCAAGCCGCGATTTCCTCATATGGTCAAACTCCGCTTCCTCTCAGTCCTGCCACTTATAGCCCAGCCCCCAGACCGTGACCACGTTGTGGATGTCCGCTTTTGCCAGTTTCTCTCTCAGGCGCGCGATGGTGACTGCGACCGTGTTTTCGTCGATATACTCCTCGACTCCCCACACCTCGTCTATCAGCTTTTGCTTTGGGATGATCTGATTTTCATGCGACGTCAAAAAGTCCAAGATTTTGAACTCCTTGGCGGTGAGGGCGATAGGCTCGCCGTCCACCTTAGCCTCGAAGCGCGAGGATGAGATCGTCAGTCTGCCATAGTTTCTGTCCGCCCCCGCGATGGGAGAGCTGAACTCGTAATATCGCCTCAACTGAGCGTTGACCCTCATCACCATCTCCTTGAAGGAAAACGGCTTTGTCATATAGTCGTCCGCGCCTAGGGCAAACATCCTCTCCTTGTCCTCTTCCGCGACCTTTGCGGACACGACGATGACGGGCACTGTCATGGTGCGTCTCAGCCTTGCGCAGACCTCGTAGCCGTCGAGCTTTGGCATCATTATGTCAAGCAACACAAGATCCGGGCGCATGTTATTTGCGATGTCCATTGCCTGCTCGCCGTCAAAAGCCTGATAGACCGTGTGTCCCGCCTTGATGAGATAGTTACGCATCATGTCCGAGATCTCGATATTGTCCTCGGCGATCAAAATCTTCCTCATAAAGTCCTCTCCGTGTCTTTTTTCTTATTCTACAATATTTTTCGCATTTGCACAAAGGATTTTTTGTTCCGCCTCCGAAAAATACCTTTTATACGCGCGTTTGCAATATTTAGGGTGCGGATCTTGTTGCGGCTCTCCCGAATAGGCGAAGTCGTACGCGCCGTTCACTCTCCAGCCGTCAAGCAGAGCAATATCGAACGCGTCCGTCGGACAGCCGAAACTGCAACGCGCGCACATGAGGCAATCCCCGCCAAACTCGAAACCCTCCGCGGTGCGCTTTATGTTGCCCATAGGGCACGCGCGCTCGCATTTGCCGCAGCCTATGCACTTTGTCATGTCCACTTTGAAATGCCTGCCGTTCACGCGCATAGCGGGATGCTCTATGCGCAATATCCACGCGAATATATGCCCAAACGGAACTCTGCTCAGCCTGTGATACGCGCCCGACAGCACCTCTTTCGCCTCTATGGGCGCGAGGCGCTTCGCCGTGTCCCACATGCGCGCGGCGGTCTCGTCGCTGTGGCGGAAGATCATGTTGTAGGGCATGACGTAGTGGTATTCCGCAAAGCAGTGGTATCCCCGCCTCTTCAAAACGCCTATCAGCTTGTAGGAGGATACGTTGTTGATCTTCAGCGGCTCGCCCGAGGATTTGAGGATAAAATACTCCTTTCTCTCCCCCTTGCCAAGTGCGGGCAAGCGCTTTGCGAACTCAAGCATGATATGCGGCGCGTTGAACGCGTGGATGGGATATGCTATCCCCATCATGTCGAACTCTTTCGGCGACGGCATATCCTCGAAGCCCTTTTTGAGGTCGTATATCGTCGCGCTCACTCCCGCCGCCTCGAACTCCTTTTTGTAAAGTTCGCAGATCTTGCGGGTGTTGCCCGTCCCCGAAAACAAATAGATTATCGCTTTTCTCTCAGTCATACTTCCCTCGACGAAATTTTCGCGTATCTCGCGATGTGGTCGCGATCGAAATAATAGACGTTGTTTTCCTCTCGCGCATGCGTGTCGTACCAGACTTGCGCGTAAAAAGGCATAAACTTGGACAGCCTGTCATAGTCCCACGGCTGAGGCTGACAACATTCGGGGCACCAATGTCCCGCTTTCAGCACGGCGTAGGGCGAGGCGAAAAAGCGGTGTCCGTCATGGCACTCCCACTCCAGCTTTGTGTAAAGATCCCCTTTGGTCATGCTTTCGCTCAGGCATCTGCCCCCTCTGAATTCCGCCGCCGCGCGCATATCCTCGATGTCCAACTCGCAGTCGGGCTTGGACTCGTCATAGCCGTGCGACAGGCGATAGCCGTTTTCCTCCACCTTGTTTATGTCGCGCATATCGTCGTAGTCTATGTACCCGTCCGCAAGCTCCCCCTTTGCAAGCACGGGGAAGTCCTTCCAATCCGAGGGCATACATTGCAGGTTGTCCCCGCTCCCGAAAAACGCCTTGACCCTCGCCGTTTCGTTTGAAGCTATCCACTTCCTCGGCGCGTTTTCGTCTTTCAGCAGACGCTCGATCGCAAGTTTGCGTATCAGCCCCGCGGGGAACAGCTTCGCTATGCGATAGTAGCTGTGCTTGCGCAATATCTCCTGCCAATAGTCCTTCACGTCCTCGCGCTGAAAGTCGAGATAGTCGTTCAAGACGTCGCTGTCCTCAAACCACATGCAATGGAAGTTGCGCAACGAGTTCCATTGCGGCTTCATAAACTTCTCCGTGGAGCCGCCTATGATCTTGAACCCCTCGTCAAAGGTGTCGTAACCCGTCACTCTGTTGCGCGCCCCGCCGCCTATGTTGTAGCACTTCCTCCAAAACTCTTCGCCAAGTTCTCCCGCCGCGTCCTTCATCACAAGATGCTTCATCAACAGCCCGCTGTCCCTCGCCGTGACCCACTCTATGGGCGCGTTGAAGCAGGTGTGAAACATCAATCCGTCCTTCATGTTGTTGGTCAGCATGCGGGAGTGAAGTATGCCCGTCTGCC
Source organism: uncultured Clostridia bacterium (assembly GCA_947625145.1). Classification (GTDB taxonomy): domain Bacteria; phylum Bacillota; class Clostridia; order Christensenellales; family CAG-917; genus CAG-475. Next base: position 21,608 of record CANQNC010000003.1, read on the forward strand.
TCAGCACCACCCAGCGGCGTATGTCGCTGTCAAGCACCGCGCGCTCTCCCTTTATCTTGCTTGCCGAATACTCGTCGAACACGCTCGAGATCAACGGATCGCCCACTCTTCCCCACGGATGCTTATAGTTTCGGTTGCCGTAGATGGCGACGGTGGAAATATGCACAAGGCTCGGTTGCTTGTCCTTGATCTCACTGACCGCGTTTACGATGTTGATCGTGCCCACGCGGTTGCACTCGTCCGTCTCCTTGGGCTTGTGGTCCGCAAGCGGAGGTATCACCGCCGCAAGATGAAGCACATAGTCCGCGTCCTTCACAAGCTCGCGGCACTTTTCCATGTCCGCGATGTTGCCGTAGATCGCTTCCAGCCTGCCCTTGTAAAGCCGCTTGACCTTGCGCGCGTAACGCCTCTCGCGCGGTTGATTGAGGAAAAGCGCCTTGACCTTTGTCACGCTGTCTATTTCCATGATCTGACGAAGGGTCTCCATGCCCATGTTGCCGCTTGCGCCCGTAAGCGCTATCGTGATATCCATATTCCTCTCCTTTTCTCCCTTTGATTTTAGCTTAAAATGTTGCAATATGCTTGACAATTCCCTTACAAAATTCTTACATTTTCCCATTTTGGACCCAAAAGCGGAATTTTTCCGTAAAAGTCAAAAAAGTCGCGCGCCACGCTCCCACGCTATATGCCAGCAACCATGCGTATTGCCCTCTTCTCGATTTTGCAAAAAACAAAGGCTCGCCTGATGACGAGCCTACAATTCGGTATGCAAATGAATATGTTTCGGCGCTTCTCCCGCCGACACAAGCCAAGACAACGTTTCAGCGCTTCCCTTGATAGGATTGGAAAAGCTCCTTAAATCCGACCGCCGAGCGCGCGATCATATCGCGATCCACACAATACGCGATTCGGCAATATCCCTTTGCCATGAAGTCGTCCCCGGGGACGATAAGCAAGCCGTATTCCTTGGCGCGTTCGGAAAACTCCATGGAATCCCCGTTCGGAGCCTTGACAAACAGATAGAACGCGCCCGAGGGAAGCGTGCACTCGAAGCCAATCTCCGTCAGCATGGAATACAGCGCGTCGCGGTTTGCGGAGTATGAGGACAGATTGGGCAGGACGTCGCAACACGCGCCTATCACCTGTTGGAAGATCGCGGGCGCGCAAACGTAGCCAAGCGCCCTCCCCGCGCCCATAATTGCAGAGTACAGCTCGCCGCCGAAATCCGCCTTTGGGTTTACGGCGACATAGCCGATACGCTCGCCCGGCAGGGAAAGGGACTTTGAAAAGCTGTAACAGATCACGCAATTGTTGAAATAGTTCATCACAAACGGCACTTCCACGCCGTCGTACACAAGCTCTCTGTACGGCTCGTCCGAGATGACGTAAATGGGATGCTCGAACTCGTCCGCCTTGCGGGAGACGATGGACGCGATAGAACTCAAAACCGCCGCGGAATACACAACTCCGCTCGGATTGTTCGGCGAATTGATGATTATCGCCTTTGTGTGCGGAGTGATGGCGTCCTCAAGCGCGCCGAGATCGGGCAAAAAACCCTCAACAAAGGGCACGCTCACGACCTTTCCGCCCGCCGCCTTGATGTAGACCTCGTATTCGGGGAAATAAGGAGCAAGCACGACAAATTCGTCCGACTTTTCGTTCATCGCCTTGATTGTGATCGCAAGCCCTGACGACGCGCCGCATGTGAGATATATGTTGTCGGGACGAATGGCTGTGTGAAAACGCTGATTGAGGGACTCGGCAAGTTTGCTTCTGACCTCAGCCAAGCCCTGCGCGGAAGTGTAACCGTGCACGGCGGTGCTGTTTTGCTCAAGCGAAAGCCTTACGAGAGTGGTGCGCACCTTTTTTGGCGCGGGGACGCTGGGATTGCCGATGGAAAAGTCGAACACGCTGTCCGCCCCCAAGACCTCCGCGCGTCTTTTGCCGAATTCGTAAAGCTCTCTGATCGTGGAACGCCTGCTTCCAAGCTCGTACATATACTTATTGAACATGCGCCCAACCTCCTTACGCTCGATGTATTCAATTATAGCACCCCGAAAATTTCCGCGCAACAAATTTGCGCATGCCGACGGAAAATCTCGTATGCGGATATCAAAAAATTTGCGCGCGAGCGTATGTGGTGTTATAATAAAATCATATCAAAGATTACATATAAGGAGGCTTTTTATGTCGGATCATTGGCTTTCAACAAACAGCGTGCGGGATCTCGACCGCCTTGCAGACGTAATTGCGGACGCGCAACATATGGTCGCAATGACGGGCGCGGGGATATCCGTCCCAAGCGGGATACCCGATTTCAGAAGCGCGGACGGGCTTTACAGCACGGACTTCGGCAAATTCCCCTCCGAGCAAGTGCTGTCGCGCACGTTTTTCGACTTGTACAAGGCGGAATTTTTCGATTTTTACAGGAGCAAGATGATCTATCCGTCCGCTAAGCCAAACGCCGCGCATATCCTGCTTGCAAAACTCGAAGAGGAAGGCGTGCTCAGCGCGGTCGTCACCCAAAACATAGACGGACTTCATCAAAAGGCGGGCAGTCGCAACGTCTTGGAACTGCACGGCACGGTCCACTCGAACCGCTGTATGAAGTGCGGCAAACATTTCTCCCTTGACGAGCTTCTCGCGCGAGGAGACATCCCCCGGTGCGATTGCGGCGGCGTGATAAAGCCCGACGTCGTGCTTTACGAAGAGGCCTTGAACGGCGAGGTGGTCTCAAATGCGGTCGACGAGATAAACTCCGCGGACGTGATGCTGATCATCGGCACCTCTTTGCAAGTGTATCCCGCGGCGGGTTTTGTGGAATATTTCCATGGCGACGCCCTCGCCATCATCAACAAGGACGAAACCGACTTCGACTCCCTCGCAAATTTCGTCATAGCCGAGGACTGCGCAACGGTCGCCGAATATTTGGCAAAAAAGCTGAACATATCCCTTGCCTAATCGCTTTTGCAACGCCCCGCTCTGCTCTGCCGTAAAACTCTATTTTGGCGAGAGGCTTTATCGAACCCTCGGTTGCAAAGCCCCGCGCTTTCCCCGCAAAAGCCACAGCACAATGATAAAGCGCGCGTCCATACAATTTGCGGAGCCCTGCGTTTTCTCTGCCACAAAGCCGAATTGGAGTATGCTTCTAATATATTAAATCAAAAACCGATATTCTAAACGAAAAAACCGCCCTCACGGTGCTTTTTCAAATCTCTGTTTTTTTGCACAAAGGCTGAGCCATACAGAACGCGGCGACACTTCATTCAAGCCTATTTGCAACTCCCCGCGCCTTTCGTCACAAAAGCCACAGCACAATGATAAAGCGCGCGTCCATACAATTTGCAAAGCCCTGCGTTTTCTCTGCCATAAAAGCCGTATTTGACATATATATGTTTCCAAACATATTATATCAAAAACCGATATTCTAAACGAAAGAACCGCCCTCGCGGCGGTTTTTCGTGTCGTAATTATTTTTCGTAAAGGTCGAGCGCGGCGTGCAGATTTTGGATAACGCTCTCACGAAGAGAGGGCGGGGACAACACCTCAACTTTCGAGTTGTATTGAAGCACCCAATACAGCATTGCTTGCTCGCTTGCGTACAGCGTTGCCGTAAAGAAGCCCTCGCCCGCCTTGGAAGCGGCAAAATCCGTGCCGAACCAATCGCAAAGCGCGTCAGTCATCTCGTCGGGACATCTGAGAGTTATGAGCACGGGCTTGTCGCTGAACATATACGGCAGTCCCGTCGCAATTGCGTGATAATTTATGCCCTTTTCGTAGCCGGGGTTTTGCCTAAGCGGCATAGCGGGCCTGTCCAAAATCTTCATTTTTGTGATCTTGTCCATTCGGTAGAAGCAAATCTTGTGATATTTTTCATCCCTCAGCATCAAATAGTAGTGCTGATTGTGCAAGATCATCTGATACGGCGACGCGATATGCGAATCCGATCTGTGCAGTTTTTTGTCAAGCCCGACCTTGTTGTAATCAAAGGATATCATTTTGCCCTTTTCTATCGCCTCATCCACCTGCTCTATGTTCAGGAAGAACTCTTTGTTCGGGGATTTGCTCCAATCCTTGACGGAAAACACATGCTTCACTTGCAGGTTGAAATTGCGGCCTCCCAGCGCGATCAGCTTTTTGATGAGTTGCTCGGAATGGACGGCGTTGATATGCCTTGACGACAGCACGCTGTCTATCAACAGCCTGAGTTCCCCCTCCTCGAATTGCCTTGAAGCGAGGTACGTTCCGCCCGCCTCGGACTCTATGTCAAAGCCCATCTCTTTGAGGTAGGACACGTTGCGCCCCACCGCCTTCCTCTCGCAGACAATGCCGTAGTCCCGCTCCAAATAGTCTATGATCTGCTGTTGCGTGAGCGGATGCAACGCGTCCGAATAGTCCGACAGCACCTGAAATATCCTCATTATCAATGTCTTTTTGGCTTCCATAACTCCTCCGACCTTTGTTTTTCGCTTATATCATAATATTCTCTGCGTCCCTTTTTCGGTACACCAACAAATATATTAGCACTCTTTTCCCACTCCCACAAGTTTTTTTGAAAAATTCATTCGCCGTCTACGCTTTTTATGATATAAAACCCCAAAATGACGCTTCGGACCAACCCAATCCGAACATTGCATAACGCCCCTAGTGTCCCTCCCTATAATATTTTGCATCTAAACCATGCGCGAGTTGAAGAAATGAAGAGAACTTTCGGAATTGCCTTATGTACATGTAGTACATGACAATACCTATATGCCCCAAACTTTATTGGTAATCTAAATTCATGCGAGAGTGAAAGACAAAGAAGAGAGACTTTCGGAAGTGGCTTAATGCACAAACAGTACATGACCGATTCCATATAATCCTCAAACTTAATTGGCGATCTAAGCTCATGTGAGAGTGAAAGACAAGGAAGATGGTTGTTTCGGGATTGCCTAATGTACATGCAGTACATGACCGATTCCATATAATCCTCAAACTTATTTGGCGATCTAAGCTCATGTGAGAGATGAAAGACAAGGAAGAGGGCTGTTTGGGGATTGCCTAATGTACACACAGTACATGACCGATTCCATATAATCCTCAAACTTATTTGGCGATCTAAGCTCATGTGAGAGATGAAAGACAAGGAAGAGGGGCTTTCGGAAGAGGCCTAATGTACATGTAGTACATGACCGATTCCGAAAGCCCCTCTGACGCAGTATTTCGCTCTCACATGAGCTTAGACGCGACTCATGTATTCACCGGTGCGCGTATCTATCCTGATCGTATCCCCTTCATTTACGAACATGGGCACCATAAGCTCGTAGCCTGTTTCCACGGTGGCGGGCTTGGTGGCGTTTGTGGCGGTATTGCCTGCGACGGCGGGCTCGCAAATGGTGATGCGGAGCTCGACGAAGTTTGGCGGTTCGACCGAGAAGGGAGAGCCTTGGAAGAACTTCATTGTGACGGGCATATTTTCCGTGACGAAGTTGAGCGCGTCCTCCACCTGCGAATGGTTGAGGGGAATTTGCTCGTAAGTTTCAGCGTCCATGAAATAGTAAAACTCGCCGTCATTGTAGAGATATTCCATGGTTTTGGTTTCGATATGTGCCAACTCGAATTTTTCGGTGGGGTTGAAAGTCTGCTCCAACACGGCGCCCGTGACGACGTTTTTCATCTTCATACGGACAAACGCCGCGCCTTTGCCGGGTTTGACGTGCAAGAAGTCAACCACGGTCATGATCTTGTTGCCATCATAGAGGAAGGTAACGCCCTTTCTCAGATCGCCTGCCATAACTTGTGCCATAATTATTTCTCCTAAAAATATTTTGAATAGGCGGGACGTGAAACAACCCAAAGGTCATTATACCACTGTCCCGCGCACATTGCAAGCATATTCTACCCAACAACGACAAGCTCGGTGGGTATGCGGCTCAAAACGCCCTCTCTGCCCACGACGACCATATCCTCTATGCGCACGCCCATTTCGCCCGTGATGTATATCCCGGGTTCGATGGTGATGACCATATTGTCCTCGAGCGCGACCTCGGGCGGGGTCTTGCGACCGATCGTGGGAGGCTCGTGTATAAGCTCGCCCACTCCGTGCCCCGTGGTGTGGATGAAAAATTCGCCGTAGCCGCATTTTTCGATATAGTCTCTGCACACGCTGTCCAGATTGCAACAGCTTATGCCCTTTTTCGCCGCCGCGACGCCCAACTTCTGCGCCTCGTAGACGATACGATATATCTCGCGCTGTTTTTCGCCGACCTCGCCGAAAGCGAACGTGCGGGTGAAGTCCGAACAAAAGCCGTCGTAGACCGCGCCCATATCCACCGTCACAAGCACGCCCTTTTCCAGCTTCTTGTCGGTGGGGACATGGTGGGGTTCCGCGCCGCCCGCGCCGAACGCGACGATGGTGTCAAAGGACAATCCGCTGCCGCCGTTGCCTCTGACGAAGCCCTCGATGAACGCGGCGAGTTCTCTTTCCGTCATGCCCTCGCGCACGAAGCCGAGCAAGGCGTCGTAGGCGTTGTCGATGATCTGCGCCGCCCTTTTCATACACGAAATTTGCCTTTGAGTTTTGACAAACGTTTCCATAAAAACTCCTCCGTTATTTGGCGATCTCCACGCTTCTGACCTCTCTTATGACGTTGACCTTGATCTGCCCGGGATATTCCAGCTCGCGTTCCAGCTTTTCCGCGATCTCCTTTGCGAGGAAAACCGTGCGCTGATCGTTGACCTGTTCGGGCTTGACCATGACGCGTATTTCTCTGCCCGCCTGCACGGCGAAGGTCTGATCCACGCCCGGGAAGGATTTTGCGATCTCCTCCAACTTTTCGATACGCTTGACGTAGTTTTCAAGGGATTCGCGTCTTGCGCCGGGTCTTGCGCTTGAGATGGCGTCCGCCGCCTGAACGAGTACGGCGTCGATGGTCTGAGGCTCGATGTCGTTGTGGTGCGCGGCGATCGCGTGGATGACCTCATTGCTCTCTCGATATTTTTTGGCGATTTCCACGCCGAGTTGGATGTGTGTGCCTTCGAGTTCGTGATCCACCGCCTTGCCTATGTCGTGCAAAAGGCCCGCTCTTCTTGCGATACGCGGATCGATACCGAGTTCCGCCGCCATGACGGACGCAAGTGAGGCGACCTCAATGGAATGTTTGAGCACATTCTGCCCATAGCTTGTGCGATATTTCAACCTGCCGAGGATCTTGACGATCTCGGGATGCAACCCGTGCACGCCCACCTCGAACGCGGCTTCCTCGCCCGCTTCCTTGATGCCCGCTTCGACTTCGCGGCGGATCTTGTCCACCATTTCCTCGATGCGCGCGGGATGGATGCGCCCGTCTGTGATGAGCTTTTCAAGCGTAAGCCTTGCGATCTCCCGTCTTACGGGGTCGAAGCTGGACAGCGTGATGACGTCGGGAGTGTCGTCTATGATGAGGTCCACGCCCGTCGCGCTTTCAAGCGCGCGAATGTTTCTGCCCATGCGGCCGATTATCCTGCCCTTCATCTCGTCGTTGGGAAGAGCGACGACGGACACCGTATTTTCCGTCGCATGGTCCGCGCCGCAACGCTGAATTGCCTGAGATATGATGTTTTGCGCTTCCTTGACCGCATTGTCTTTTGCCTCCGCGATCAAGCGTTTTGCGTCCTGCGCGGCGTCCTTTTTCACGCCGTCCAAGAGAGTTGCTTTGAGTTCCTGCGCGGCTTCCTCTTTGGTCATGCCCGCGACGCGTTCAAGTTCGCTTTGAACTTTCTGTTGAGATTGAGCGAGTTCCTCCTCGACGCCTTTCAACCTCTGTTTTGTTTCATCGATCTGTCTTTGAGCTTTGTCCGCTTCCTCTATCTTTTTGTCGAGAGCGGCGTCTTTTTTGTCGATCTGCTCTTCCTTTTTGTCAAGAGCTGCTTCTTTTTGCGCAAGGCGCTGTTCGGTGCGTTGGAGATCGTGTTTACGTTCTCTTGTTTCGTGTTCGAAGTCAACGCGCATTTTGTTCATCTGCTCTTTGGCTTCGATAAGTCCGTCCTGTCTGATGGTTTTTGCTTCGAGTTTTGCTTCTTCGATGATTCTTTTTGCTTCTTCGTTGGCATTGCCTATCTTTTTTGACGAGAGCGTGCGTGAAATAAACAAATACGCCAGCGCTCCGATCAAGGCTCCGACAAGAGCCGCAGCTATGCAAATGCCCGCGACCGCGCCGCCTGAAAGAGCGGAAAGCAACATGCTGAAATTGGTCATAGCGGCCTCCATATATATAATCAAAACCACACTATGAAAACTATGAAAAACAATCGGGGTCTAAACCTGATCGGCGCGGAGTTCGCGGCAAAATCCCGCGTCCCGCCGAAGCCGAAATATTATATATATCATGCTTTTGCTACTATATACTATATATCCAACAGTTCGTCGTTTTCAATACTATAGTTTTGTCATAGCTAGTATATATCATTTTGCACACAAAGTCAACGGCAGAACACAAAAATCCGAATCTTGCGCAAAGACCCTCGAAAACCCGCCGTATATGTCGGTTTTTCGCCATTTTCGAATGTAAAAACAGGAGGCTTTTCCCAAGTTATTTTTGAAATTCGCGATCTCCCATCATATATTGGTTGAAAAGCGTGACGTCCGTCCCCTTGCGCATGCGCATGGGTCTTGCGGGGACGCCCGCGACAAGCGTAAAATCGTCCACGCTTTTTGTGACCACGGCTCCAGTCGCGACAATGGCGCCCTTCCCAAGCCGTACGGACGGCAAGATCGTGGCGTTTGTGTACACTTTTGCGTAGCCCCCTATCTCCACGCGCCCGTACTCTCTTTCAAGATGGTCTATCTCATTGTGCGAATGTGTGAATATCTTGGCGTATTCGGTGAGCATGGAAAAGTCCCCGAAACTCACTCCGCCCTTCGAGTCGATATAACAGCCCGCGTTCCATGACACGTTGTCCCCGACCTCGATCCTATGGCCGTAGTTGAAGCGACAGCCCTCGTTTGCCACAAAGCCCTCTCCGCAACGCTTGAACAGCTTTTTTGCGATAAGCTGCCTAAGCGGTATGGCAAACGCGCAGTTTATCCCAAGCGGATAGCGGTCCAGACACTCCCACAAAATGTGCAGATTGCGCTGCTCCTCGGTGTACGGATCCTGCTTCCCGACGGGCATATAGTCCCCCCAGATCTTGAAAGCGGACAGCATATCCGCGATTTCTTCCTTCTCCGAAGCGCAACCGACAAGCCGAAGCGCGAGCGCGGCGTTTGAATTGTCCAAACCGTCGGATATCAATTTTTCAAGTTGTTTCAGTCTGTTTTGAATGTCGTCCAAGCTCATATCCTCCTCCAAAACTCGCTACGCATTGCAAAAAATGCTCATCTCACGCCAAAGACGTATCTTGTGATCGTGTGATATTCCTCGTCCTTTTTCAGCGTCCTTTGACGGATGTCCGCGATGTCGCATTGCGTTTCAAGACAGAATGCGGCGTGCTTAAAATAGCGCTGGCCCCCCTTGCCCGCAAATCCGTTCAGAAAATTGCCCGAATAAAATTGCACCGCGGGCAGATCCGTGTAAACTTTCATCTCAATGCCCGACTCGGACGAATACGCGACGGCGCGGGGCTTGGAAGCGTCCGCTCCGCCCCTGAAGTTGAAGCTGAAATCGTAGCCGCCGTTTGCGACGCGCATCAGAGGATCCTCTCCGCCGATATATTCCCCTATCCGCCGCGGCGACGAGAAGTCAAGACATTTTCTTTCGCTCAAAATCGCCCTCTCTCCCGTGGGGATCAGCGCGTCGTCCACGACCGTCAGCGTATCCGCGTCTATCATAAGTTCGTGCTCCAGCACGCTCCCCTTGCCGTCTAGGTTGAAATAGGAGTGATTTGTCAGCGCGCAAAGCGTATCTCCGCCAGCGCGCGCAAAATATTCAAGTTTCAGCTCCCCGTCCGACAGGGTGTAGACCACCTTGACGTCCAGCCTTGCGGGATATCCCTCCTCCATGTCCGGAGAGGAGTATTCGAACTCGACGCTATTTTCCGCCATGCGCACAGCCTTCCAAAACCGCTTGTCGAAGCCTCTCTCCCCGCCGTGAAGATGGTTTGCGCCGTCGTTTGCGAAAAGTTTGTACTCCTTTCCGTCAAGCTCGAAGCGCGCGCCCCCTATCCTGTTTGCCACTCTGCCCACAGTCGCGCCGAAGTACGTGCCGAAGTCGTCCAAATACTCCGCGGGGCTGTCGAAGCCGAGCACGACGTCCACGGGCTCCCCGTTTTTGTCGGGGACGATCAACTTCAAAAGTCGCGCTCCGAAGTTGCACACCACCGCCTCGCATTTGCCGTTTGCAAGCCTAAGCGTTTGAAATTTGCTCATATCCTCACCTCCTGCAACTTAGAGTTCGGGATCCGAGTCGTCCTGCAAAATTGCGAGGATGACGTTGATCATGTCGTTGAGCGCGTCCATTTTTGCCAAGTCCATTGCGGCGACGGGGATGAGATCGCAATGCTGTTTGTAGATCTTGTCCTTGACGGGATTGTACGTCCAACCGTCGCTGATGTGCGCCCTGACCCAACGCTGATGCTCTATGTTTGCGAGGTGCGCCATGCGCAGATGCTTGGGTATCTTGTTGTCCTTAGATTCGGCGGAATATTTCCACTCGTTGGGGCTCTTAAAATTTTGATACGCTTCCTTGACGGCGCCGAGGTGTCCCGCAAAGATGGACGCGGAGCGGTTGGACTCCTTCGACCACATATCCAGCCCCGCCCAACTGCTTTCGATATGCTCGCTCTTGAAGCATTTGAAGATGACTTCCAAAATGTTTTCGTCGCCGCCTATGTTTTCCTGCAAGTGATCCAACTCTATAAGTTTCATGAAGCTGTCCACCGCCGCCTCGAGATCTTGTTCGGTCTTGGTATCCAAATTCAAAAATCCGATGAGGTCCTTGGTGTTTTGAGTGTTCACGCCGCGCAATGTGTTCAAAATTTGTACGCTTATGCAACTTATCCAGCCGTTCAGTTTCTCGCCGTTGCCGATCGCGGTCTCGTCGTCGCCGTGTTTGACAATCACGGCGTTCATGGACTTGTACAGGTCGTTTTGCGCGTACATGCGGCCTTCATCCAACGCGCCGTACAGCTTGTTGTACATTTCGTTGAACACGGCTTCTTTTTTGTATTCGAGCACTTCGTCGTAGTTGAACACGTCCTTTCTGTTGCCCACGATGACTATCTTCAGATTGTTTTTGAGGCTTTCGAATGTGATCGAGCCGTCCATGGCCTTCGAGAGCATGCAATAGCCGTTGCCGTTCGGGTCCTCGCTGACCTTCAACAGCCCGTTGTTGCGCTCGTCCCAAATGTTGACGATGATCACCTGCTTACGCACAAATCTTTGCGTCTGCTCGTTGGTGTGCCCAAGCTCGCAACTGATATCCTGAATGACGGCGTTTGCGATCTGTATGTTTCTGAAATCGTCCCCCGTCGCGATCACCATGATGTCGGGAGACATATAGTTTGCCGCGTCCCGCATAAGCCGCACGGCGTCTATCTCGCCGCTTGCGCCGACCTCTTTCGCTTCGGTCGGCTTGCCAATGCTGTTCATCTCCGCGCTGTGCTCTTTGCCCTCTTTGGGCGTTGCGACCGCGCCGTACATGCTGTCCGCGATCGCCTCGTTCAGCCTCGCGCCCGTCGCGGCGTCGAGCTCCTCGCAGAAGGACGCGTCCGTGCACGACACGTTGTTGAAAACGAATGCGGGGAAGCTCATCTCGCGCTTTGCCGCCGCCACAACGTCCTCTTTCAGCTTGCCGCCCTCCATAAAATCGGAATTGCGCTTGAGCGAGGACAGATATACATCCATGATCTTCTTCTTTGCGGCCTCCACGGCAAGCGTGATCTCGGCGTTTCTCTCCAACCTTTCGAGGCATCTGATCCTACGCTCTTTGGAATAGCCGCTCGGAAGATTTGTCACGTATTCGAGCTGAGACTTCTTTACGTCCTCGGGCAGAGGTTTGACGTCCTCTTTGCCCACGCACACAAACAGCGGATGGGTATAGGCAAACAGCCCCGAAGCGTTTCTTGCGTTCGCGTCGAAAACTTCCACTCGCACCTGTTGCGCCTCTCTGTCCGCGTTGAGGTATGCGGATTGCACATACAACTCCTTTGCGATCGCCTGCCCTACCGAGCCGAAGCCGAGAGACCATATCAAAAGGTTGCGGCCGTAGTTGCCGAGATCCGCGTTGCCGTTCGGCTTTTGATCCAAAGATTTCAGCGCGGCGAACCTCGCGATGACGGGAGCGGGCTCGAAGAGGTTTACGCCCACGTGCCGCTGATATATCTTCTTGGCGTATTTCGCCATTTTTGCCTTTTTGGCGTCTCCCGCCGCGAGGATATGGATGTTTGTCTCCAACTTTTCCGCGAGCCTGTTGACAAACTCCTCGTTGCGCACGTTGTAGACTTGATAGTTTATGTCCCTCTTTGTCAGGATATAGTATTCTATCCTCAGTCCGTCGTCCTTGAAGTTGCGCTTGTCGTCCAGCATAAGCCTCACGCCGATGTCGTCGTAGACCGCGCTCTGATTTGCCTCTTCCTTTGTGACGTTGTTTTTTGCCACGCGCACGCTGCCCGTAGCCTCGTCCGTGATGACGCTGCTTTCCTCCGCAAACGCGAGCACGACAAATCTTTTGACGTTGGTTTCGGGGTCGAAGTCGGTTTTCTTCCTCTTTCTTTGCAAAGTTCCGTCCTTAAACACCTGCTTGACGTGGGTGATGGAAAAACTCTTCATCTTGATATACAGCTTGTCGAGAGTGTTGTTGAGCAGGGTCGCAAACGTGCGCGGATCCCTTTGGCACTCCTCCTCGGTCAGCTTCTTTTTGAACACGTAGGCTTTCAGATACAGCTTGAAAGCGGATATCGCGTCCGCAATGCGCTGTCTAACGCCCGCCTTTTCCGAGCGTGGAGCGCGCTCGTGGATGGCGTTGTGGTTGTTTATCCTCAGTTTTTTCGCGATGCTCTTGCCGTTTGAGTTGGAATAGGAATAATACAGGAAGCCCGCCGCCATAGCGTCCACGCACAGCTCGTTTTTCTTGTCGAAAGGCTCGAGTTCTGGCCCCGCAAACACGATGAGCGGTTTGAAATAGTGCTTGTTGGCGTTTTGTTGATACTCCTCTTTTATGGAGTTTGCAAGGGTGAGGCTCTCCTCGTTCAGCGCGGTGAACACAAAGATATCCTTGTGCCTCTCGCTTCCCAACAGCTTCAGCATTGAATAAAATTCATAGCTCGCGCTTGTGGAGATGATGCTGACAAACAGCAACGCGGTCAGCACGGACGAGCCGTAAAGCAAGGACGCCAGCAACATGCCCTCGGCTTCCCCCACGCCCTCGAAGGTGAGGCCGCCTATCCCGCCGTACATAGCTTCCAAAAACGCGACGAACCGCGCGTCGAAGTTGTTCTCGAAGCCCGCGGCTTGATAATAGGCGACAAATTTGATGATTATGCTTGCGACAAGCGCCGCGCCGATGAAGGCGACTTCCACCGCCCATTTGGAATACGGCTTTTTGCTGCGCACTTTGAAGTACAGCAGCATTATCACAAAATATATCCCCAAAATGATCGCGATCGCCGCTATGACGGCAAGCGCGGAATCCAAGTGTTTCACAGAGGACAGCGTGTTCAAAACCTGTTCGCCGAACGCCTTGTCCGCATGGCCCGCAATCATCAGCGAAAGGCTCAACGCCGCCGACAGCACGCAGACGATCATAAGTGTTGTGATCATATCCTCATCCTCCCAAGCAAAATTTTCCTCGTTTTTGTATCCGTTTTTGTATTGTTGCGTATTTGTTCGATTTGTTGCGTATTTTTTGGTTCACAGCCTTTCAAGGCTTTTCAAGAGGCGTATCCCTCATCTTTTCACGATCCCGAACCCGTTTCTCAGCACAAGCCACAGCGCGTCGTCCATCAGCTGATAGTCGTACTTTATGACGTCCGTTTCCGCCTCGGTCTTGCCAAGCCACTCCGCTTTAAGCCGCCTGTAAGTCAAAAGCCCGTCGTAGGTGGTCAGGTTTGCGTGCTTGCGTTCTTTCAGCATTTCCGCCTTGCTTTTGAGCCTGATATCCTCGATTGACGCGGGAACAAACCCCATGCTCATCATGTAGGCGTTCCACCTGTCGTGCTCCTGCATCGCGAGGATGTTCCGCACCGTCCCTCGGCGGAAGAGGCAATCGCCGTAATCCACGACGCCCTTGCCGTTAATCATCTCTCCCGTGTACACGATCTCGTCCCCCGCCGCATACGCTCTCGAAAACTCCTCGCGTGCGTCGAGGTCGCCCTCTCCTCTTACAAGGTCTAAGCCCATCAGCTGAAACTTCATCTTGAGGCTCAGACACGCATAGACGTTGGAGTCTCTCTGCGCCTGTTTAGAGGCGCCGTACCAATCCGCGATCGCCTTGCGGAAAAGGGATATCTCCTCGTCCCTGTTCTTCGGCGCCCCCGAATATTCGAGGGAATAGCAGAAGTGTCTGTCCTTTGCCATCAGCTCGAAGGAGGAGTTCACGATCCTGTCGAAGCAAAAGCTCTCGTCCTCGAAGCCGAAGCCTATGACCTCGCCGCATTCTCCCCTCTTCTTCTGCCTTGCAAACACATGGACGTTGCCCTTGCCCTTAAACCTCTTCGCCAGTTCGGAAGCGACGGACAAGTTTTCCTCGTCCTCGCCCATGTCCACAACGATCATGCAATATCCGCCCAAATCGAGCGCGTCGAGGCTGTTTATATATATCTCCTCCGAGGGCATATCGGGCAGGGGAAGATACTCGTCTTTGTGCGCGACAAGCTCGCCGTACATGGCGTTGTAGCGCAAAAAGTATTCCGAATTTGCGCCTTTTTCAGAATGGTTTTTGTCGTATATCCAATATTTTATGGTCTTTTCCCGCACTTCGCCGTCCACAAGCGTCATAAGCTGACTGTTTGCCACAAGCGCAAGATACAGCTCCTTTTGCCTCTCGCCGAAGCCCACAAGAGCCACATTTATGTCCGCGTCCTGCCTGACGGTCGCGGTGGAGACGTCAAGCTCTCTCTCCCCCATAAACTCGGTTATGGGATAATTTGCGATGAAGTCCATGGCGGCAAGCCTAGGCGCGTCTATGGCGTGCAACCTGCCCCCCGTCGCCTCCACAAAAGGCTCGAGCTCCTCGGTGGAGCCCAAAACGTAGCAATGCAACCCTCTCGGCTCCCTCAAAGACAAATCGCAAGGTTCGGTCTTTGAAGCGCGCTCGGCAAATCGCCTTGCAAACTCGACGTTCAGCCGTTTGTCGTCAAACACGACGATCAACCTTGTCAGCCTGTCCGAAACCTGTCCGAACAAGTCGAACATGGCGTCCGCGTCCGTGACGTCGGGCACTTCCACGCCGTTTGCATGCGGACGCGCGGCGTCGCAAAGCAAGATCGCCTTGCCGCGCGAAGAGGAAGCGACCATGGCGGCGTTTTTGTCGCCGATCACAAGATCGAAGCCGTTTTTTTCGACATATCTCTTCAAATCTTCCCAATCGGTCATATCAGACTCCTATCCGCAAAAGGCGTTACAACAGCCCCAT
The DNA here is from genome assembly GCA_947625145.1 of uncultured Clostridia bacterium. GTDB lineage: Bacteria > Bacillota > Clostridia > Christensenellales > CAG-917 > CAG-475. The sequence continues at coordinate 37,138 of CANQNC010000003.1, forward strand.
TGCGCGCACGATATACATGATGATGCTTGCAAGGTTCGCCAATCCGAGGAAGGCTACGCCCACGCGCGTCACATACCTCGTTGCAAAGCACAGCGCGATCGCCGAAGCGAAGCCTATCGAGGACAGCATCAGCGCAAGCTCGGTCAGCCCCATCGAATACAGCCCCTGCAAGCAACAGCCCGCCGCCGTCAGTGCCAGAAGCCCCGCCGCCAAGACGAATTTTCTGCGAAGTTCGTCGGACAGCAAGCACACGATCGCCCCAAACGCGACGGGACAGATCGCCCCTATCGCAAACTGCCATTGATAAATGGACGCGTCCATGTCGAAGAGCACAGGCATCGCGATCGCAAACGCGAGATGCGCCGCCGCGAGGACGATATAACTCGTCCCGTCCGCCACGCTGAACTCCTTGACGACCATGACGCCCGTCGATATCAAATACACCGCCGTCGCGACGCTCATCGCGCAACCTATGGCGGCATAATCCTCGAGATACACCCCCGTCAGCGCGGCGTTGGCGACCGTGATCGCAAACGCGGAAGCGACGGAAAACGCCTTGTTGTAATTCAGATAGAACAGCGTGTCTATGCTCTTGAACAGCGTAAATCCAAACGTCGCGCCCGCCGCGCAAAGCAATTGCGTCTCGCAGGAACGAGCGTCGAACACGTCCAATCCCTCCGCGACCGCAAGCATGACGTTTGCCACCGCAAACAAAAAGTAGTAAACGAAGTTTTCCCTGTGTCTGTACGCGCGTTTGCACGAAAACGCCGCAAACACAGTCGCCATCACGGCGATACACGTGTGGAAAGGCAGTCCCGCCCAGCCGAAGTCCTGCCCGAAAGCGTACGCCATAAGCCCCGCAAAGGACAGCCCCGACAGCAACATCATGGTTATGTTGGACGCGTCCTCTTTTGTGGACGGGGACAGCCGCATGCCGTGCACCGCGGTCAGCAATATGCCGATAGTGATCAAGGACAGCGCAATGCCGAACCCTAGATAGAAGAGGGAACGGTCGCTCGTACTCGTCACCATAAAAACATACGAAAACAGCAATCCCAAACTTCCGAGAATGAAGAATATGCCCGAAACTCCCACAAGCGGAGACCTTACGACAAACGCCTTTATGCTTCCGATCAGCGCGAAAAACGCGACCACGACCGAGCAGGATATGCTGATGGACAACAGGTTTGTTGCCGCCACGTTCACGCTTTCGGACTCTTCGCCCGAATTGAACAGACCTATCACCGCGCCTAGGCATATCACCGTAAACGCCGCAAAAACGCTGTTCGCGACGCCGAGTTGCAACGCGCCCACCCTCTTCTTGCCGAGGAAGAGGATGCACACCGAGATCGCGCTCACCACGTACGCGCAAATTATTGACGAATAGCCGAACGCGGTGACGGGATTTGCGCGATACTCCAAGCACCTTATGACAAGCACCGCGGTCAGCGCGCTCAAAATCAGCACGAGCGCGACTATCTTCAAAACGTTCAGTGCCCTGCTCGCCCTGTACGACAGAGTGCGGGCGGGACGAGATTCTCTCTCCCCTCTTCTCGACTCCGCGGCGGCGCGGCGATCTTCTCTGCGTTCTCTCGCCCTATCGCGCGCTGCCCTGAATTCCGCGCCCCGACCTATCCCCGCTCTTCTCGCTCTCCTTGCAAGCCTGACGGGATGGTGGGCGGGCGCTTCCGAAGCCGCGTATGCGGGCGCCGCAGGCGTGGACTCCGCGTGTGCGGAAGGGGAAGTTGACGTCGCAGAGGCAGTAGGCGCCGCGGGTATGGGAGCCGAGGATGTCGGTTCAAAGTACGTGGCGGCAGATGCCGCATATGCGGGCGCGGCGGGAGGCGCTATGGGCGCCGCGGACGGCGGGGCAACGGGAGCCACAGGTTCGGGCTCTTCCTCCGCCGCCATATACTGTTGCCTTTGCAACGCTCTTGCCTCGTCCGCCTCTCTTTGAGCCTCGGCGCGTCTTGCGATCTCCTCTTCTCTCAGCCTTTCTATCTCGCGAAGCGCGGCGTCGGATTCGGGCATAAGAGAAAAAGACTCGGAAGCGGACAATCTTTCCCTTCCGCCGCAGACCACGCACACCGAATCGGAATCTCGGTTTTCGTTTCCACAATTTCTACAAACCCAAGACATCTGCCTACCTTCGCTTTTGCAACCGAGCGCAAACGGCCAAACCTGCGCATATTTCCATAGAGTCGCAAATCACTTATGCGCATATTCGCACGCGTTCCGCTCTCGGACAAGACGTGCGCACATACGCATATATGGCGCATACGCAAACAAAAACGTATGCTTATATATGCTTATATATTCGATTTATTTTACAACACCGCGCCGCCTATGTCAACAGGCAGGAATACGAAACGGCGGAGTTTTTGTCCGCGCAAAGGCGTTTTCGGTCAAGTTGGGAGTGTTTTTCGCAAAGGAAAAGGCGGCGTACGCCGCCCTTCCGACATATTATCTCAAAACTTACAGGCGCTCCGCCTCGTCCGCAAGCGCGCGTATTGTCGCCGCTCTGCTGCCCTGTCCGACCGCCTTGAAGTCCCAACCCGAGCCGTTTCTGAACGCCTTGCCTATGATGATGCCCCTGTCCGAACTCACGTCGTTTTTGACATGATATTCAACAAGCACTTGGCGCGTCGTGGGCTCGTAAAGGCGTATGTACATGTTGCGCACGTCGCCCAGAGTTTGCCCCCTCTCGACGGAGGAGTAAATGTTGATGAGGAAGTAGATCTTGTTGAAAGAGGACGGCACTTTGTCAAGATAGACGTCAATGTTTTCGTCGTCCTGATTTCCGCCCTTGTCCGCGCCCGTGAGGTTGTCGCCGTGGTGCGTCACGCAGCCGTACTTGCTGTTGAGGTTGCCGAAGTACACGATCTCTTGTTCGGAAGATCCCGACAGCACGACTGTGGAATCGACGTCCATATTCGAACCCGTGCTTGCGGGGTCCCAGCCCACGCCCACATAGATGCGTTTGAGGTCGCTTCCGTCGGGCAGTTTGATGCTTACAACGTCGCCCTGTTCAAGCTGCACGGTGTCCGAAGCTCCGAAGCGGCCCGTCGCGCCTGTGACGGGGATTCGATTTGCGCTTGCCGCGGGCACGTCCGCCGTCGCTCCGCATGCGGGACATTTGGCGTTGTGGATCGCTCTGCCGTCATAGCATATGAATCTCTTGCACGCGCCGCATTGATACACAAACTTGTTGCCGCAATGTTTGCACCCCGTCCTCTTGAAGGAATCCCCGATCACGAGGTTTGGGGCGAGCGCCTCGCTGCTGACCGTCGCGGTCTCTCCCGAGATAGCATAGCTTCCGCCGAGCGCCGCCTCCGAGCCGTTGATGACAAACTGCATGCCAAGCGGTTTTTTCTTTGTGGAGCACGCGCCGAGTTTGGTGATGATCTTTGACATATTGACCTCCGACAATGTATTTTCTTATTTTATCCTATTAAGGAGCACCGATATTATAGCACGCCTGTTTTCCTTGCACAAGGGCGGTTTCAAAAAATTTTTGTCCTCTCCGCACGCATTCAGAAATCAAAAACCATTCCAAAATTCGCCGATTTTTATAATAGTATTCAAAAAATCATTACAATTTGTAATACTTATTAGCCATATTTTTTGAAATTCTCCGCAAAACCCCACGTCATTCCTCAAAACGCTCCCTCTCAAAAAAAATCACTCTTCATACGCTTTCACTTCAAATCGGCAAGCCTTTTGCGCCTTTCAAGCGCTCTTCAAAAAGGATACGCGCCCGTTTCGGGCGCGTATGCCGTCAGTTTTTCTTTGCTTTTCTATCCCTTCTTTTGAGGCGTTTTTCATCCTTGATTTGCACCTGCGGAGTCTCTGTTTGCGGGTCACGGTTTGCCTTACGCAAAGGCTTCAAAGGAAGATGAAGTTTGTCGGGCAAGAGCTTTGTTTTCTTCACGACGACCACTTCCTGCGAATCCTTGTCGGACGACATATAAAGCGCTGTCTCCCCTATCTCCCATTCCTTTCCGTCGGGATCGAACCAATACACTTTTTTGCTGCGACGGCGGAACATGACGCCCACGACCTCTATGCCGTTTTCGTCGTATTCCTCCTCTTCAATCGGTTGAGTTTCCTCTTCCCCTGCGGGCGCCTCGCTCTCCGTTTCGTTCACAGGCGCCTCGCGCGTCTCGTTTGCTTGCTCTGTCTCGACGACTTGTTCGGGCTCTTGCTCAGGCTCTTGCTCGGGCTCTTCCTCAAACGCGGGATTTTCTTCCTCGGCTTCAGGCATATCCTCTGCCGTTGCCTCTTCATCAGTCTCGGAAGTCCCCTCTTCCGCAGTCCCTGCCTCGGACTCCGACTCTTCCTCGGACTCTTCTTTGTCTTCATCCTCGACTGCGAATTCTTCCACCGCGACTTCTTCCGTTTCGTCCTCGGCGACAGGCTCTCCGACTTCTTCCTCGGTCTTTTCTTCCTCGACCTCGGGTTCGCCGACATCTTCTTCCTCCGCAAATTCTTCTGCGGGGACTTCGTCGGACGCGGATTCAACCTCAACTGTTTCTTCCTCAACAGATCCTTCTTCGAAAGGCTCTTCCTCTTCAAAAGCCGCTTCCCCTTCTTCAACGGGAGCGACGGTCTCGTCCGAGGTCTCCTCTGCAACTTCCGTGACAGTTTTCGTGACAGTTTCTTCGGTGACTTCCGCGGCGGCTTCTTCGGCGATATCTTGCGGAGCCGTATCCTCGCTCTCCACATATATGCGCTTGATGAGGCCCTTTTCGATAAGCGCCTCGGTATCCTCGTAAGGCAGATAGAAATCTTCCTCCGCACGCTCCTTACGCTCTATCCCCCGCGCGCTCATCACTGCGGCGATAAGTTCCGCGGCATATCTCACGCGCCGCTCGTTTTTAAGGCGATACATGCAAGGCGTGTCGGCATAAGTGGAATATTCCGAGACGTCCTCGACCTTGTATTTGCTTTCCGCATATGACGCGGGGTCGAGAGGCAGATATATGCACAGCGTGTTGCCGCGATATCTGAAGCGGGCGACCTTTATCCTGCCCATGCGGAAGGTCTCGCGTTTCCAGCTCATCCGCGCCTTGACCTTTTTGTAGGAGAGGAGTTGGTTTTTGAGCTTTGCGTACCACGCTTTGACCTCGTCGCCGGATTGGATGAGTTTGGCGGTGAAGCTCTTGTTGTACAGCACTCCGTCCCCCTCAAACAGCAATGCGGAAGCGGGGACGGTTACGATCGGACGTTCCGTCTTTGCTTGCTCCGCTTGCCCCTCGGGCTGTTCGGTTTCCGCTTGCATTTCATGCTCGGCGGGCTGTTCTTGGGCATCATATCCCGCAGGCTGTTGCTCGACGTCGCTTATCTCCGCTTGCGCCGCCGTCTCTTCCGCTTCGGGCGCTTGTTCCGCAAGCGCTCCGCCCATCCGAGCGGGGACTGCGCCGACAGCCTCTCGTCTACGGCGCGAGACCGACACGGCGACGACGATCGTAAGAACAATGGCGGCAAGCGTAAGCACGACCGCGACGATGCAGATCGCAAACAGGATGATGCCTTCCGTCCCGTTCATAAAAAACGTATTGTCAAAGAAAGATTTGATTGCCGACATATTTTACCTCATCTTCGAGTTTCTTTTTTTTCTTTAAGACGACCGCAAGCGCGATCAGGATCAAGACGTCCGCAAACAGGACGCCCGTCGCGATGATGATGACGGAGAAGTAGGACGTGTACGTGCTTGTAAACACATACGCCGAAAGCCCGTCCGCCACAAAGATGACATAATCTCCGTCTCGGGTATACTCGACGCTCGCGGACCTTGCCACCGTCATAAGTTCGAAATCCTTGCTTCTGAACTCTTCGGGAATGAGGAGCCGCACGGTCACCTTTCCGTCGATCTGGACTTCCACGCCGTCCTTGCACATTTTCACGACAAATTTTTCGGACACTTGGTCCTTCCCCCACGCCAAGTATGTACGCTCGACGCCCTCTATCTTTTCCACAACAAGCTCGAGGGTCGGGTCGAAGCCTTCCTCGCTTTCGATGAATACATCGGACTCCTTTTCCTCGGAAGAGGGTTCGACCTGCGTCTGCGTACGCAAAATGGTGAGGGTTGCGGTCATTTGGGCGAACACGCCGTCGGGGTCGCGGAACATCGCCGTCACGGTGTAGATGGAGGGATCCGTCTGTCCGTTCCCCTCGTACGTCACGGTCACATTGGTGGGCAGCTCCCCGTTTATCAAAACGTCGTGCGCCTCGCCGTCATACTTCACGGTCATATCCTCAAACAGTATCCCGCTCAGATCGTGGCTCACTTCCAAGATCTCCAACGTCGCCTCTTTGCTCGGAATAAGATTGTGGTTCAGCTCGTCTCCCTTGAAGTTCGCCGTTACGGTATACCTTCCGGGCGTCTTCTTCCCGTTCCCGTCGTAGGTCACGGTCACGCCGTACGGCAGATCCCCCTCAATGTACAAGTTGTGCTCTTCCGCGTCGTAGGTGAGCGTAAGATCGTCAAAAGTCACCCCGCTCATGTCGTAATCTGCTTTCAAAATCGCAAACTCGACCGTAAGATCGACGGTTTCGCTGTCCTTCCACTTGAAGTTTTTGCTTGCCGCTTCGGTCAACGTTATCTTCACGGAATAGACCGCCGTCGACCGCAACCGCACAATGTCGCTCAGCGGAGCCATAATCGGCGCGGTTACGTTTTTGCTGTTTATCCTGATATGCGTCCTCAAACGCTCCCTCTCCTTCGTCCCGCAATTGCTGTTTGCCGCGGGGATATTTTTGGCGATGTTTTCCACGTATATGCTGTTCGGTTTCACCACCGTTCCGTACTTCCTGCTTGCCATACGCCGCTTTTCGGCGGGCTTCCTTATCTTCGCTTCCTCGCTGTATCTCCCCAAAAAGGCAGGCAAGGTCCCCGTTTTGTACCCCACAAGCGCCGCCACGATCGTCGCGACCATCTTGGCGTTTATCTCTCCGTTTTGCACCACCGTCGCCGCGCACGCCGCGGTCTGCATGACGTATATCGTCTTGGCGTTTGCCTGCGTCATAGTCGTCTTTGCGTTCACTTTGCGCGACATCTACAAAAACAAGCCGCTTGGCCTCAGGCTGACCACCGTCATCATAGGCGTTTCCACCGTCATGGCGCTGTTTGCCACGCATCCCATCCCCTTCACCATGCTCTCTCCCGCGTTTTGGCTGTATTTCGTCGAACTCTGCGTCACCCTTGTGCTCGGCCTCAGAGAGTTCATCACCGCGGAAAGGCACAATCGCTATCTCACCGCAAACCTCGAGCAGGAGGTCTCCCGCCAAACGCAAAGTTTGCAGGACGTCATCGCCGAACGCGACAACATCTTGCTGTACGTCAGCCATGACATGAAAAAGACCGTATCCTCTATGGGCGACGCCTTGACCGACTTGCGCCAAGAGCTCTCCGCCCCCGAAGCGGTGGAAAAAGTGGACCGCCTGCTGCAAAAGACAGCGGACCTCAAAAAAGATTTCGCGGACCTAGGCAAGTACAACAAGCAAAACTACGTCGCCGAACAGTCCGAAGAGGTCAACGTCAGTCGCATTGTGCAAAGCGTGACCGACGACCTCCGCCCCGACTGCGAGGCAAACGGCATCGTCTTGACCGTCACCGTGCCCGAAACCTTGAACGTGTACGCCAAAAAAGTCGCCTTGGAAAGCGTCATCTTCAATCTGGTCATGAACGCGATCGAGCACTCGTTCTGCTCGCATCTGTCCGTGATCGCCGCAAAACGCAAGGGCTTCTGCCGCCTCGACGTCATAGACGACGGTCAGGGCGTCAACACCGACAAAAACGTCTTTGCTCCCTTCGTTTCGGGCAGTTCCTCGGAAGGCAATTCGGGCCTCGGACTGTTCTTGGCAAAAAACGCAATCGAAACCATGCACGGCCAATTGACCTACGAGCGCAAGAGCGATCTGACCATATTCACCGCCACCCTTCCCCTCTCCTAAATTCAAAAATATTGCCTCCGCAATCTCCGCCGCGCTCTTTCTCTCTCTTGTTTTCATATATCCGCTTGCCTCAGCAAGCTCCGCCAACGATTTTTCTCTCTCTTTTTCAAAAATCCGCTTGCCTCAGCATGCTCTCACACAGCGGCACGCGCCCTTCCTCTCTCCCGACTTCAACGCCCGCTCTCCTGTTTCAAAAATATCCTCTTAAACATCATAATACGCCATACGCGCGCACATGCGCGCGTATGTATACGTATAAGTTTTGATGGAATCGCTTGTTTTTTTGATTTATATCTCAAAATTCGATCTGAAAATTTGTCTCTTTATCTCACAAAAATCGGATAAACTTTCAAATTGTATGATTTTCCGCTCAAGCGCGCGACAGGACCGCCAAAGTCTCAACGTTTGCGGTGCACGGGAACATGTCGTAGGGACGAACGCTTTCGAGTTTCCAACCAAGCCGCGCGATGTCCCGCGCGAGCGTGATGGGATTGCAGGAAATATAGATTATCTTGTCAAAACCCCTCTCGTTTGCAATACGCAGGACTTCCTCGTCGCAACCGCGTCTGGGCGGATCCAACACAAGCGTGCCGCCCTTGACGTCCGCACGCTTCATGTAGGCGAGGGCGTCCTCGCAAACGCACTCCACCCTGTCGTCTATCCTCAATTTGCGGGCGAGTTCGGCGGCGGTCGCGCTTGCCTCGGGTTCTATTTCCACCGCCGCGATCTTGACGTCGGGCGCGAGCAGGGCAAGCTGTGCCGTAAGCAATCCCACGCCCGAATAAAGCTCGACGATATCCCCTCCGCCCGCAAGCTCGGCGGCGACGTCCGCGTATATCGCGTCCCGCACCGCCTCGTTGACCTGCAAAAATGACTTAGGCGAAACGCGAGCGGAAAATCCGCCCAACCGCTGTTCTCTCTCCTCGCCGAACACGAGGCGCACGCTGTCGCCGAAGATAGCGTTGCCCGCCTTTTTGTTTGGGGATACGTATATGCAAAAATCCGAAAACTTTTCCGCAAGCGCCGCGGACAGACGATGAAGATGCGGAAGCTCGTCCGCGTTCACCACCACCGTGAGGCTCAAATCGTCCAACATGCGCGCGACGACGTGCCGCAAAACGCCCTTTCCGCTTGCCTCGTCGTACACGGATATCCCGCATTCGTTAGCCCACGCCGAGACCGCTTGAATGACGTCCGCCGCCCACTGTCCGTGCAGAGGACACCACTTCAGCGGCACAACCTTGTGCGTGCGCTTTTCGAAAAAGCCGAGGCTTACTCTCCCGCTCGTCCTGTTGTAGGCGAAGGGAAGGGATATCTTGTTTCGGTATTCAAATTGGTTCAAACTTACGGGAAGGGGCACGTCGAAGTCCACGCCCGCAAACTTTTTGAGCGCGGAGGCGACCGCGTTTCGCTTTATCTCAAGCTGCCCCTCCAAGGAAATATGCTGAAGATCGCAGCCCCCGCACCTGCCGAAATAGGGACAGCGCGGCTTGACTCTGCACTCGGACGGAGCCAACACCTCGAGAAGTTCCGCATGCGCGAAATCCTTCCCCGCATGTTTGACCCGCACGCGCACCGTCTCCCCTTTGATGGCAAAAGGGACGAAGATGGGATATCGTCCCATCTTGATCACGCCCTCGCCCTCGCTTCCGAAGTCCGAGACCACGCCCTCTATCACGTCGTTGACGGCAATATCGGTCAGCATTTTTCTCCTTTTTTCATGACGGCTTTGTAGTCGGTCAAAAACTTTTCCACTCTGAGGAAGCCCTCGCTCATATCCACGCCCAGCTCTTCCTCTCGTTTAAGATACCAACGATACAGTTTAAGCGCGTCTCTTCTCGCGGGCGCGAAGGGGAAGCGCAACACATAGCAGTGCCCGCCGTTGAAGATATTCCGCCCTATCGCGTACTCGTTGCTTACGCCCAGCGCGGACAGCTTGCCCGCCATACGCTTCGCCTCTCCCGCGCACAGCATGTCGAAGCCGCCGCCGTCGTTGAAGGAGGGAGGAAACTCCGCGTTCAAAAAGTTGTACGGCTCGATAAGCGTAGACAGCTCGCTTTTGCGAAACTCCGAGCGCGAGTGCGTGCGCGTGACGTATCTGACCTCGAGAGTGTGCGTAAACGGGATACGCAACATGACCTTCATGCTGAACGCGCCGCTGACAAAGATCATGCCCGCAGGATGGATCGCGGGGCGCGGAATGTGCAATTTTTCGGAATATTCCTCATTGCAGGCGGCAACGGCGAGGCATGCGGAAAGATGTCCGCCCGAACTGTCCCCCGTGACCGTTATGTTGTGCGGGTCCACTCCGTACTGCTCCGCGTGCTCCACGATGAAGTTGTACGCGTCTATGCAGTCCTCAAGATTTTGCGGAAAGATTGTCTCGGGGCAAAGGCGATGGTCTATCACAAACACAGTCGCGCCCATTGCGGCGAAACAGCGCGCATAGCCCGCTCTGCGCTTGCGATTGTGTATCATCCAACCCCCGCCCGGGATGTCCAGCACCGCGGCGCCCACAGAGCGAGTTGGCAGGTATACGTCAAGCTGAAGCTCCTGCCCGTCCGCGGTTTTGTACACGACGTCCTCCACGACCTTTATCTCGTCGTTGAAAGGAGTGCGCCCGTTGGGTTCGGACCTTGCCTCTTCAACCGCGTCGAAGATCTTCCCCATAAGAGGGCGCCTGAACATGCGATGCTCTTTGAAAAAGCGCTTGTCAAGCTCGCGCTCCGCCCTCTTTTGCTGTTTTTTGTCCTTTTTGATATCTTCACTCATAGCAATGTTTTTGATGAAACCGTTCTAAAAAACGCGGATTTTTGTAATGGTTTTGCCAAATACGCTTCAAAAAAGTAAAAGCGCGGCGGCAAAACGCCGCCGCGCCGCAATGCCTTGTCAAAGCGTTGCGTAAACTTTTTTCAGCTTGGCAAATCTCGGCAATCCCTCCTCAAGAGGCGCCTTTGCGTCCCCTTGGATCAGAGGCAACGCATACTTGATGAATTCGTCGCTGACGTATGACCCGTCGTTGGTTATCCACTCAAGAGGAACTTTCTTTTCGGTGTTGGCGGCAAGTTCGAGGGGCATCAGCACGTTTTTGCAGACGTAGTTGCCGTCCTTGTCGTACGCCCTTTCGAAAATGACCATCTTGTCCGTCTCGCCCTCGCACGCGCACTTGACGGCGAACGCCCCCGCATTGAAGGCTTCCTCGACGTCCGTCTTTGAGGCGAGGTGCGCGCCGCAGCGTTGCATGAGGCTGAGCTCGATGGGCCTGACCTTCACTCCGAGCCTTGTCTTGACTAGGTTTGCAAGCACTTGCGCAAGCCCGCCTAGCTGAGCGTGTCCGAAGCTGTCGTTTGCGGACGCTTCCGCCTCCGCGACATACTTCCCTTCGAGGTTTTTGATGCCCTCGGACACCGCGACAATGCACTTGTTGTCGTTTTTCTCGCACACGTTTTTGACTGCGGCGAGGAACTTTTCGGTGTCAAACGGGACCTCGGGAAGATAGATGAGGTCCGCCCCCAAGCCCTTGTAGCCCGCCAAAGCCGCGGCGGCTGTCAGCCAGCCCGCGTTGCGCCCCATGATCTCCATGATGCACACGCAGCCGAAGTTGTAGACCTTTGCGTCGAGGTTGCACTCCATGATGGTGTTTGCGATATACTTTGCCGCGCTTGCGTACCCCGGGCAATGGTCGGTGCCGTAAAGGTCGTTGTCAATGGTTTTGGGCACGCCTATGACGTTGCACTCATACCCCACGGATTGCAGATATTTGCTGATCTTGTTGCAGGTGTCCATGCTGTCGTTGCCGCCGTTGTAGAAGAAATAGCGGATGTTGTACTTTTCAAACACCTCGAGGATGCGCCTGTAGTCCGAATCGTCCACGCTTGCGTCCTTAAGTTTGTATCTCGCCGAGCCGAGCGCCGAGGACGGCGTATACTTCAACAACTCTATCTCCTTGGGATCTTCCTTGGAAATGTCGAAGAATTTTTCGTTGAGGATACCCACGATCCCGTGCTCCGCGCCGTAGACCGCCGTAATATTGCCCTGCTTGAGCGCCTCGGTGAAAACGCCTGCCGCGCTGCTGTTGATGACGGAAGTCGGACCGCCCGACTGCCCGAACATGCATGCTCCCTTCAAATTTTTCATTTCAAACTCCTTTTGCCGCCCGACGGCATATATGTCTTAAAATATGATAATATATTTTCACTCAAAATACAAGCGTAAATATTTCCTTTTGCACAATCTTCCCCCTTGAAAGCATTTCACGTTTCGCCAAAAGCCGAAAAACGCCCATACAAGCGCTCCACCTTTGATGATGACCCGAGTTTTTCCCATGAAAACGCTGCATGTTTTAATGGGGACCCCCATAGAAGCACTCGCCCAAGCTATCATATTATGAATAGGGCTGTTGACGCAGTATTTCGCTCAACAGCGCGAGTGGATAGGACATGATGACAACGCAAAGCATTATAAAGACGTGTAAAACCGCAATATTGAGATGAGTGACAAGGAAGCGCCCCCTGAACGACAAGCCCAATCCCACCCCATGAAAACGCTACGCATTTTGATGGGGACCCCGAGAAAATCCCCGTACAAACTATTGTGTTATGATAACTCTTGACACAGCTATTCGCCAAATAGCGCGGCAAGAGGACTTGATGTCCACGAAAAATAAGATAGAGAAAGGTAAAACCGCGATATTTGGATGCTAGGCTAGGAAACAGCCCTCTCCCGAGGCGCCTAGTGTACATGGCGTACACGACGGCGAGGACAAGCCCCCTTGACACAGCTATTCGCCAAATAGCGCGGCAAGAGGACTTGATGTCCACGAAAAATAAGATAGAGAAAGGTAAAACCGCGATATTTGGATGCTAGGCTAGGAAACAGCCCTCTCCCGAGGCGCCTAGTGTACATGGCGTACACGACGGCGAGGGAGAGGGCTGTTGACAACGCATAGCGCCAAATAGCGCGGTTTTACTTGCTGATGACGATGGCAAGATCATACAACTTCTGATCAAACTCCTTCGGCAAGGACAGCGCCTCCGCCACGGTGGTGTCGTAGATATCGCCGCCGCGGACGCCGACGACTCTGCCCGACTGACCGCACTGAATGAGGTCAACGGCGCGCTGAGCCATGCGGGAGGCGAGGACGCGATCGGACATGGTGGGATTGCCGCCGCGTTGCATATAGCCAAGCGCCATATGGTTTACGCGGCGATTGGTTTCCGCCGCCACTTTTTGCAAAAGCTCGTCCTTCAAATAGTTTTTGCCCTCGGCGAGCAAGATGATGGTGGACGTCTTGCCCTTGTCGAAGCCGCGCTTCACGCTTTTTGCGATCTCGTCCACGTCCGCGGGGGCTTCGGGGACGATGACATATTCCGCGCCGCCCGCCACGGCAGAGTTGAGCGCGATGTTGCCGCTCATCCTGCCCATGACCTCGAGGATCATGATGCGGTCGTGAGAAGTGATGGTGTCGCGCAGTTTCAAGATGGCGTCTATGACGGTGTTGCAAGCGGTGTCGAAGCCTATGGTGTAGTCCGTATAGCCCATGTCGTTGTCAATGGTGCCGGGGATGCCGATGACGTTCAGTTCGGTGAAATCGTGAATGTCCTGCACTCCCCTGAACGAGCCGTCGCCGCCTATGACTATCAAATTTTCTATGCCTCTGTTGAGGAGGTTGTCCACCGCCTTTTTCATGACTTCCTTGTCCTTGAACTCGGGGCAACGGGAAGTGCGCAGAATGGTGCCGCCCGCGTGCACGCAGTTGGACACGGAGGAATAGGGCATGGGGATTATCTCATCGCGGACGAGCCCGGAATAGCCGTGGCGCACGCCGTACATTTCAAAGCCCTGCGCCATGCCGTAGCGCACGACTGTCCTGATGCACGCATTCATGCCCGAGGCGTCTCCGCCCGAGGTGAGCACTGCCAATTTGTTGTTTTTCAAAGTCTTTGCCATAAAATTCTCCATAAGGCCAAAAGCCGATCGTTTTGTGGGGGACGCGCACAAGCCCGTCCGATTGCTATTATATCACAATTTTTGCCATCTTCAACAGTTTATTCGTATTTTACATTGTTCTCCCCGAGCAATTGTTTGAGTCTGAAGATCAACTCGTCGCCGACTTCGACAGTCTGCGGGAAGGCGCGCACCTGCCCCAATATCTGCGCGTGGCAGGGGGTTTTGCCGGGATACATGGACAGCAGGCTTGCGACGAGGTTTTTCTGCTCCACGGTGGTGATGTTGACATACAATTTTCTCTCGCGCACGGGAGCGCCCTCCGCGTCCGAATTTTTCCATATCTCCATACGCTCGATCACGATCTTCGGCTCGCTCTCGTCCGAGAGGTCTATCTTGCCCACGACCTTGACGGGAAGCTCGGCGTCGAGGAGCTCGAAATATCTCTCGTAGGCGCGCGTGTACATTGTGAAAGAGATCGAGCCCATCATGTCCTCAAGCCGCCCTATCGCAAACTTTTGCTGTTTTTTGGTCAGCTTGCGCTCGTAGGAGCTGATGATACAGCCGAATTTGACGGTTTTGCCGTCCAGCGAGCTGTCCACCGCCAAATGCGCGTCTCCGAACTCCTCGCCCTCGTCCTTTTCTTCCACCATAAGCATGCTCGTGTCGAAATCGAACTCGTGCCTGTCGTCGTGATAGTCGTCGAGGGGATGCCCGCTTATGTACATGCCAAGCACTTCCTTCTCAAATGCAAGACGTTGCATTTTGGGATACTCTTCCACCTCGGTGTAGACGATCTCGGTCTGTTCGAGCAGTGCGTCGAAGAGGGAAAGTTGCCCCAAGACCCTGCTCTTCTTGTCGCTGAGCACCGCGTCCAAAATGCGCTCGTACGACGCCATCAGCGTTGCACGCGACTTCCCGAAGCAGTCCAGCGCCCCGCCCTTGATGAGGCTTTCTATCATACGCTTGTTTATCCTGACCGCGGGATTGTCCCCTTGACCTCCCGCACATCTCTCGAAGAAGTCGCGAATGTTTTTGAATTTGCCGTTTTTCTCCCTCTCCTCGAGGATGAACTCCATGGCGAGGTCGCCCACGTTCTTTATGCCCATAAGCCCGTAACGCACGTTGTTGCCCTCAATGGAAAACAGCTTTTCCGAGCGGTTGATATCGGGAGGCAGAACGGCGACGCCCGTGCGGCGCAGATAGCCCATATAGTGCTTCACTTCGTCCGCGTTTGTGATGCGATTGTTGACCACCGCGACGATGAAGTGAATGGGATAATACAGCTTGAGAAACGCCGTCTGATACGTCAAGAGGGTGTACGCCGCGGCATGCGACTTGTTGAAGGCATAATCCGCAAATTTGAGTATCTGATCGAACAAATGGCTCGCCACCTCTTCGTCTACGCCGTTTGCGACGGCGCCGGGGATATGCGTTTTTGTCTTATCGTCTTTAAGCACGCCCCCGTGCAAGAATATTTTCTTTTGAGCTTCGAGCTCTGTTTTGCTCTTCTTCGCGACGGCGCGACGCAAGATGTCCGCTCCGCCGAACGTATAGCCGCCGAGGCGCTGCGCGATCTGCATGACCTGCTCCTGATAGACGATACAGCCGTAGGTGGTTTTGAGGATGTCCTCGAGCAGAGGGTGCGCGTAGGTGATGGATTCGGGATTGTGCTTGCCCTTGATGAAGTCGCCGATAAATTGCATCGGACCGGGCCTGTACAGCGATATGCCCGCTATGACGTCCTCTATGTTGGTGGGCTGAAGCTGAGCCATAAACCTCTTCATGCCCCCCGATTCAAGTTGGAACACCGCCTCGCAATCCCCCGAAGATATCAATTCAAAGACCTTTTTGTCATCATAGCCGAGTTTGTGGAAGTCGATCTCCACTCCCCTGTCCTTTTTGATCAGCTTGATCGCCTCGTCTATGTCCGTCAGGGTCTTGAGGCCGAGGAAGTCCATCTTCAAAAGGCCGATCTTTTCTATCATCTTCTTGTCGAACTGAGTCGTGACAAACGGGCCGTTGCGGGACAGCGCGCAATATTGCACAACGGGGTCCCTGCATATGACAACTCCCGCCGCGTGCATGGAGGTCTGCCTCGGCATGCCTTCAAGCCCCATGGCGATGTCTATGACCTCTTTGGCGACGCCGCCCTCGTCGTATATGCGCTTGAAGTCCGCGCTGAAGCACGACGTCCCCTCGTGAAGCACCTGCGGAAGCAACACTTTGCCCGTGGGGATCTCCCTGACCCAAGCGTTTGCCTCGGAGTACGGCACGTCCAACACGCGCGCGACGTCCTTGACGACCGCCTTTGCGCTCATGGTGGAGTAGGCGATGATCTGCGAGACCCTCTCCTTGCCGTATTTTTTTACGCAATAGTCAATGACTTCCTGCCTGCGCACGAAGCAAAAATCCACGTCGAAGTCGGGCATGCTGACGCGCTCGGCGCTCAAAAAGCGCTCGAACAGAAGGTTGTATTTCAAGGGGTCTATGTCCGTGATGCCTATACAATACGCCACTATGCTCCCGCATCCGCTTCCTCTTCCGGGGCCAACGGGGACGCCCATCTCCTGCGCGGCGTGCACATAGTCCCACACGATCAAAAAATAGCCGTCGAAGCCACATTTGTGTATGACCCCCAACTCGTACTCCAACCTGTTGCGCACCTCGTCCGTGACGACGGGATATCTGCGCTTCACGCCCTGCCACGCGAGGTCCCTGAGGTATTCCATCTCGTCTCTGTCCCCCATTTCCTCGTTGTGATAGATGGGGATGATGGGTTTGGCGTGGTCGACGAAATAGTCCTCCACTTTGTCCGCGATCTCGGTCGTGGACTCTATCGCCTCGGGGATCCAATCGAACAGCTTTTCCATCTCCTCGCCCGATTTGAGATAATATTCGTCCTCGGTGAAGCGGGCGGAGTTTTGCTTTTCGTCCGATTTTTTGCACCCCATTGTGATGCACATCATGGTGTCTTGAAGCTCGGCGTCCTCTTTTTTGATGTAGTGGACGTCGTTTGTGGCGACCACTTTGACGCCAATCTCACGTGCTATGCGCACAAGAGGATTCATGACGATCTTGTCCTCTTCCTTGCCGTGGTCCTGAAGCTCTATATAATAGTCTCCCTCCGCAAACATGTCCCGCATGCGCGCGGCGTATTGCTTTGCCCCCTCATAGTCTCCCTTGAGTATGAGCCTCGGCACCTTCCCCGCAAGGCAAGCCGAAAGGCAGATGAGCCCTTCCGTGTGTCCCTCGAGACGTTGGAGGTCAATACGCGGGCGCATATAAAATCCGTCCACAAACGCGATCGAGCTGAGATACATGAGGTTTTCATAGCCCGTTTTGTTTTTTGCAAGCAAAATGAGATGATAGCGCTCTTTGAGCACTTCGGGAGTCTTGACGTACATGTCCTCGGCGACGTAAAATTCCTGCCCGATGATGGGCTTGATGCCGTGCGACCTCAAGGACACGACAAAGTTGAACACGCCGTACATGTTGCCGTGGTCCGTGATCGCGCACGCCTTCATGCCAAGCTCTTTGAGCGCGGAGGCAAGAGGATTCACGGTCACGGTCTTGTTCGGGTCCTTTTTGGGCGGGTCCGAGTCGTCCATTGCGTCGAAGTTGGGGATCTCCTGCGAAAGACGGCAAGCCCCGTCAAGCAAGCTGTATTCGGTGTGCAAATGCAAATGTACAAAATCGCTCATATTTCTCCTTCGGAAGCGCTTCTTCCGTTTTCCGTACGTCTTTTTTCAACAATTTTGCGCGAGTTCGATCAGCCGTCTGAAGCGGTTGCCGAGGCAACTTTTGCTGACGCCCAGCATGTCCGCAAGCTCTTTCAGGGATGCCTCGGGGTTGGCGGTCCTCGCGTCCGCGGTCTGTTTGAGCGCGGCGGGCAGACGATCGAAAACGCCCTTTTCCTTCAAGCGCATGATCGCGACGATCTGCTTTGCCGAAGCGCTGACCGTCTTGTCTATGTTCGCCGCCTCGCAAATGCTCCGCCTGTTGATGTTGTTGGCGATCTCTCTGTCGTCTATTATGGCGTGCAGTTTCAGATAGCTCTCGGTGAGGCCGAGCATGCCCAGCGCGTCCAAGATGACGTCCTTGTCGTGGATATATATCTCCTTAAATTCCCCTCTGTCCCTGCTTTTTGCGGGCAGACCCAACTGTCCGAGAAGCCGCGTCACGTCCTCGGCGAGGGCTTCGTCCGTCAGGTGAAGCTCCAAGGAATAGCCGCTCTTTCCCCCCGACACGTAGACGCCCGCGCAACTCAAAAGCAATCCCAAAAGATAGCTTTTTTTGCAACACGTCTTGCGCAAAAGCCCCTCGGGAGTCCCCCGTCTGAAACCCACAAACGCGTCGTTTTCGCTGTCCATAAGCTCGAGGTCGAAAAGCGCCTGCTTGCTCATTCCGTGCGGAAGGACCACGCCGCAATCCCCGGATTGGGACACGCGAAGCTCTATCTCCACGGGATAGAGGGATTTGAAAAGTCGTATGAGCGCAAGCCCTTCCTCTCGATTTGCGACAGATATCGCAAGGTTCATCCGTCTGCCCGAGATCTCTATGCTTCCCTTCTGCCTTGCCACAGCCGAGCAAAACGCGCGCGCGCAACACTGCTCTTTGGGGAGCGCGGTCAAAATTTCGGATTTCAATTCATCTTGAAAGCTCATCTGTCCACTTCCGTTTATCCTTAAACTCGGGCATATTGCCCTCTATGCCGAAAATGCGGTTTTCGGGTATCCCGAATGTCAACGCAAACTTCTCCACGGCTTGAAAGCGTCCCGGTTTGTTCGCCCTGTGCGCGTCGCTTCCCAAAATGAAGTTTACGCCCGAGGATACAAGCGCTTCCACAGCCCCGCCGTCAAGCCCTTTTATGGCGCCGAGATGCCTCTCGTTCAGTTCGAAATACACGCCGTTTTTCGCGCACGCCTCGCCCAACGCCCCGAAGTCCACGGGGAAGCGATGCCCGGGATGCGCGATCACGTCCACGGGATATCTTTCCATGGCTTTGAGATACGCCTGCGTGTTGAGCGCCCTGTTCCTTTCCCTCGCCCCGTCCCCGCAAAAACCGTTTGACAGGATGAAGCGGCGGGAGCTCTTCTTTTTTGCAAGCGCGAGGAAGGGATGGAAGCCCACGATCAGCGGCGAGCACAGCGGCAACAGCTCGGGCGGGACGTCCACAGTGCCCTCGAAGTCGATTATGTTGCCCTCTATGCCTTGAAGGACTTTGACCGAGGTCACCCCCTCGATCTCCTTCCTCTGCGCGAAAAAGCTGTCCGAGCTATGCCCGCAGGACCGGTTCAAAAAGGAGTGATCCGTGATCGCGATCACGTCCAGCCCGCGCGCCCTTGCGGCGTCCGCATGATCCCAAACGTCGCAATGCCCGTCGCTGACCCGCGTATGAAGATGAAAATCCCCCGCAATGCGCATATGTCCCCCAAAACCGTCATTCTATAAGTTCAAATTCCTCTTCAAGCGTTACGCCGAAGTTTTCGTACACCCGCGCTTTCGCAAGCTCGGCAAGCGCAAGGAAGTCCGCCGCGCTGCCTCCGCCGTTGTTGACGATGAAGTTTGCGTGGACAGCGGATATCTCCGCTCCGCCCACTCTTGCGCCCTTCAATCCGCACTGCTCCACGAGCCTGCCGCTGGGACGCGAGCCGTTTTTGAACACGCTCCCGCAAGACGGCTTTTGAGGCTGTTTCGCGCCCCTAAACTCAAGATATTCCCGCGCGATACGCAGACTTTCGGACCGCTCTATGCGCTCGAGGCGGAGAGTCGCGGAAAGCACGACGGCGCTCACGCCCTTTCTGTACGAAAACATATCCGCAAGCGCCTTTTCGTCAAGCGCGCCCTTGTCAGTTTCCACATGGACGACAAAGCGGCCTATGCTGTTGCCGAACGCGCCCGCGTTCATTCTGATCGCGCCGCCTATGCTTGCGGGCACTCCCGTAAGAAATTCCAGTCCGCCAAGCCCCTGCGCTCTGCCCGCCGAGATGACGTCCGCAAGCCTCGCGCCGCATTCCGCGCGGAGAAGGTCCCCCTCTGTCTGCACTCGGTTCAAACGCTTGGTCAGCGCAAGCGGAGTTTTACATATCCCGTCCGCAAGTATGACGTTCGACCCTCCGCCGATGGGCTTGACGCCGAGTTCAGACAGCCTGCCAAACTGCTCCGAAGTTTGTGGGACAAACGTCCACGCGCTTCCCCCGCCCTTGTAGGACGTCAGTTGGGCGGCGCTCATAAGCGCGGCTTTCAGCCCGCACAGTTCCTCTATCCGACGCACATTCAAAAAATCAGACATGCCCTATCTTATGCCGAGTCGTGCGCGGCAAGACCGAGCGGCTGATTTATTATAACTCATTTTTTTTTAATATACAATAAGGAAAAGGAATCTCGAAGCGAGTACACAATTTGTATCCTGCGACGGCTTGAAACAGTTTGAAAAGCGCGCCGAAACGCGCTAAATCAAAATCTTTGCCAAATCGCTTTGCCCGAAATCGAATGCGGCAAGGGCTATTCCTGCGCCGAAATCGTCAATCTCACGCGGAGAAGATATCCTCTTGTCCGAAAACGGTTGTTCTTCCCGCGGCGAAACGATTTTTTCAATTCCGAGACAGTAAATTTTCCGTGGCGAAACGTTCGTCCCTACGTCAAAATCGTAAATATCCCGTCGTCCCTGCGCAGATGTCGTCAATCTTCCTCGCCGTTCAACGCTTGCAAGATCTTTTCCGCCTTTGCGAGGGAAATGCCTTTGACGGCGGCAAGCTCCTCGGGAGTTTTGCGCCTGATATCCTCCACGGATCCGAAGCTCTTGATCAGAAGCGCCGCGGTCTTTTCGCCCACGCCGTCAATCTTTTTCAAGGCGCTTTCGCTCATATGCTTGCTTCTGAGGCTTCGGTGGAAGGTGATGGCAAAGCGATGGGACTCGTCTCGAACCCTCTGCAACAGCTGAAGCGCAACGCTGTCCTTGGGCAAGATCACGGGCGAGGTCGGATCGCTGCCCAAAAACACCTCTTCCTCCCTTTTTGCGAGGGAGACGATCTGAATGTCCTCGGTGCCCGTTTCCGCTTGCGCTTCCTTGGCGTAGGCGAGCTGTCCCTTGCCGCCGTCAATCAGAAGGAGGTCGGGGACCGTGGAAAAACTTTCGTCCTCGTCGTTCAGCCTCTTGAGCCTGCGGGTCAGCGCCTCTTTCATGCACGCGAAGTCGTTGTTGCCCTCGACTGTCTTGATCTTGAACTTTCTGTAATGGGCTTTTTTCGGCTCTCCCCCTTCAAAGACGACCATGCTCGCCACCTTGTCCGTGCCCGAAATGTGCGAAATGTCGAAGCCCTCTATGCGGTTGGGCAAAATCTTCAGCCCGAGCAGTTCGCCAAGCTGTTTCACCGCGCCCACGGTGCGCTGTTCCTTCCTCTCCTCCGCCGAGCCGTGTTTTGTCATGGCGTCGTAGGCGTTTGAGTGCGCAAGCTCGAGCAATTGTTTTCTGACGCCCTGTTTCGGTTCCACGACCCGCACTGTATGCGCGCACAGCGCGCAGACGGCGCTTTCCAGACTGGCCGCGTCCTCCACGCCGTCCGTGACGATCTCGTCGCAAAGCGGCGGAGTGATTGAATAGTATTGATAAATATACGAAGCGAGGTCCTCGTCCGCGCAAGTGACGGTGAAGTTGTCTCCGCCCACAAGCTTGCCCCCTCTTACGACAAGCATGTTGATAGCGGAAATGATGCCGTTGCTCTCAAACGCGAATATGTCCAGATTGAAGTCCTTTGGCAAGGAGCTGACCTGCTTGCGCACCAGCTTGTCCAAGACCTTCAACTTGTTGCGATAGCTTAAGGCGACCTCGAAATTTTCCTCATCCGCAAATTTTTTCATCTTTGCGGTGAGGATTTTTTCCACCTCTCTGTCGTTGCCTCTCAAAAAGTCTATGACCCGTTGCACTTCGCGCTTGTACTCCTCGCTTGACACCTTCCCCGCGCAGGGGGCGAGGCATCTGCCGAGGTGATAGTTCAAGCAGGGGCGGGAGGGCTTGCTCATATCCCGTCTGCACTCCCTCACGCAAAAGGCGGTGTGGATGAGGTCGAAGATGTCCTTGATGTTGACGGATTGCATGTACGGCCCGAAATATTTTGCGCCGTCGTTTTTGAGTTTTCTGACAAGCTCAATGCGCGGGAAATCCTCCTTCATGTCAATGCGCAAAAAGGGATAGGATTTGTCGTCTTTGAGCAGGATATTGTAACGCGGTGAGTATTTTTTGATGAGGTTGTTTTCGGTGACAAGCGCGTCCACCTCGCTCGCGCAGATGATATATCTGAAATCCGCGACGTGCTCGAGCATCGCCATGACCTTTGCCGTGCGGTTGGCGAGATTGAAAAAATACGAGCTTAGCCTGCGCTTGAGGTTTTTGGCTTTGCCCACATAGATGATCTCCCCCGCGCTGTCCGACATAAGATACACGCCGGGGTCCGTCGGCACGTCTTTGAGTTTTGCCTTGAAATCCACCATGCTCTGATTATATCCCATTCGCAAAAAATAGTAAAGCCCAAGTTGCGACTGTCAATACGCCCAAAATTCGGAGCGAAACGCGCAAAAGTATTCGAAATTCGCCCCGATTTTGTAATACTCGCGCCCTATATCCGCCGCATGCTCCCCTAAAAAATCGCGATTTTGCAAAAAAAACGCGGGCATACGCCCGCTCCCGAAGTTTGCGCTTCAAACGAAAGAAAAAGCTCAATCCTCTATGTTTTCAAGCAATTTGTTTTGCACGGCGATGCGAAGCGCGTCTATCATCTCGTCAAGCTCGCCGAGCATAAACCTGTCCAAATAATAGAGCGTCAGCCCTATGCGGTGATCCGTGACCCTTCCCTGCGGGAAGTTGTAGGTGCGTATCCTCTCGCTCCTGTCCCCCGTGCCGACCTGCGCGCGCCGATTTGCGGCGTACTCTCTGTCAAGCTGCGATTGATAGAAGTCGTACAGTCTGGATTTGAGCACCTTCATCGCCTTTTCCTTGTTTTTGATCTGACTGCGCTCGTCCTGACACTCCACGATGATGCCCGTGGGGATATGCGTGATCCTGATCGCGCTTTCCGTCTTGTTGACGTGCTGTCCGCCCGCGCCGCCGCTTCTGTAGGTGTCTATCTTCAGGTCGTTTTCGTTTATGTTGATCTCAACGTCCTTCGCCTCGGGGAGCACGGCGACCGTCACCGTGGAGGTGTGCACTCTGCCCTGCGATTCGGTTTCGGGCACGCGCTGAACGCGGTGCACTCCGCTTTCAAACTTCAACTTGCCGTACGCGCCCTTCCCCGTGATCATAAACACAAGTTCTTTCGCGCCGCCGAGCTCGGTGAAATTCATGCTGACTTCTTCCACCTTCCAGCGGTTCAGATCCGCATAATGGCGATACATTTTCATAAGTTCCGTGCCAAACAGCGCGGCTTCGTCTCCGCCCGCGCCCGCGCGGATCTCCATGACGACGTTTGAGTCCTCGTTAGGGTCCTTGGGCAAAAGCGCGATCTTGATGTCCTCGAGGTCCTTTTCCTGCCTCTGTCTCAGGTCTTCTAGCTCCTGCTTGAGCAGGGCTCGCATATCCGCGTCCGTCTCGAGCGCAAGCATCTTTTCGCACTCCGCAAATTCCGCCCTATGCGAAAGGAAGGCGTCATACAGCTCCACGACAGGCGTAAGGTCGGAATGTTCTTTTGCAAGCGCCTTGAGCCTCTCTTGATTTTGTATGACTTCCGCGTCGCAAAGCAGAGCGCCGAGTTCCTCATGGCGTTGCTTCAACTTGTTCAGTCTTTCCAAAAACGCTTCGGATACCTTCATTTTCTTGTTACGAGGGCAAATCTTTCCACGCCCTCGATGTCCTTTTCTATCCTCACGTCAAAGTCCGAAAACAGCGCTTTGACGGCTTCTGCTTGTCCTATTCCAAGCTCCATCAGCAATATTCCGCCCGCGCTGAGCCTTTCGTCCAATCCCTCGGCTATCCTGCGGTAAAAGTCCAAGCCGTCCTCTCCTCCGTCCAGCGCCAAAATCGGCTCGAAGTTTTTCACCTTGTCCTCAAGCCCCGAAATATCCGCCGTGGGAATGTAGGGAGGATTGCACACGATGACGTCGTAGCTTCCGCTTGTCGCCTGCCACATATCCCCCTGTTTGAATTCCGCTTTCACGCCCAAGTTTATCGCGTTTGCGGAAGCGACTGCAAGCGCCTCCGCGCTTATGTCCGTGCCCGTGACCTCAACGCCCGTCTTTGCGGCAAGGGCAAGCGCGATCGCGCCGCTGCCCGTGCACATGTCAAGCGCGCGAAGCCCGTCCGAGGGCATGCGTTCGAGGACGCGATCTATCGCCGCTTGCGCAAGCTCTTCCGTCTCGGGACGAGGGATGAGAGTTGCGGGAGTCACGCTGAGTTTAAGTCCCAAAAACTCCGCGTAGCCGAGCGCGTATTGAAGGGGCGTCCCGTCCGCCATCTTCTTCGCAACGCCCTGCGCCACCTCGAATTGTGCCTTCGAGACAGAGGGCGAAGAGGCAAGCTCGCTTCTTTTCAGCCCCGTTGCCTCCACCAATATCCAATCTATGTCCGCGCTGTCCGCGCTTGGCGCGAGGTCGCAAAGTTTTTGCCTTGCAAACGCGTAGGGGACTTTGACGTCGAAACTCGTCTCGGGAAGAGAGGGATCCGCGTCCATCTCCTGCACCCGCTTGAACGCTGTGATGGACACCTCGAGCATGTCGTCCGTAGGCTCCTTTGTCGTAAGCTTTTGGAGGAGCATGCCGGGGGCGCGAATGATACGCACAAGCAGGCAGTCGCTTTTTGCAAGCAATTTCAAGATCTCGTACGACACGCCCGCGACGACAGGCACAAACAACAGCTTGAACCCGAGTTTGATCAGCGCGTTCAGCACCTTGTAGGCGGAAACCGAAGACGGCACGAGCAACCCGCACTTTTCAAGCATAAAGTTGACGAGCGCAAACACGATTATGCTTACGGCAAGCACAAAAAACAAGAACGTGGTGCCGCAACGGCTGTGCTCCCTGCGCATGCCGCGCGCGTTTTCCACGGTGAGGTCAAGCCCGTGCTCGTAGCACGTGATGACCTTGTGCTCCGCCCCGTGATACATAAAAACTCTTCGCACGTCCTTCATCAGCGTGACAAGCAGGATATAGCACAAAAAGATGGTCAGCATAAACCCGCTTTCTATCAAGCTGTACCAAAGGCTTTTGAGGGAAGAGGAAGCGATCGCCGTGTGGTCGCAGATGAGGGAGGCGAGCACGTTCGGCAAAAAGACAAACAACGCGACCGCCAGCACGATGCCGAGGGTCACCGAAAAGGTCATCAGCACGCTCATGGGATTGATCTTAAGCTTTTTTGCCATCCACTCGTCCGCTTTGCTAGGCTCCGCGAAATCGCCGTAGACCTCTGCGGAGCGCATAAGCAACCCCGTCCCCGCGATCAGCTGAGTGAAGAGGTTGACCACTCCGCGCACAAAAGGAAGGCGGAAGAACACGTTTCTGTCCTTCGCGCTCTTCACGTATTTGCTCTCCACGGTGATCTCCCCGCCGGGAGCGCGGACTGCGGTCGCCATAGAGCGTTCTCCTCTCATCATGACGCCCTCGAGCACAGCCTGCCCGCCTATTGACGTGCGGCGAACCGCGCGATCTTTTTTCTTGCTTTTTTCCGCCATAAATCCTGATTATGCAAAAATGCAGGCACAAGTGCCCGCACTCCTGTCAGTCGAGATTGTATCTCTTTTTGAATTTGTCTACTCTTCCGCCTGTGTCCACAAGTTTCTGCTTCCCCGTGAAATAGGGATGGCACTTCGAGCAAATTTCGACCTTCATCTCGGTGACGTTTTTCGTCGTGCCCGAAAGGAATGTGTTGCCGCAAGCGCAAGTGACGACGACATCATGGTAATTGGGATGGATGCCTTCTTTCATGTTCAAACTCCTGAAACGATTTTTTATCCCCACACGAGCCTCTTGCCCGCATATGACATAAAGTTTCTTTATTATAACACACAAAACGCAAAAGTCAAGCGATTGAGGCGCAATTGCCTCAAATATTAAATCCGCTTAAGCGCTCCTCTACAAGCTGAGCGCGCGCAACAGCTCCTCTCGCACCCCCGAAAGCTCCTTAGACGACAACCTTCTGTCCGTCGCCGAGACGGCGCCCGAGCTGAGAATCACGGCGGGATTTTCGCCGAGCACGAAATAATCGTCCGCAAGCAACAAGCACTCGTCGATCGCGTGCGTGACGAACACTATGGTGCGGGGGCTGAGCCTGTTGAGACGTACGAGCTGATCCAACAGCCTCGCTTTAAGCGCGGTGTCCAGCGCCTTGAACGGCTCGTCCAACAGCAGGATGTCCGACGGATAGAGGTAGGCGCGCGCCATTGCAACCCTTTGCGCCTGACCGCCGCTG
This sequence comes from uncultured Clostridia bacterium, assembly GCA_947625145.1. GTDB lineage: Bacteria > Bacillota > Clostridia > Christensenellales > CAG-917 > CAG-475. Next base: position 63,437 of record CANQNC010000003.1, read on the forward strand.
AGTTCGGCGGGCAACTTCTTTGCCTCGTCCGCGATCTCCAACAGTTCGAGCATATCGTATATCCTCTTTTTGCGCTCCTGCCTGTCCTTGATCACGCTTTTGAGCACAAGTTCGAGGTTTTTGTACACGGATATGCCGGGCACAAGCCTGTCCCGCTGAAAGATATAGCTTATTGCGCCCTCTCCCTTGGCTATCTCGCCGCCGAAGTCCAAAAGCCCCGCGATCGCGTTCAGGAGAGTGGTTTTGCCCACGCCGCTGCCGCCGAGCAACGCGCTTATCCTGCCGCTTGCAAAGGAGATGTCGAAGTCCTTGAACACAACTTTGTCCCCATAGCTTACGTTAAGCCCTTTTATGACGATGTTCGGAGGGGTCGGGTTCATCTTGTCGCCTCCCACAATTTTTTCAAGCCGCCGACCGCCGCCTCGAGCACGAAGCTGAACACGATGGCGATCAGCGTCCACGCAAACAGCGCGGAGATATCGAACGAGGCGTAGGCAAATTGTATGTTCCGCCCCATGCTTTTGGGTATGCTTGTCAAGATCTCCGCCGCGATCACCACCTTGAGCGTGAGGGAAAGAGTGGAACGACTGCTGTCGAAAAGCGTGGGCGCTATGCTCGGAAGATAGATGGACAACACCCTGTCCCTTGCGCGCACCTTGTACAGCTTCGCCATGTCAAGCAGATCGCGGTCCACCCCCTCGATCGCGGAATAAAAGGAGGAATACAGCGCGGGGAAGGCTATCAAAAAGCCCACGACGACAGACATGCTGTCCTTTGCCATAAACGCGTAAAGGATGAAGATCACCGCCACCGTGGGCGCCGCGCGAAGTATGCTTACGATCGGCGAGACCACTCTATGCAAGGGCTTGCACAATCCCCCGAGCGTGGCAAGCAAAAGCGCGAGCGCAAATGACAACGCGAAGCATCCCACGCTTCTGCCTATCGTCGCGAGCACGTCTATCCAGAACTCCCCGCTCCCGCCTAGGCTGAAAAACCTCTTCAGCACGGTCGCGGGCATGGGGACAAGATACGGCATGTCCTTCACCGCCGCCCAGACAGCCCACGCCGCCAGCGCCAAAGCAAGCGCCAGCAGCGGGTAGAAAACGTTCAACGCGATGCGTTTCGCTTTTGTCTTGTCAAAGTTCAGCTTTGCCATCGAATTCCTTTTTTGTTTTACGCCAACAGATCCTGCGCGAATATGGCATCCTTGTTCGCCGCCCAATCCACAGACGGGACCATGTTTTTCAAAAATTGCAAGATCTCCGCCACGTCATCTGCATCAAGCTCGTCGCAATCAAGCGCGCATCTCTGAAGCGCGGGCTTCGGGAAGGGAGTCGTACTGCCGATTGACGCCGCCTCCGCCGTCACCTTGTCCGGATTTGCCTTTATCCAATCCTTGTTGTCGTCAAGCGCTTTGAAGAGGTCGCGCAAAAAGTCCGCCTCTTTCAAAAGCTCGGCGCGCACAAACAGCCCCGCTTGCGGATAGTTGTCCGCGCCCGTGACGCCGCTGACCTTGCCGTACTCGACCTGCAGATCCATCTCGGCGTTTATGTCGTTTTGATCGTTGTTTTTCTGCACGGTCGCGACGGGCTCGCCGACCACAATGAAATCAACGCGTTCCTTGGTCTTGTCCGCGCCTATATATCTTTGAACCGCCAAATTACCGTCATCGACGTACTCTACAAACACCTTGCCCTTGTTTTTTTCGGGGTCCGAGTCGGGATTGCCCTCCACGGGCGTCAAATCATTCTGTCCCATTACATATCTGAAAATCAGCCCGGGGACGCCCGTCTTTCCTATGCAGGCGATCTTTTTGCCCTCAAGGTCGGCAAAGGTGATATCCAAAACACCTTGCCCGTCCTTATGTCCGAGAAGATACAGGCTGCCCTCCACCGCAACGGACACAAGTTTGTAGCCGTTTTTGTTGTCTACGATCTGCTTGGCGCCTGCGTTGACGGGCATGATGACGATATCCGCCTTTCCGCCGCCCATCTCCAAGGCGATAGTGTTCGCCGAGACCACATCATAGTTTACGTCGTGCGCGCCCAACTTTGTCTTTTGCGAGGCAAGCCTGAGCATTGCAAGCGCGGGCGTCCCTTGCGGAGCGGCAAAGCGCAGTTCGCCGCTGTCGTTGCAGGCGACAAACCCTACAGCCACGATCGCGACAAGCGCGACAGCCAAAATGACGCATGCGAGTTTTGAAAACTTTTTCATTGTTACACCTCTATAAAAATTATTATTTACTTACGCAAAATTCTTAAGCCGACTTTGGAGCGACTTTCCACCGCATTGGCAATTCCTCGAACGTGCGAACGCCGTTTCCCCTTTTCAAAGGACGCTTGCTCACTCAAGCTCGACGGAAGTCATTGCGGATTTGATGGACAGGTCCTCTATTCGTCCCAGCCTGCCCGTAAGCGCGCCTATCCTCTCCTGCTCGCCCTCAACAATGAGGGCAATGCAATTGACCGAATGTCGCGGCACGCCCATGCGCCCCACGATGATGTCCGCAAAGTCGCTGAACACCCTTTGCATCTGCATCACGACGTCCTTGCCGCCGCTGACCACGATTCCCACAACTCCGATCCTTTTCATGTTCTTCTCCATCGTCGAATTCGTATCGTATGCAATCATGTCGCGCCCGACGTTTTTGCGATATGCCCACAAAAAAACGTTGCCGCGCAAGACGGCAACGCCAAAAAAGCCTTATGTCCTCTTACGCTCCGACATTCGGCTTGACCTTGGCATCGCTTTGGATCTTCCGCCGCTCCGCGCATACGGCCTTGCCGTCATTGCTTCCGATATCGTTTTTATTATACACTACGAGGTTTTATATGTCAACCCCCGTCAAAACATGATCATGATCAAAATCGTCGCCGCAAAGCCGACGACCCCGCTTTCTCTCAGCCGCGGGAAAGCGGTTTCAAACTCCTCTTCCGTCATGCTCTGCTTAAACTGCTCTTTGGCAAGCGCGTCCAGCTTTGTTTTTTGCTCGGAGCCTTGCTTGAAATAGTCCTCCGCGTACAGCTTTATGTCCGCGAGCGCCTTTTTCGCGCAGCCCTCGATCGCGGCTTTCGCGCTGTCCAATCCCACCGTCATATAATAGTTGTACCAATCCGCGGTCTCATTGATATAGTCATACGGATTTTCCGCCCCGAGGTCGTCGAATCTGCATGCGTTTGCCGCCGCCAACAGGTTGTTGTAGGAGGATGTCTCCCCCCTTGCAAATTTGTAGTACGCCTGTTTGAACGCGTCCAGCCGTCTGCTCAGCCCAAACACGGCAGCGCTCATGCGGGAGATGTCCTCCGCGGACACCGCCTCGGGATGGCGTATGCTCAGCTCGCCCTCGAAATTGCCGTCCGTAACGATGTCCGAGAGGTTCAACGCAATGTCCGCGACGAGGATGGGAATTGCCTTTTGCCAATCGAAAACCCCTTGGTTCAGACGGCAGGCGTCCGCCAGATCGTCCAACAGCGCGGAGACGGACGCGAGGTCGTACTTGTCCAGCGTGCCCTCCACGACCCTCGCCGTCGCTATGCACAGATTGTAGACCATTTCCCCGCTCAGCTCCTCGTTTTTGATCTGCCCTTTGAAAAAGTCGAGCGCCTCGCGGTCCAAGATCACGTCTCCCGCGGTCAGAACGGCGTCGCACAGCATGGGCAGGACGTCCACGAGTGTGTACGCGTATTTTGCGTATTGCACGACGCTTGCAAACAGCGCGGAGGAGATGCTCGACGCGTCAAACTGATCTATCACAAGCCCGAGCGCGACGTTTAGTTTGTCAAGCTGATCCCCCGAAAGGGCGTTTTTCAATCTTCCGACGTTGTTCATCACGGCGTTTGCCACCGCCTCGATCTCGCCGTCCGAGATGTTTTCAAGCGCGCCGTCCGACTTCAAGAGCGCGCTCCACAGCTCGTCGGACGCGGATTGCGAGGAGGAATACGCGAAACTTACGATAGAGTCCAGCCCCTGCTTTGCGTCCTCGAAGGCGGAAAGCAACCTCTGCTCCATGGTCTTTGTGGGGACGACCGAATCTATCGCAAGTCTGACCGAGCTGAGCGCATCGTTGACCTTTGCGATATATTTGACGTTGTTCAGCCCTCGCACTTCAAGCAACAAGTCCCGCATATCTTGGAGATATTCCCCGCTTTTGGACGCAAGCGCGTTCAACAGCCTGAACACGATCTCGGAAACGTCGTCTTGCGTAAACCCCACGCTTCTGACAAGCGGGACCAACTTTTCGGCGTTTGCAGAGAAGTCGTGCATAAGCTGTTTTCCGTCCTCGGACGCCACGGCTTGCGCGAGCGCGTTCAGCTTTGCCGTCTGCAAGGTAGAGTCCTTCAACTCCTCGCACACCAGCTTCGCCCAGCCGTTTGCAAGCACATAGTCCCCGGGCTCGTCAAGTTCGGCTATCTTGTCCGCGGGCAGATCGTTCTTCCAGCCCTCGCCCATGCTTTCAAGCACCGCGCCGCGAAGCAGAGCCACGCTGTCCGCTCTTTCCGCCTGTTGCTTTTTCTTGTCCTTGTTGCAAGCGACAAGCGCGAAGGTCAGCGCGACGACAAGCACCGCCGCCGTCAATGCGATCAATATCCTGCGAAGCCTATTCGTTTTTTTTCGGCTGTTCGTATCCATGCTCAAATTCTCTCCATATTTTCAATATCTCGCTCTCTTTATGCTGTAATTTCTCTTGAAGTTGAACGCAAGGGGCACCGCCGTATACAAAAGGCATATCCCCGCGCCGACCGCAACGACCACGCCCGCGTTGTACATAAACTCAAACGCCAGCCCGAACAGCTCGAGCGCGCCGATAAGACAGCCCGTCAGCGGGAGGGACAGCAACAGCGCGACGACAAACGCCGAGATAGCGCATGCCGCGTGCTCCGCTATCTCCGAGCGCAACAGCATGTTTTTGGACATGCCCGCGTTGAGCAGCGCGACGCGTCCCCTCTCCTCCGAAGATCTTCCCACAAGCGTGGCGGCGACGGCAACCACAAGGATGAAGAATGTCACCAAAAACGCGAGAGTCCCAACAAGGTCGAACACCGCCTGAGTGCTCTCCATCTCCCACCGATACGCGGTCAGCGCGTCGATGACGTAATAGTTTTTGTGCGCGAACTTGTTGGACAGCGCGCCTATCGCCTTTTCGTCCTCTACGCGCGCGATCACGGTGTCGGCGTGAAGCCCGTACAGCTTGTCCAGAGTGTTTTCCGAGAGTATCACGTACGCGCCGTTGAACAGCCTGTGACTGAGCACGCCGCCCACCTTAAGCTCCTGCTTTTTGTCCGCGATCGTCAGCCAAAGGGAGTCCCCGACGTCTATGCCGTAAAGTTTGCAAAAGGCGTTGTCCACAAAAACGTAGGGTTCATCCGACAAAAGTCGGGTTTTAAGTTGATCTTCGGGCGTCACGTATTTGAAATCGACAAGGGACAGCGCCTTTGAAGAGCCAAGCACGCTTACGCTTCGCGAAAGCCCTTTTCCGCTCAGGTTGCCCTGCTGCCACACAAGCTTTACGGCGTCCTGCACCCCTTCAACTTCCAAAAACTCGTTTTCGCTTGCGTCCGCCCTGATGTTGGACACAAACGCCAAGCCCTCGAAGTCCGAAATGTATGCTGTGAATATCGTGGACGTCAACTGCCACGCCATAAACAATATCATAGCCACAAGCGTGCCCACCGCAAGCAGAGTTGCCGAGCGCGCATGCCGCTTGCCTTTCAGCGCGTTGCCCGCCACCTTCAAGTCGGGCGCGGACGTCTTTTTCATCGCGCCGCCCGTCCCGCGCACCAAAAGCGAAGTGCCACCTCCGACCACCGCAAGCACGATTATCAAAACTCCGAGCGCGAGGGCGAGCCATGCGGGCATATGTCCGCTGAAATACAGCGCGACGGAAACCGCAAACGCGACGACAAGCGCCGCCGAGGTCAAATACGCGAAAGTGTTTTTCCCGTTCAAAGTTCCGAGCTGACTCTCGCGCACGCTCTTCCGCATGGAGCGGAATATGGGATAGAGAGAGGCGAATATCGCGGTGAAAAACCCGAGCGCCGCCGCACCCGCAAGTTTTGCGACGGAAATCGCAAACGCGGACGAGGACAGCGTAAGTTTGACAAGCGCCGCGAATATCCCCACGGACAAGCCGACCCCTATCAACGCGCCCGCAAGCGCGAGCATGCCGCTTTCAAGCAAAAGTATCCCCGTGATCTGCCCTCTCGTCCCGCCTATGACCGTCAACTTCGAGATGAGGGTCTGCTTCTCTCTCTCCCCCATCAGGAAGAGGAGGGCAATTATCGCCACGCCGAGCGCGAGCACAGCCCCGCCCGCAAGCACGATGGGGGCGGTCAAAGATGACGTCTGCTCCTGCGCCGCGCCGCTGTCGTTTGCCCGTCTGACAAGCATATCCTCAAAGCGCGGCATGCCCTTGACGCGGGCAATGACGTCCTCGACGTCCGCGCCCTCGTCCGTTTTGAGATATATTTCGTTGAACAGCTCGTTCTCTCCCCCTATCAACAGCCCCGAAAGCTGTCTTGAAAAGCCGAGTATGAGGAAGGGAGAATCCGCCAAAAAGTATCCGCTCTGCTTCGCGATCCCGCCCACGAACACGAAAACGCTTTTGCCGTCCAAACTCAGGGATATCCTGTCGTCCACGTCAATGCCGAAATGCTTCGCCGTGCTCTCGGAGATCACAACGTCGTCGCTCTTCAACTCGCCCTCCCTCTTTTTTGCGAAGTCCACGCTTTGGAGCGCCTCGAGAGAGGGAGAGTTTTTGTCAAATTCAAAGCCTCGCGCCTGCACGTATTCCCCCTCGAGCATGGCGTAAAGCGCAAGCGAGGGCACGACCGACTTCACGCCCGAGACGCGCGGCGAGCCGTCCGAACCCACAAGGTCCGCGACGATGGTCAGCCTGTCCGAGCCGGAAGATGCGCTTATGACGATATCGCTGTCCCCCGAGATCGCGGTCTGCGTGCCGAAGATATATTCAAACACCGCGTCCTTGAAGGAGAGCATGCAAAAGATCATCGCCACCGCAAGCGCAATGACAAGTATCGTCGCGACAGCCCGTAGCGGCTTTGCCGTTATGTTTTTGAAAGCAAGCCTGAACATATTCCTTCAAACGAGCGCGTATCGCATCACAGCGCGATTATGTTGCCGTCCTCCATGCGCACTATCCTGCTTGCGTACGCGGCGTGCGCCTCGGAGTGCGTGACCATGACAAGCGTCACCCCGCGGGTCGAGTTGATGTCTTTGAGCAATTCCATCACCTGTCTGCCCCTCTCCTTGTCCAAGCTGCCCGTAGGCTCGTCGAGGAAGATGACGTCGGGAGACGTCACAAGCGCTCTTGCGATCGCGGCGCGCTGTTGCTCTCCGCCGCTGAGCTGCGCGGGATAGGAGTCCAGCCTGTCCGCAAGCCCGAGATATTCCGCGATCTCCAAAACGTCCTTTTTGAACTCGCTCTCCTTTTTCTTGTCAAGGACAAGGGGAAGCGTGACGTTTTCGTACACCGTGAGGTTTGGGACAAGGTTGTCATATTGATACACAAAGGAAAAATTCCTGCGGCGCATAGCGGCAAGCTCCTCGTCCTTTACCTCGTCCAGCCTCTTGCCAAGCAGAGTGACCGAGCCTTCGGTGGGCTTGTCTATCCCCGCGAGGATGTACAAAAGCGTGGATTTGCCGCTTCCCGACTCCCCTACGATCGCCACAAACTCCCCCTTTTCGAGGGAGAAGTCCACGCCCTTGAGCACCTCGGTGATGGGCCCGCGGGCGGCAAAACTCTTTTTTATGCCCTCGGCTTTCAAAACAAGCTCCGCCATTTTTCCTCCTTTTGCGCTCGAAGCCCTCGAAGAGTCGCGCGCAAAATGTCATATACAAAAAGCTATATACAATTATAACATATCCGCAACACATGCACAATAGCAAACTTTCCGTTTGCGCCGCGCAAAACGTCATTTGAGGGCAATCGGTTGAAAATCCGAAGAGGAAGTGCTACAATGTGGGTATGGACAGGACGGACGTGAACAGCGTGGAATATGTCATGAGCTCGGCAAGCGAAAAGCCTCGCCTGCTTTTGCACGCGTGTTGCGGGCCGTGCTCGGCGGGAGTTTTGGACAGGATACACCCCTATTTTGACACGACCATATTCTTTTACAATCCCAACATTTTGCCGAAAGAGGAGTTTATCCTGCGGCTTGAAGCGCTTAAAACCGTCGTTTCGCATTTTGACGGAGTGAAACTTATCGTCCCCGAACAGTCCGCGGAGGAGTTCGTCTCGCGGGCGGCGGGCATGCGTGCTCTCCCCGAGGGCGGCGCAAGATGCACCCTTTGCTTCGACATCCGCCTGAGCAAGACCGCGGAATATCTTTCCGAGCACGCGGACGAATACGACTTTTTTGCGACCACTCTGACCGTAAGCCCGCACAAAAACGCCCCGCTCATCAACTCTGTGGGCGCGGAAGCGGCGGCGCGCTTCGGAGTGCGCTATCTCGCCTCCGACTTCAAAAAGCACGACGGATATTTGCGCTCCGTTCAGCTCTCAAAACAGTTTGGGATATATCGCCAACGCTATTGCGGTTGCGGCTTCGGAAGTTGACCGCAAGGCTTCTCGCATCCTCACACTGCTTCAAAAAAATCTCAAACCGCTTTCAAAAAATCCAAACGGAAAGGATTTGCGCAAAAAATCTCCGACCGAATTTTATAAGACGACAAATATCAAAAGACGGCGACCCGCCGTCTTTTCACATATCATATTTGAATTTTTCCCCTAAAAATTTCGGTGCCGAACAGTTCTTAAAACCCCTATCTCAACTCTCTTTCAAGAGGGCGTTTCAAAAATCGCGCCCTGCTCTTATTCCATTCCTGATTCAACCTGCAAAATTTTCAATCGTCCGAAAGCCCGATAAGATAGTCCGAGCTGATCCCGAAAAAGTGCGCCAACTTGAAAATTGCCGAAGCGGAAGGCTCCTGCTTCCCCGTCTCCCAATAACTTATGGACGCATTGCTCAACCCCAGCTCCTTTGCAAGCTGATTTTGTCCCAATCCTCTTTCAAGGCGCAATGCGCGCAACCGTTCGCCCAACACCTTTGAGTCGAAAACTTTCATGCATTTATTCTAACAATAATTATAGAATTTAACTTGACTTCTAATTATAATTAGAATATAATAAGAAAAAACAGAAAAAAGGAGATTTTTCCATGAAAATTGCAAGTTGGATACTGACAGTGCTGTCGTACGTTTTGGCAGCCGTAATGATCGTTGTGGGCGTGTTCAGCAAGGATCTGTTCTTCTACATATTCGGAGCGATCTTATTCATCGCGTTTGGCCTTGTCGGGCACATTCTGATCAGCAAAGTCAAGAGCAAACGCGGAGATTTCGGAAAGGACGGTTTGGCGGTTTACATACTCTCGTTCCCCCAATTCATCCTGCCATTTGTCATCATATTCGTCGTTTTGATGATCCTCAAAATCGCCGACTTCTTCATATACTTGTTTACAGACAAGCACTATGTGGCAAACGCCGTCAACACTGCGCTTAACGCCCTCCTCGGCAGACCGCAAGCAAGCGACTATGCCGATTATGACGAAAGCGACGATGGCGACGCAAACGAAGTCGTATATACCGTGAACGGAGTGGATTATGAATTGGTCCGCGGCGGCTATGTCTGTTTTCCCGTGGACGGCAAGCCGATCGGCGGGCAATATTATCCTACCGACGGAAAAAACTATCCCCTCTTCCGCGACATAAGAGGCATCGCCCCCAATTGCACCTCGTTTGACGGCGGAAAGACATTGGTCGTGATCCCGACGTCCGAATGGGGCTCGCAATTTATCCGCGTGTACATTCCGTAAAAATTCAAACATAATAAAAATGTTTCAATTATCCCCCGATTTTCAAAAAGACGGCGACTCGCCGTCTTTTCACATATCATAGTTGAATTTTCTTGCCGAAATATTTCCGCTTAGAAAATGTCTTAAAGTCCCTATCTAAGTCCTATTTCACAAGAGCCTCTTCGCCACTTTGAACATGATCTCGTCGTCCGTTTGAGCGGGCGCTTATGCTTTCTCTTGTACAGACCGCTTATGAGTTCGTTTGAGCGAGCTCTTATGCGTTCTCTTGAACGGTTGCTTCCGCGCTCTGCCTGGCGGGCGCCTCTTCGGTTTGTTGAGAGGGCATTTCTTCTTTTTGAGCGTGCGCCCTTTCGTCTTGAGCGGGAGTAGGCGCGGGTTCGGAGGGTTCTACGCCCTTCTTTTTGAAGGATATCTTGCCGAGAGTTTGCAGTGCGGGGATCAAAAGTCCGCCGATGGAGTTGCCTATGATCACGATCCACACAAAGCCGAACGATCGAGCGGACGCGACGCCGTATGCGGAAAAATAGAACATGTCCGCAATGGAGTGCTCGTAGCCGCTGAGGATGAACGCGGGGATGCCGAGCAACACGCCGAGCGGGGATTTGTTGTTTGAAAAAACGTCCACAGCCACATAGATGAGGACGCCGCACATGATCGCCCTCAAAAGCACCCTGTCAAAGGAGAGTTCGAGCTTCGCGGCGCACACGAGGGTAGCGGCGGTTTTAAGGTCGGGCAAGGCGTACGCGATCATATATCCGAACACGACTGTCCCGAGCAGGTTGCCCGCAAGCCCGAGCAACAAGACCGAGATATCCTCTTTTGAGTGTTTGTCAAACAACAGCCCTATCTTCCCCGTATAGAGGGAAAACTTCTTCCAGCAAACCGTAAGCAACCCTATGCAAAACAAAAACGCGCCCGCGATCTTGTGATCGGGATAGCACGCGAGATACGCCGCCCCGCCGATCGAGATCATCATGCCCGCAAGAAATCCGCTTATGATTTTGGAAACGATGGTGTCCTTCATATCCCCTGTCCTTCAAGGCTCAATATGCAAAAACCGCATATATGTTGCGTTTTTGAAAACTCAATGTTCGCCGTCCGAGTCGTTTTTTTCCTCGAGCATGCTTTTGACTTTCATCAATCTTGTGGTCGCGCCTCTTTCGTTTTCGTCAAGTTTCATTGTGATATACTTGATGGTCTCCTCAAGTTGCGGGATCATGACGTATTCGAGCGCGTTGACGCGGCGACGATTCTTTTCTATCTCGTCCGCGAGGATGTTGCAAGTTTTTTCCACCTCGGCGAGTTTGAGAAGTTTCGGCAAAAGGCGGGCGAGAGAGGATATGGAGCCGTCGAGTTCGGAAGGTACGCTTGCAAAGGAATAGGGATAAAGCTCCCCGCCCTCCTGCTCTACGATGTCGAACACGGGAACGTCCACGCTCATGATACTGCTTGCGCCGACTTTCAACTCCACGCCCGTCCCCGTCATTGCGACAGCCTCTTCGATGGCGTCGTCCGAAGCAACGGCACGCGCGAGCATAAAAGCTCTGAGCGCGGTTTGCAATTCCTCTTCGACCTCTTCTCTAAGCCTCTTGTTTTCCTTTATTACAAGCATAAAGCGACGGACCATTTCATCCGCCTTGTCCTTCAACAGCTTGTGCCCTCTGACAGCGGTTTTAAGGCGCTCTTTCAGCCGCCTAAGCTCCATTCGGGTAGGATTTACATTGAGCTTTGCCATTTACTCTTCCTCTTGCTTGAGATATTTTTCCAAATACTCGTCTCTTATCCTCTTCAGCTCGCTCTTGGGGAGCATCGCGAGCAATTCCCAACCGAGGTCCAATGTCTCCTCTATGCTTCTGTTGACGTTGAAGCCCTGAGAGACATACCTCTTTTCAAACTCGTCCGCAAAGCGCGCGTACTGTTTGTCAACGTCCGTAAGCGCGGCGTCGCCGAGGATGGAGCTGAGCTCTTTTGCCTCTTTGCCCTGCGCGTAGGCGCTGAACAGCTGGTTCATGGTGTCGGCGTGGTCCTCTCTTGTCTTGCCCTCGCCTATGCCCTTGTCTTTCAGACGGGACAGGGAGGGAAGCACGTCGATTGGCGGCACGATACCCTTTTTGTAAAGCTCTCTTGATATGATGATCTGCCCCTCGGTGATATACCCCGTAAGGTCGGGGATGGGGTGCGTTTTGTCGTCCTCGGGCATGGTCAAGATCGGGATCTGCGTGATGCTGCCCTTCTTGCCCACGATCCTGCCCGCGCGCTCGTACATGGTCGCAAGGTCGGTGTACATATAGCCGGGATAGCCGCGCCTGCCGGGGACCTCTTTCCTCGCGGCGGAGACCTCTCTCAACGCCTCGGCGTAGTTGGTGATGTCCGTGGTGATGACAAGCACGTGCATGTCCTTTTCAAACGCGAGATATTCCGCGGCGGTGAGCGCCATACGCGGCGTGGAGATACGCTCCACGGCGGGGTCGTTTGCAAGGTTGATGAACATGACCGCACGCTCTATCGCGCCCGTCTTTCTGAAATCGGATATGAAGAAATCCGCTTCCTCAAACGTTATGCCGACCGCGGCAAACACGACCGCGAATTTTTCGTTGCTTCCAAGCACCTTTGCCTGCCTCGCGATCTGCGCGGCGAGCTCGGCATGCGGCATGCCCGACATGGAAAACACGGGCAACTTCTGACCTCTGACAAGGGTGTTGAGCCCGTCTATCGCGCTGATACCCGTCTGAATGAACTCGTTGGGATAGTCCCTTGCGACGGGGTTGATGGGCTGGCCGTTGATGTCCAACTTCATTTCGGGGATTATGGGCGCGCCGCCGTCGCGGGGTCTGCCCATGCCGTCGAAAACTCTGCCCAACATATCCTCGCTGACGCCGAGCTCCACGCCATGCCCCAAAAATCTTGCCTTTGAAGAGGACATCTTTATGCCCTGCGAGGGCTCGAACAGCTGAACGAGCGCCTTGTCGCCGTTGACCTCAAGCACTTTGCCACTGCGCACTTCGCCGTTTGCCTGCCTGATCTCCACAAGTTCGTTGTATTTGACTCCGCTTACGCCCTCGACGAGCATAATGGGCCCTACGATCTCTCTGATGGTCTTGTATTCCTTGAGCATTAGAGTTCCCCTCCTTCATTCATAAGAGCAAGCATTTCTCTCTTCTCCTCCGCGATAAGCTCATCCAACTTGTCAAGCTCGCTCTCGGGGATATACTTTGCCCTTCCTATCTTCTCTCTCACGTCAAGCGCAAGGATATCCTCGATGTCCACGTTTTTGTCCAACGCTTCCTTTGCGAGGCGGTCGAATTCCAAAATGAGGGTGAGCATCGCAAGCTGTTTTTTCAAGGAGGTGTACGTGTCCACCTCGTGGAACGCGTTTTGGTGCAAATAGTCCTCTCTTATGGACTTTGCCGTTTCCATGGTCAGTCTGTTTGCGGGAGAGAGCGCGTCCATACCCACAAGGCGCACGATCTCGTTCAGCTGAGCCTCTTCCTGCAATATCCTCATGCAATCCGCGCGCAGAGTTATCCATTCGTCGCCGACGTTGTCGCTGTACCACTCCTTCAACCTGTCCGCGTACAGCGAATAGCTCGTAAGCCAATCCACCGCGGGGAAGTGACGCTTGTATGCAAGGGAAGCGCTAAGCCCCCAGAACACCTTGACAATACGCAACGTGGCTTGCGAAACAGGCTCCGAAAGGTCGCCGCCCGCGGGCGAGACCGCGCCGATAGCCGTGATAGAGCCGTTGACGTTGGGCTGTCCGAGCACCTTGACGCAACCCGCTCTCTCGTAAAATTCCGCCAATCTCGAGCTGAGATACGCGGGATATCCTTCCTCGCCGGGCATCTCTTCCAACCTTCCCGACATCTCTCTGAGCGCCTCCGCCCAGCGGGACGTCGAGTCCGCCATGATCGCCACGGAATAGCCCATATCTCTGAAATATTCCGCAATGGTGATGCCTGTGTATATAGAAGCCTCTCTTGCCGCGACGGGCATATCCGACGTGTTTGCGATAAGCACCGTGCGCTTCATAAGAGGCTGTCCGCTTCTTGGGTCAACAAGGCGGGGGAACTCGTTGAGGACGTCCGTCATCTCGTTGCCGCGCTCGCCGCAACCGACATAGACGATTATGTCCGCGTCCGCCCACTTTGCAAGCTGATGCTGGACCACGGTTTTTCCGCTTCCAAACGGCCCGGGGACCGCCGCGACGCCGCCTTTTGCGATCGGGAAGAGGGTGTCTATCACGCGCTGTCCCGTGACAAGAGGACTGCTCGGAGCGGATTTTTCCGCATAGGGTCTGCCCTTTCTGACCGCCCATTTTTGGAGCATGCAGACGGGTTTGTCCCCGCTTGCGGTCGATATGACCGCAATTGTTTCGTCCACTGTAAACGCGCCTTTTTTGACTTCCTTGACCGTGCCCTCAACGCCGACGGGAACCATGATCTTGTGCAGGATCAGCTCGTTTTCCTGAACTGTGCCGAGCACGCTTCCGCCCTCCACGGGGTCTCCCACTCTGGCTGTGGGGACAAACTCCCATTTCTTCTCATGGTCGACGGCGGGCGCGTACACGCCTCTTTCGATGCGATCGCCTGACATTTCCTTCAGCCTTGACAGCGGACGCTGTATGCCGTCGTAAATGCCCTCGATCAGCCCGGGAGCCAGCTCGACAGACAGCGGCGCGCCTGTGGAATACACGTTTTCGCCGGGGCCGAGTCCGCTTGTCTCTTCATACACCTGAATGGACGCGCGGTCCCCTCTGAGTTCGATGATCTCGCCGATGAGTCGCTTTTCGCTCACCTGCACGACGTCGTACATTTTGCTTTCGCGCATACCCTCCGCCACGATCAGCGGACCCGAAACCTTAACAATCTTTCCAACTTCCATTATTTGTCCTCTTTGCCGAATAGGATATCGGCGCCTATTGCCTTTTCTATGTTAGACTTTATCCCCGCTGCGCCAAGCCCCATGCTCTCTCCCGCGGACGGGATGGGCACGACGACGGGATAGGGACGGGATTTGTAACGCTTCAGATACATATCCGCCCAAATCGCGACTTGCTCGGTGACAAAGATGACGGCGTGCGTCCTTGCGAGCGCATGCACCGTCTGCCTTGCCTGCTCCTCGTCGTCAACGGGAAAGACGTCAAGTCCCAACGCCCTGAAAACCAAAACGGAGTCCTTGTCCCCGACGACTGCAATTTTTCCTTCACGTTCAGACATCCCTGAGTCTCTCCCTTACTGCGGACGGCTCCACGCCGTTTCTGACGCCCGCGACGATGAGCCTTGCCGTCTTGATCGCCGCCTCTCTGCACAGATAATACGCGAGTATGGGCGCAAGCGAAAACATATCGTCTCTCTGCCCCTCGACAAGTTGCAAAAGCGCGTTGTCGCAAGCGACCTCGAAGGCTATGATGTTTCCGTCGTCCAGCGCCTTGAAGAAGGACTCGGCGTATATTCTGCCCTTCACGGCGTCCCTCAACTTTTCAAGGGGCTGATCGTAGAGGCTTGCAAGTTCAAGCTCGCCCCCTTCCAAGAAGGTCTCGCCGTAAAATTTTGCGCTCAGATCAAGTTTTTTGCACCTCAAAAACGATATGAGATTGATTTGATCCGTCTTTTGCACGAAATATGCCCGAAGCAGTTTGTCTCCGCGCTTGACCTTTGCAAGCGCCATGCGGTTTGCCTGTTTGTCCACAGCCGTGTCTATAAGCCGCGGATTGGGGTTTTCGCCGAGGGCTCGCACCTGCACGATAGCCTCTCTGAAAAACGGCGGGATCTTTTCCTCATCCGTCTGCAAAGCCATCTGCTCAAGTTCCTCCGCGCCGACAAGCCCCGTCGTCACGACGGAGGCGCGCTTGCCGCAAGCCTGCGCCTTCAGCACGGATTTGAGATTCAAAAAGTCATACTCAAGCAAAAACGCGTCCAGCGCTCCGTCCACGTTGAATTCGCACAAAAACGCGCGCTGTCTTTCGCGCTCGTAGGCAAACAGCGCGTCGAAGTCCTCCGCCGCGAAACTTCCTCCCGCGCCGAAGCCCATGTCAAGCAGAGTGCGCCAAAGCATGCCGAGGCTTGTGCACTCGAGCAATCTTTGGACCGACTGCGGGGTCATAAGGCTCGACTCCATGGATTTTATGCGAGCGTTTTGATATACGAACTTCTCTGACATATCAGCCGAAAATTTCCTTTGCTATATCCGCTTCGGATCTGTCTCTCAGCGCCGCCAGCTCGCTTTCGAAGGTGAGGTTTTTGTCCGCGCCTCCACCCGAGAGGATCATGCCTCCCGCAAACTCGCCGACTTCGGGGCTGATCGTGACTTTGATCTTCCGCTTTGCAAGCTGTTTGTCCGCCGCCTCTTGCGTGATCAGCTCGTGCCCGCGAGCGTTCAGGATCACGACGTCGCCGTCCTCTGCGGCGCCTGTCAGCATGGACAGCAAAAGCGCTTTCATGGTTTTGTCGTCAAGCTCGGCGAGCTTTTCGAGGGCGCGGCTGAATATCCTGTCCAACAGCTCTCTTTTTGCGCCCAAGGACAGTTTGCCCGCGTCCAACCCCGCGACCGTCTGAGACCTTGCTATGGTTTCGTTTGCCTCTCTGATCGCGGCGGCTTCCGCCTCGTCGAGCATACGCTTTCTGTCCTCTGTCGCCGCGGCGACGATAGCGTCCGCCTTCTGCCGGTTTTCCTGCACGATGGCGTCCGCCTTCTCCTTGGCGTCCTCGAGGATCTTGTCAATGATCGCTTGCTTGCTCATATTCGTACATTATGCAAGCAGGCTTGCGTCTGCGGGCATCATGACCGCAAGCAGGGACACAAGCAGCGCCAAGACCGCGTACGTCTCGACCATGACCGTAAGGATGATCGCCTTGCCGCTCTCTTCGGGACGCTTTGCCACCATTGCGATGCCGCTGCACGCCACTTTGGACTGATAAAGCGCGCTCAAAAAGCCGACGATCGCCATGGGCATGCACGCCGCAAACAGCGACAGTCCGCCTGCAAGAGACAGCGCGTTCACGCCGCCGAAAAGGTTGACCTTGACAAACACAAGGAACGCCACAAGCAAGCCGTAAATACCCTGCGTGCCGGGCAGAAGCTGAAGCACGAGGCATTTTGAAAACTTGTCGGGATCCTCGCTTGTCACGCCCGCCGCCGCTTTGCCCGCGACGCCAACGCCGATGGCCGACCCGATACCCGCCATTGCCGCAGCAACGACAGCGCCCAAAATGGCGATAAAAGTGCCGATTGTCATATTGTTTACCTCCTAGATTCGAGATACGTATATTTTGATTTTGCTCCGAGAGGAGTGAACACATGTCCGCCGCCCTCGTAAAATTTGCCGAAAAATTCGATATATTGCAATCTGCAATTGTGCACGTACGCGCCGAGCGTGGATATTGCAATGTTGAATACATGCCCCACGAGGAAGATGGGCACGCAGATGATATACCCTATCGCAATAAGCCCGCTGCCCTGCGGGAAGAAGCCCAGCACCACCTGACAGATCTGATTGACGACAAGCGCGACGACGCTTCCCGACAGCCCAAGCCCGAACAGCCTTGCGTAGCTGAGTATGTCCGAAAGGATATTCACGCCGTCATACAGCTTGCCGAAGCCTCCCAGAAAGCCGACGATCTTTTTCGCGCCCTTTTTGCCCCGCATATTGAGGATGGGGATGAGCGCTGCTCCGAGCGCGAGCGTGGCTATGCCCACGTACTTGATCGCGGGGATATCCTTGAAAAACAACAGCCCGAGCGCAAGCAAAATGATGCCGATGAAGATCAAATACCACGTGCCGACCTCCGCGCAAGCATCAAGCGCCCTCTTTTTGCGGATGAGGTTGATGGCGTTGAGCAACATGCCCACCGCGATATGCACAAATCCAAGTCCGAAGGATATCCCAAGCAAGATGAGGGGTCCGTTTCCTTCAAGCGGCTTGACCATCTGTATTTTGGCAAGCACGGTGCCTTCTATCGAAAGCCCGAACCATCCGCCGAACAACGCGCCCCATATGATGGTGCTCAAACCGCCCATTGCGATGACAAGCAACAGCCTTCCCTTCCCCGGGACGGGTTTTTTGATGAAATACATTGCAAGCGCGCCCACCGCAAGCAAAATGCCATAGGCGGCGTCCGCGATCATCATTCCGAAAAGCAGGAAGTAGAAAACGGACATCACGGGGTTGGGGTCCATATCCACGCCGTACTTCGGAGCGCTGTACATGTTGGTGATGTCCTGATACGGCGCGACCAACTTGCTGTTTTTGACGCAAGTGGGGACGACTTCGCCCTCTTCGGGATCCGAGAAGTCGTAGACAAATCTGTCCGACACTCCGTCCACCGCTTCCTTCACTCTTTCTTCTTCATCTGCGGGATACCACGCCTCCATCACGAAGCACTTGTCCGTGCTTGCGAGGCTGTCCGTCGCGCTGTTGAGTTGAAGAAGAAGGAGATAATAGTCGTAAAGCGTTTTGAAATCGGCAATGAAAATTTCCTTGACAAGCGCCCTTGTAAGCAGTTCTCTCTCCTCAAATTCGAGCGCGTCCAACTCGGAATTTATCTCCTCCATGCACTTTGCGGGTGTCAGCTCGGAGTCCTGTGCGCAACGCACAAATTCCATGCCCTGCAACGCGCCGATCACTTCTTCCGCGATCGATTTGTGCGCGACGATCACGACGGGTTGCACCTTGTCCCCCTCCGCAAATTGCGCCGCGACGAGAGGAGTGCTCTCTATGTACGCCGTAAGTTCCGCCGCCCTCTCGGAGGGGACGTATCCCACGATCACGGCGGTTTTGCTTCCGTCGCGATATTCGTTGTACGGCTTTGCCAAAAAGCTGTAAACGGCGTGCGTCTCCAACTTCTGTTTCAGCCTTGCGCGTTCTATCTCTATCTCCTTTTGGCGCGCGGAAACGCTTTCAAGGTCCGCGATATTCGAGATGAGCTCGATCTCCTTAAACTCTATGCCGTCGAAGTCGTCGAAGGACATCCTGACGATCTGTTTGATCTGAGGGATCTCGATGGGCGTATACAAATACGGCTGCTCGGACTTTTCGGTGCGTTTTGCAAGCAGCTGCGCCTTTTTCCTCATCTCTTTGAGATACGAAAACGCAAAATCTATGCGGGAAAGATTGTATGAAATGCGCTCGGAATCGCTTGAACTGTCAAGCCGCACGGTATCTTGGATATCGCGGGTTTTGGCAATCTCCACGCACTTTGTGCGCCTCAGCGCCTTAAACAATTTCGGTCTGTCAAAGCTGTGCCCGATGAGCGTCAGCTTTTTCATCTCAACGATCATTGGGTCAATATTCCTTCAAAAGCATTTCGACCACCTTGTCGGCAGCCACTTCGACCGCGGAGTTTTTGTCCTCCAACAGTTTGTTTGCAGCGGCCTCGCCTTTGCGAAGCGTAGCCGCTCTGCGTTCGGACGCGATCCTTTCCGCCTCGGACTCGGCGTGACGGGACAGCTCCTTGCAATCCGCAGCAGTCTCTCTGCGAATTCTGTCCGCCTCCGCCTGAGCGGTCATCAAAATGTCCTTGCCGCGCTGAGCCGCTTCATGGACAAGCCTGTCCGCTCTTTCCTCCGCCGAACGGATATCGCCGATCATCTCGTCAATTACGTTCTCTTTCATCTGAAATTTTTGTCCTCTATGTCGCTTATCATGTCAAGACGGCGTTGATGTCTGCCGCCCTCATAATCCGCAAGATACCACTCGGAAACTATCTTTGCCGCCGTATCGGGGTCTATCACCCTGCCGCCGAGCGCGATTATGTTTGCGTTGTTGTGGTTTTTGGTGAGCTTTGCCATGTACGTGTTTGTCACGACCGCCGCCCGTATGCCCTTGACCTTGTTTGCGGCGATGGATATGCCGATGCCCGTGCCGCACATGACGACGCCCGCGTCGCACGCGCCGCTTGCCACCGCGTTTGCCACCGCCTCGCCGTATTTGGGATAATCCACCGAGACCTCGGCGCTGTCGCATCCGAAATCCACAACTTCCGCGCCAAGCGCGACGAGCGCGTCCGAAACGGATTGTTTGAGCACAAATCCGCCGTGATCGCAACCAATGGCAACCTTCATATCCGACCTCGCATTTTATTTCTTTATATTATACACCCGAATATATAATAAATCAACCAAAATCTTACGCCCCTATCCCACAAAAAACCGCGTACCTCGCAGATCGCAAAAAAATAGGCCCGCCAAACGGCGAACCTATTTCCGATCTTTTCGATATCGCAGGTCTTGACCTTCCTCAAAGGGCTTGCCTATCCTTTTCGGATATCCCGCCTTTTTGAGCTTTGTCAGATCAACTTTTTGAGTTTGGACTTCCTTACGACGTACGCAAGCACTACGATCAGCACAAACGCCGCAACCGCGCCCGCAGCGCCGACCGCGGACCACACCGCCCACTTCGGCAGAGTCGGCGTGGAGAAGTCCACAAACACGACCTCGCCCAGATAGTCCGTGACAAACACTATGCTCGAGCCGTCCGCGGCTGTCTTGAGTTGATAGTCGGACAGTTTGGCAAGTCCGCCCTCGGGAGTACGCACATAGACGGCGGCGTCTTTGAGGTTTTGATCCACGCTTTCGGGGATCTTGATGGTCAATTCCATCAATCCTTTTGCCGCCACGCGCTGATTGTCGCAATACAGATCCATATGCACAACGCCCGCAAGCCTCGCCTTGGAGTTGATATACGGCATGTATTGGTTGACTTTGTCCCACAGCTCGACATCCGCGCCGCTGCCGCTCTTACGCAAGATATTGCGCACTTCCAGCCTGTTTGCGATCACGCCCGCGGTCTCGTTGCCGCTGTCGTCCACAAGGCGCATACCGAAGTCGGAATTTCCGCTTTCGAACGCGCTTGCGGTCAGTTCCAAAATTCCGTCCGCGCCGACGAAGTTGTAGTTGTCTGCATTGAGGTCCTGCCCATTGACCGTGACTCGGAAGGTGTATCTGCCCGCGGAGTTGATCTCCTTTGCAAACACGATCTTGGTCATTGCCTTTGTAAGCGCGGCGGCGTTGCTCGGGTCTCCCATCGCGACGTTGTAGTCTATGTTGTAGGTCGCGTTTTCGCTGAACTTTTCGTTGAGAACGACGGGGGCTGTGGCGATCTCGTTTGCGCGCGCCGCGGAGCCGTTCATTCTGATGCCGCTGATGTTGACGATAGCCTTTCTGACGGTGATGCTTGCGGTGAAGGAAGTCTTTGCGTAGTTGGGATTTTCGGACTCGAATCTGTCGTTCAGCGCGACGACCACTCTGTACGTGCCCGCGTCTTTGATCTCAAAGGATTGCGGTTTCCCCGCATAATCATTGCGCGTGTTGCCGTCCATATAATAGTAGGTCACGTTGCCGTCCGCGTCCGTCTCGGAAAGCAGAGGTATCATGACGTCGCCCTGCATGAAGTAGGCGCAATAGAACGTCGTCCCTATCTGCTTTTCCACAACGAGGTCCGCGCAGCCTTCGCCGATGTTCTGTCCTTCACCATCTTGCCATGTGACTGAAGATTTGTTGCCCGAGTAGGCGTAAGTGTAAACTTTGCCGTCATACTCCTTGCTGTAATCGGTCGCGTAGAAGGTAGGAGTCGCCTTTGTGATCTCTATCCTGACGATCTTGTCGGACAGCCATTCGGCGGAATAGCCCGCGTCGCTGTCGCTCCACTTGACGATACGCGTGACTTTGAGTTTGCCCTCGTAAACGCCGACGTTGATGGCTTTTTTCTTGTTGACGGTCGTCACGTCAAACTCAACGGTGTCGCCCGCGCGCAGGCCCACGAGCATTTCGGGAGTCCTGTCTATGGGGTTTGTGCCGGATTTGGCGTAAGTGAACGTCCTTTCCGTTTGATCCGCGAGGCTCACGCCCTCGACGACGGGCTCGGTGACCGTGAGGCGGGAGGTGTCCGCGACAAACGAACTGCCGTCGTATTTCAGAATGAATCTGTATTCTTCGTTTTCCAACAGCTCGTGCCCTATGGTGCCGAACTCGAAGAGGTAGTTTTGGATGGACGCTTCATAATCTTCGCCTGCCGCCATCTCGTATCTTGCCACATAGTACATTCCCGCTTCCTCTTGAGGCGCGGACAAGGAGAAGTTTGTGTCCGAAAGAGGAGTCGCGCTGCCCGAATTTATGTCGTACAGATACCACTTGAGCACGGGGCCGTGGTCAACGCCGCTCCAAACGAACACGCTCTGATAGGATTCGCCCGAAGCGAAGCCGAAGTCCGTGCCGTCCGACGCGTAGAACGCCAGAACAAATGACGTCGTGGGAAGAGGATCGCCGTAGCGCACCGTCGCGTCCGTGCCCGTTGTGGACACCAACAGCTTGCGTCTGACGATCTCCGCGACGGAAGTTGCGCTTCCGTCCGTTTGCGTGTAGACGTATTCGAAGTTGTAGTTCGACGCGCTTCCGTTGACAAGGCTGTACGACCTCGACTTGTCCCCCGCCTGCGGCTTGAACGAGGAGGAGAACACCGCCTTTGCGACGGGCAATGTGACCGCGCCTATCAGCCTGATATATTCGCCCTCGTTGCCGTCAGACGGCTGTGTGGCGGACAGTATGCTGCTCGTCTCGGGATCCGTGTTGAGGTTGTAGGTGTATTGGACGAGCGAGTTGATGTACGGAACGTCGTCCTTGTTTGTCTTTGCAAAACCGATGAGTTCGAGGTATTCGGCAAATTTGACATACAGCGCGCCCTCGAACAAGGTCAGCTTCTTGCCGCCCATGCTGTATTCCACGTCTCCGACGACGCTCTGGACGTTTGTGCCGTAGCTTATCTTCTTGTCTGCGAGCGAGGCTTTGACGTCGCGTTTTGTGATGGTCGCCTTGATGCGCGCGGTGGACAGCTCTCGCATCACATAGTTGCCCGCGTCCTTGCCGACGAAACTTTGGATGCTGAACACGACGTATTGCGCTTCCGTGCCCGCGGAGTTAAATTCCGCGCTGAGCGTGCCTATGGACAGCTCGTCGCCCTCGACCGCGCCGACAATGGCGTTTTGGTTAAAGTCGTAGTCCTTCCCGACTTCGCCCGCAAACTTCACCGTGCCGTCAAAGACCTTTGTGAACGCGGTGGAGCCGTCCTTCGCGTAGATGCCGTCCGAGCTGATATACACCTTTTTGGGCTCGACAGTGCCCTGCATTGCGAAGTATTTGACAGAGCCGAGGGCTTCGATGGCGGCCACGTCGTCCGCGCCCTCCACGCTCTCGGCGCCTGCCGCGAGCGCGTAATAGCCCACGTTTTGATATTCGAAATATCCGAGGATAAATTCCTCGACCTTAGCCGCGTTTTCGGACTTCGCCTTGATGAAGAGGGAGGCCTCCGCAAGCGCGTACAGATATTTGACGGGAGCTTCCACGCTTGCCGCCGCTTCGTAATAGAAGTATTCCCCGCTCTTGTCCATTGCGCCGATCAGCGTCCTGCCCTCGAGGGGCTTTTCGGAAGCTTCCGCAAGCACGTAGTTGCTTATCTTGCTGTTGGAGTTGATGAGCACGGGGTTGAACACGGCGCCGTCTTTGAGTCCGACGACCTGTTTTGCGACGTTGGACTCGTCGAGCTGTTGCACGTATTTGACGTTCTTGTCCGTGAAGAACGCGCCGATCGAGCCGCTTGACACGTTGTAGAAGTTGACGTCCTCGGGCAGGATGCCTTCAAGCGAATAGGACGGTCTGTACGCCTTGTTGTTGCCGTCGTAGGTCTTTGTGCCGAGTTCGCCCGTCAGCGCGACGGGGCGAGCGATGATCTCGCCGTAGAACAGGGACGTCGAGGGGATAAGCGTGTAGTTTTTGATGAGATATTCAAAGTCCTCGTCCGCGACTATCCTGCAATCTGACAGCGTGACTCTGATGTTCTGCTCCACGACGACTCGCGAGAAGTTGCCCGTTGCGACGATGCCGATATGCTCTCTTGCTCCCTCGGGCAGGTTGTGGTCCTCGCCGGGCAGGTCGATGGTGACGTGCGCGGTGTTGGTGCCGTCGTAGACTTTTTTGTCGATATGCACGTTTGTGTCAATGACGTGCAGGTCGAATTTGGTGATAGCGATCGCGTTCAGGATCTCATAATCGCTTATGTACGTATCCGTCGTGACTTCGCCGATGGGGTTGTACGAGTCGCCGCTGCTGTTGTAGATGTAGCCTAATATGGTGTAGTTGTTCAGCAAGCTGAGGTCGTCCACCTGCACTTGAAGCCCTTGCACGAGGACGTTGTGCAAAATCACTCTGCCCTGCGCGTCGAAAGCGACGTTCGGGTCTGCGGCGCCCTTGTCGGACAAAATGTAGGTGGGTTCGCCCACGATCTTGATGCGTTCAAGCTCGTGCTCGAGTTCGGTCGAGTAGAAGACCGTGGTGAAGTTGTGCTGTTCATAGCCGCTGTTTTTGGACACGGCTTTTTCGTCGAGTTCCGCCGAGCCGTTGTACGCTCTGGGATTGAACGTGACGTTTGGCACCAGCTTTGCCCTTGTGATGTCCACAGTAAGAGAAGTCGTGGACAGGAAGTACGTCCTAAGCGCTTCTATGTCAAGCTCGTAATTTTTGTTGCGCACGTCTGAAGCGTCCGACAACGTGACCGTGTGGTTGCCCGCGTTTGGCGAATCGGCGTCGCCTTTGAGGGTGAGTCCGACGGAAGCCGCGGAGTCCCCGGGAGCGAGCGCGCCGTCCGCGAAGCTGAAGTTGACGTCCACCGAGGTCTTGGAGTTGTAGTCCCTGCTCTCCGCGAAAACGCTGTCCGCGACAAAGGACGCGGCGTTGAGTTTGCGTTTGACGATGGAGGCGTTCAAGTTGACGATGGTGACCAAGAAGCCGCCTTCCTGCACGGCAATCGTCACGTCGCTTCCTTCGAGATTTATGACGTTGAAGCCGTCCGCGTGTTCTATGGGGAAGAAGATCTCGAGATTGACGATATACGTGCTGCTGACTCCCGATCCCGCAAAGCGCGTGCTGTGCTCGGCGATCAGTTGCGCCGCGCCTCCCATCAAGATGGTTGCGAGCACGTTGGGCGAGCCCGAGCCGTCATCGGGACGAGAGCCGATGCTTATGTTTGCAATCGTGAGGCTTGTGGAGCCGTCGTACATCTTGCTGACCGTAATGTCTTGTTTCCTCAAGCCCAAGTTGCCGATGAGGATGACTATCCTTTCCTTCTCGCTCGCGTCCGCCTTATTATTTATATATTTTATTATTATTTCAATAATATCCGAAATATCTATGCCGCTCATCGCTTCGCTTTGGTCGAGCATGCGGTCGCCGTCATAGATCTCGGCTTCGTTGTCCTTGTTGGAGTTGTAAATCTTGCCGAGGACATAGTTGTACGCCTTTGACCCTTCGATCGCGAGTTTTTTGAACCTGATGGAGGTATAGACAGGCTCGGTCATACTGCCCGCTTCCTCAAACGCCGCTTCGAACACGAGGTACACGTCGTCGCTGTTGAGCACGATTGAGTTGAAGTCGTACGCGATGACAAGATCGGCGCCCTCCGCCGCGAAGAGTTTGTTGTTTTTGTACAGCGCGTTGACAGTGCCGTCATACGTCTTGCTTATGCCCACGAAATTGGCGACGTCGAGGTTTACGGTCAAGGGGTTGATGACAAGCCTTGTTCCGATCAAATTGTCCTCGCCCTCTACCTCGACAGAGAAGTTGTTGTCTCTTATCGCGAACGCGAGCGCGATCGTCAATGCGTAATAGTCGTTTGTGCCGTCAAGGCAGTTGCCGAGATCGTCTGTCGCGCAGTCCCATTGCGAGATGACGGTCGGCGTGCCGTCCTCCCTGAAGCGTCCGCGCCCGAAGTTGCCCGAGACAAGCGCCAAGATCTCCGCGTAGCTCTTCCCCGCGTAGGAGAAGGAGGCTTTGTCGTCCACGGTCTCGCCGTTGACCGAGGCGATCTCAAATCCGATGCCGAAATCCGCGTCTACTCCGCCGTAGACCCTGTTTGTTTTGGCAATTGTGGGTCGCACGGAGACGACCGCCTTTGTCACTGTAAATCTGAAGGGGCTGACCACGATCAAGAGGTCGGGAATCTCCTCTCCGCTCTCGTCGAAGATATGCACGTCCGAAGCGTTGACGTTGTATGTGTTCGCGTTGAGCATGCCGCCGTCGTGGATGTCCTCCGAGTTGCCGCTCAGCGCAAGTTGCCACGTCACGCTCCCCGCGGTCTTGCCCTCGGGAAGTCCCGTAAGCTCGAACAGCTCCGCGCTGAACTTGATGAGATCGTTGTTCCAGATCACGCCGTACGCGAAGGACAGCGCGCGCCTCAGCGTGATGATGACCGCCGCCTCGCCCGCAAACTTGACCACAAAGACGATCTCGTCGCCCTCGCCTATCGTCAACTTGACGTTTTCGTTTTCCGTGAGTCCGCCGAGCAAAATATTGTACAGTCTGACTTCCTTGAAGCCTTCCTCGGAGCTTGGCGTAAAGCTCGGGTCGATGGACAGCGTTGCGCCGCCCTCAAACAGTTTTGCCACCTCATTGGCGACAAGCCTCAGGTTGTCCTCTCTTGAAAGGGCGTAGTCCACGCTGAGAGAAGACGGGTCGAAGCTTTCGAGCTGACTTGGCGCGAGCACGACTTGATGACCCGACACGTTGAGTTTGACCGTACGCTTTGTGATGGTGAACATGGAATTCGATTGCACCCCAAGCGAATAGTTTGAGTTGACTTCAAATCTGCTTGCCGAGCTTGAGAAGTTGTATTGCGCAACGTTTTCGCCCTCCTGACGTTGGATGCGGCCTGCGGTGTCCTCGCTGACGAGATAGGTTTGGCCGTCCGCTTCCGTCCGTTCGATGATTTCGCCCACGGCGTCCCCGAGCATCTCTTTCAACAGGGCTTTGATGTCGTCGTCCGACATGCCCTCGAAGTCGGATTTGCGCGCGCCGAACATGAAGTGCGGGTCGGGATCGCCAAACGCCTTTGTCGCCGCCATGACGTAGATGTTGACGCTCTTGGCTGTGATGATGTATGTCACATTTGAAACAAACGTGACGTTGAAGTTTTCGCCTAGGCTGAACGCCTTGTCCTGCACTATGGTGTACTGTCTGACGGCAAGTTTTGCCGCGCCGTTGTAGAAGCCGTCCGCGTCCACGGACCAACCCTCCACGCCGTCGAGTTTGAGCGTGCCGACCACGCCGTCCCCGATCTCGAGGCGAATGGCTTCGTCCGAGATGACCGCGCCCGTCGCGCCGTCCGTGATCTTGAAGGTCAGTTTGACCTTGTCGCCGTACACCGAATTGCCGCCGTCGGGGGTCACGGTGACGTTGCCCTGCAAGATCTCGAAAGAGAATTCCTCGGGGATCTGCGAAGAGACTTGCGGATCCGTGCACGAGGGGTCGAGTTCGACCTTCGGCATGTTGAAGTTTGCGGCGACGACCGCCTCGTCGTCGTACGGGAAATACGCAAGCAGCGTATATTTGCCCCTGTTGTACGGCGCAAAGAAGGTCGCGTTGCCGTCATCGTCCTTTGTCGCGTCTTCGAAGTTGTTTGTGAATTTAAGTCTGATATCCTCGCTGGCGTCGTCCTTGAAGTACATCACGCCGCCATCGTTTTTGAACACTTTCAAAAACCTTTTGATGATTGCGGCGGTCAACTCGTCGGACAGCGTTTCGTCGTGCAGAGTGATCGCGGGATCCGCGGGTTTTGCGGTGTAGTTGGCGTTTGCTTCCGTCTGGAAGCTGACCACAAGCCTCGGCTGGACTGTGTATTCAACTGTCAAGCCGCTTGCTGTGGGAAGCTGTCCGAAATCGGGCGTATCCAAATGCAACGTGATCGCGCGCGGGTCGTTCAAGCCGTCGAAGCTGTATCTTCCGTCACCCTCTCCCGCATTTATTGTTTCAATGTTCTCAAAGAAAGATTTGTAATCGGCGTCTCTGAGCGTCCACCTGCTTTGTTGCGAGAAGTTGTCAAGCAGGACCACGCCGTCGTGTCCGCCGAGGAACATCTTGAACGGGACAAACCCCGTCTCATAGTCCAAAGTCAGATTGAGTTGCGCGCCCCTCTTCAATGTCGTGGTCGAGTCGCCGAAACTTCCGCTGACGCAGGTCAGATCGCTCAACAGGCTGTCCTTGTAGACGTTCAACCGCACGGAATAGGTGTTCCAATCCACAAACATTCTGTAGGTTTGCAGATCCGATTTGTTGCCCGCCTGATCCTCCGCCCACACGTAGAACACGCGCAAGCCCACGCCAGCGGTCTGTATCAGATCCTCGGACTGACCCTCCAAGTCGTCCTCAAACGGGCCTTCTTTTGTGACGAATTTGTCGAAATATGTCGAGAAGTTGTCACTCGTGATGGTCTTGTAGAGCGCCTCTATGTTCAGGTCCCTGAGCTGCCCCAGCTGTTCCGCGTTCGTGACGACCTTGACGCCGTAGTGTATCTTAAGCATA
Organism: uncultured Clostridia bacterium; assembly: GCA_947625145.1. Classification (GTDB taxonomy): domain Bacteria; phylum Bacillota; class Clostridia; order Christensenellales; family CAG-917; genus CAG-475. The sequence continues at coordinate 91,606 of CANQNC010000003.1, forward strand.
GAGCCGTAGTCGTCGTCTGCCAAAAACGCGTCTCCGTCGTCGAAGTGGAAGGTGGCGTTCATCGTCCAAGTCACGGTGTACCACAACCTTTCCGAAAGCAGGGCCGCGAAGTCGTAGATCGCGCCCTCTACAAACGCGCCGCTTGCGGTCTCGTCCAAGACGGTGGGCTTGCCGGGCGCGCGTGCGTCTATCAATATGTTTGTGCAAGGATCCCAACCGATCTCCGTCAAAGGTTTGCTGACGTTGGGATTGTCATAGTTGTCTTCTTCTATGTTCGCTTGAGACAACACCCCCGTGTACACGACGAAGGCAGGCTTCCAGATCACCGCGAAGCTGTTGCCCGTGCCGTCGTCCGCGCTCACGTCGAAGGACAGGACGTTGCTTCTGTACGAAATGGTCAACTTCGCGTTTTTGTTGTCGCCCAAGCCCGACGGCAGGTCAAGCGTCATGCCGCCCACCGCGTCGTTTCCTTTGTACAAAGTGGCGTTGCCGCCGCTTATTTGAACCGAATAGTCGTCCTCGCCTATGCCGAACGTGACCGTGTTGCCCGAAATGTTGGGCGCGGTGAACGCAATGTTGAACTTGCCCGACGTCGCGGTGATCCACGCTCCGTTTTCCGCGGCGGATATCTTTTTGGCTTCGCCGCCGTCAAAGGAGATGTTTGTGCCCGCCGCGTTCAAAGACGCGGGATCGTAGTCCACCTTGACGTAGTAGGTCTTCGGGCTTGACGAAATGTTGCCCGCGAAGTCCGCAACGTAGAATGCAAATCTATAATACCCGCACCCCGTCACGGCGGACTTGTCCCCATACACGGACTTGCCGTTTGCGGTGCCGTTTGCAAAGTCGTAGGAGAACGAGCTCATCTGCGACTGACTGAACGCCAGATAGTTTGCGAATATACTGTTGTAACACGGATCGGTCGCGGGGTCCGAAACGGTCTGCTTGTAATCTCGCAAAAAATTGCTTTTGTACTCTGGCAATTTATCCAAACTCTCCTGAGGGAATGTCGTGTTCGTGGATTTTGTCACGTGGACAAACCAAAGCAGAGGCGCGCCGCTGTTTGCCGTGGAGTTTGTGTTCGGCTCGGCAGAGAGCGAAGAGACTCTGCGCCATTGTTTGCTGCTGAGCACATTCGAGCCTGATAAGAGGTTTAACGCGAGATATGCGTCCGAGTCGTTGAAAGTCAAATAACTTGACGCACTCGGAGCAGCGGTGTCTATTCCGCCGAACTCTATCGTCTTTGACACGGAATTGGCATAGCCGTAATCTGCGGGAGTGGATTCGCCGAAATCGTACGCCGTGATCTTGAATGTCGCGTTCTTTGCGGCGTACACCGTCACTGTGGCAAGCCCTCGGCTTGTCTTTTCCACCTTCACCACCGCGTACGTCGTGCCCGAACTTGATTTTATGACGGCATAACTTGTGCCGCTTGCGCCGGGGCAGCTGATCGTCTGAGTGCTCCCCACAGTCGTTTGACCGCCCAACGAGTCCGTTTCCGTGACCGAAACTTCTATCTTTTTCACTCCGCCCGCCGCGGTGGTCGTGTTTCCGCTTGACGGGGACGTCTGACCGGTTTGATATGCGTTGCCCTGATCAAGATATTTGCCGAAAACTCCCACGTAATTCCTCGCGGTCGAGCCGATCTCCTTCAACACGTCGACCGAATAGCCTTGTCGGTTGTAATAGTTGTATGTATCCGCAAACGTGACGTCCGCCAGCTTGTAGTATGAGCCCGTCGCGCTTGAATAGATCTTCGAAAGGTCCCCGAGCACCGTTGACGTGTAGGATTGAAGCAATATCTTGCCCGTTTCGTTGTAGTTGGGCGTGTCCAACTTCTTTTCAAGTTCTGATTGTATCTCGGGATACCAGACCTCGAATTTGTCCCTGTTCGCAAAGTCCGCGCTTGTCCTGTACGGCGCCCAATTTGCGGTGTAAACGCTCTCGTTGTTCCACAATGTCGAACTGTCCTTCCAAATCGGGAAGTCGCTCACGACAACGGGCGCGCCGCCGTCGTAGTATGTCGAATTACTTGAGAGAGAGGGGTTTTTGAGAGAGACGGAATAGCTTATTTTGAGGTTGATTATTCTGCCCTCGGGGTTGGCATAGCCCGTAGTAATTCCCGTACGGTGTTGATATGTTATGGACACCATCGGAATAATATACACGGTGTCTTTTGCAAGCGTAAATGTGTAAGAATAGTCTCTCGTGACCCATGTGCCGTTTGAGTCGTTGTTTATTTGACTGCTTCCGCCGCCGTTGTCCGTCGGTTTGTGAGTTATGGAAGAGCTGGTCACTCTTGAAGCGGAAATTTTGCCTCCGCAATAAAGCGTACCGTTAGATCCAACTTTGTCAGCATTGCAAATTCCACCTTGATAGGACAGCTTAGCTGTGACGGTGTGCCCGTTTGCCGCAAGCATCCTTATCAGCGCGGGCACTTGAATGTTGAGCGCGGCTGCGACGTCATACTCCGCGTAGCACTCCACTGTGCCGAACCTGAACGTGCCGTTCGTGCCCGTCCATATGCGCAACGCGGTGTCTCCGCCTGTTTTTTGTATGATGAGTTTGTCCGAGTCGCCACCTACGTTGTTGAAAGTCTCGTCGTACGAAAAGGAAGTCCCGCTGCTTACATAAGGATATTTGAGATCGACTGCGCTTATATCGCCGTGGTCTCCGAAAAACGGATTGCCCGCACCGTAATCATTCTTTTCTTTGCCCTCTGAGCTCGTCTCCCAGTCCGCATACGCGGGCTTGACCCTGTTGCCAAACGCAAGGACAAGCGCGAACACCGTGACAAAACATACGGCAAGCGCCAAAAACTTGAGCAGATTGATCCGCTTCTCCCTCTTCCCGCCCGAAACGGCGCCGCGAGCGAAGCGCATGTCTGTGCTGAAATTGTTTGTTCTCATAATCTTCACCTTTTCCCAAAACCCCGCCTCCGCCGAACCCTGTCTCAGCAGAACCCCGCCTCAGCCGACTTTTGGATATCCCCATTGCGCCTCATGCGCCTGTGCACATGCATACGCAATATTATACTTAATATTATTTTACTATCCCCATTTCCATTCTGTCAATACCCATTTCTCCTTTTAATAATTTTAACCTTATCCCCCCGCGCTTCCCGCTTTCTTCTTCCCCTCGCTTTTCGTTTCCCGCCCAGCTTTCCAACTTCTATTGCCAAATAGCGCGGTGGTTGACAACGCATAGCGCCAAACAGTGCGGTGGATAGGGCACGAGGTCACCCCAAAATATGATAAAAACGTGTAAAACCGACTGTACGGGATGAAGAACAAGGAAGCGCCCCCTGAATGACAAGCCCAATCCCACCCCATGAAAACGCTACGCATTTTAATGGGGACCCCGGGGAAGCCCTTTGTATTAACTTTTTGAGAGCAAAGCTGACACAGCTATTCGCCCTGACAAACAGAAATAGTTTATGTAAAACCGCGATATTTGGATGCTAGGCTAGGAAACAGCCCTCTCCCGAACCGCCTAGTGTACAAGAAGTACACGACGGCGAGGGAGAGGGTTGTTGACAACGCATAGCGCCAAATAGTGCGAGTGGAGAGGATACCATGTCACCGCACAACAAGATAAAGAAATGTAAAACCGCCTGTACGGGATGAAGAGCAAGGAAAAACCCATTTTGCGAACTGCCTAATGTACAAAAAGTACATGACAGTGAGCAAAATGGGTTTTGACACAGCTATTCGCCCGTACAGACGGTTTTACCTGATTGGGGCGCCACCTAAGCACTCAACAAACGAACTGCTTCCATCTCCGTCCATGCTCCCATCTTCGCCCTCGTACGGCACATAGATCACGGCGTATTGGCCCGAGGCGATGGCGCGCTGAGGCGCGGCAAAGGTCAAATGTACGTCCCCGTTTTCAAGCACGCGCGCGGTGGCGGCTTGAAGGGGTTGACGATGCTTGATGCGGACGCGACACTCAAACTCGCGCGACGGGGGCGGCGTGATGAAATTGAAGCCCTCGGTGACAAGTTCGCTCCCGAAAAGCACGCTGTCCTCGCCCTGCGACACGACAAGACGATTGTGTTCGACGTCCTTTGACAGGACAAACCACCTTTCGCCGTTGCCGTCCGCGCTTCCGCCTATGCCCAGCCCTCTGCGCTGACCGATTGTGTAGAAGTACACGCCCTTGTGCCTGCCCACGACCTTGCCGTCCGCGGTCACGATATCGCCTTCCTTCATGGGGATATATTCGGACAAAAACTTCAAAAAGTTGCGCTCGCCGATGAAGCATATCCCCGTGCTGTCCTTCTTTTCCGCAACGGGAATGCCGAAGTCGCGCGCGAGCTGCCTGACCTCTGTTTTCAACAGATCGCCAAGCGGAAAAATTACGTCGTCAAGCTGTTTTTGCCGCACTTGATTCAAAAAATAGGTCTGATCCTTGTCCTCGTCGCGCGCAAGAAGCAAGCGGTTCAGCCCTCCGTCGCGGCGGATGCGGCAGTAGTGCCCCGTGGCGATATAATCCGCTTCAAGCTGTCGCGCAAAATCCGCAAACGGCCCGAACTTTATCTCTCGATTGCAAAGCACGTCGGGGTTGGGCGTCCTCCCGCGCTTGTATTCCTCCACAAAATGCGAAAACACCTGTTGCATGTATTGCTCGGAAAAATCCACCGAATAGTACGCAATGCCAAGCCTGTCGCACACAAAGCGGACGTCTTGCCAGTCCTGCTCACCCGTGCAACAACCGCTGTCGTCGGTCTCCTTCCAGTTGGACATATAAAGCCCGATCACGTCAAACCCCTGCTCCTTCAACAGAGCGGCGGCCACCGCGGAATCCACTCCGCCCGACATTCCCACAACAACGCGCTTTTTGCTCATGCGATCATTATACCGCCGTCTCAAACCCCCTGTCAATTCAACAATCCGCAAAACCGCGGCATTTGCTCGGATTTTGCCATTCCCCGCAAAAAACCCTATACCCAACCTCATCTTCCACCAACCTCATACGTTCCGTTTCGCCTTCACCAAACTGCCCTCAAGGTTCCGTTTTTTCCTCAAAATCCCCGCTCAAATCCTCCAAAACTCACTACGTATGACGTTTTTTGCGATTTTTTCCCCCCCACCTATCCCCTCCCCGTACACGCGCTCCCAATCCTCTTCCCCCTGTCCGTTCGCCCACACTATCCAAGCGCACTTGCACTCTCGATCTGCACGTTTCGACTCGGCTCTTTCTATGTCCACAAGCTCAAAACCGCTTCACCTCTCCGCCTACGCTATCCGCCTATCTCACTGTCCGTTCGCCACATCTTGACGTTTTCCGCTTCGTTCCGCTCGAAAAAAACTCTCTCCTCTCCACTCTCTCTTTCAAATTTCCTCTTTTTGCCCATTCTTTTGCGCCCTCGCGGCCCCCGCACACGCTGTCCCATTTCCTCTTTCACCCATTCTTTTGCTTCCTCATTGTTTTTCCTTCCCGCACTCGCTATTCTATCCCCTCTCCCAAACGCGACGCTCTTTTTCACAATTTGCCATTTCGGACTTCATTCGCTCGACAAACCCCGCGCTTAGGTGTACAATGTATACGCAATGCACCTGTAGCTCAGTTGGATAGAGTGCCAGATTCCGATTCTGAAGGCCGCAGGTTCGACTCCTGTCAGGTGCACCAAGTCGCCCCGACTTGATTTTTCAAAAAGGGGCGGCTTTTGTATCTGCGGGAGGAGAGCCTGCGGCCAAGGATTGCGAGGCTTGTCCTCGCATTATGCTTTAGCTGGTTCGACTCCTGTCAGGTGCACCAGCCAAAAAATGCACATTGACCTTATGCGCTTTTGTTTTTGAAACACGCAACAAAAGTTACGTGCTCTTTGGTGCCGCTTCTGCGGAAGCGACACCAAGTCGCCCCGACTTGATCTTTCAAAAGGGGACGGCTTTTCTTCTTATCACGAGGGCCGACGGCTACTTGCGTTTGTCTGTTTTTATGGTATAATTGAAACGATAAACAACAAATCGTAGAAGAAGGTAGAAGAGGTTTATTATGAAAAAATTTGCAAGTGCGATCCTTGCAGTGGTGACATTGGTATTGTGTTTTACATTGTCCGCTTGCGGAAATAAATATGTAAGCCGATATAATGCTACGCTGATGGTAAGGACAAACACCTCAGAAAAAGCCTCTGTTTCATTTGATAGTTTTAGCGGGACATACGTTATGCACTTGAAAAACAACGGCTCAGACGAGGCGTTTATTGCTTATGAAGGGACGCTTCGGGAAGGAAATATAAAAGTCTATTATGATTTTAATGGCGAAAAGCTGAACCTGTTTGACATTGGCACCGACGGTTCTGTCGACGGAAAAACCGAAACTTTTGCAGGCAATAAAACGATTTATATAATCATTGAATCAGACGGCAAATGCAGGGACGGCGGCTTTTCGTTTGTTTTGAACAAATCAGAAAAATAAACTTCGATTCAGAGGAGGAAATATGTCGTCAAGCAAGGGATATTTGGATTTCATTTTGGAGCAACTTTCGGGCTTAAAGGACATAACCTACAAGCCTATGATGGGTGAATTTCTGATCTATTATCGCGGCAAACTTGTCGGCGGGATCTACGACGACAGATTGCTCGTAAAACCCGTAAAGGCCGCTTTGTCCTATTTGCCCGAAGCGGAATATTCATTGCCGTATGAGGGCGCAAAGGAAATGCTCAATGTGGAAAACGTGGACGATAAGGCTTTTTTGACAGGATTGTTTGAGGCAATGTATGACGACCTGCCTATGCCCAAAATGAAAAAGCGGTGAATTTCGATTTGACGGAGCGCTCGATGAACAAAATAAAACAACTGTTGATAGTTTTGACCATTTGCACCGCGCTAGCGGGATCGATCGTTTTGCTATACCTTCTCGACCCTGCTTTTATCCCCGACGCATATAGAGTCTCATCAATGGCGATCGTCGTTCTTTGGGCATTTTTTATCATTCCTTCCATTCTTTTCGGCGTACAATGGGCAAAAGAATATTTCGGGAACAAATCCCCCGAACAAGCATTTAAGGACGGAGTACGCATAGGCGTGATCTTGGGCTTCGGCGGAGTCCTTGTGCTCAGTCTGCTCATCTCCCCCATAACGGGAATATTGTGGTATGTGCATACCGTCAAAAATTTGTCAAAAAAGAATAGATATCAACATTCGGACGACTTGCATGAAAACGACATTTTCGATATCGGCGACAGGATTTCGGAGGCGGGCATGACGATCGAACAGCTCAACGACATAATTGCAAAAGCCAATCTCAAGGCGATAGAGGGCGCGCTCAAAAAGGCGGGCTTTAAGGACTGCAAGAAGGACGGAAAGTTGCGCCATGCGTCGTTGTACGACATCACGCAAGCTCCATATGAAAGCACGAAAAGCGCGTACGACAGCAAGGGCTGTGAATACGTCGGCGAGCTATGCCACGACGTCAAAGGGCTTGAACAGTATCAATTTGTGATTGTGGAATTGCTTAAGCCCGTGGGGCACGGAAGCGACATCATCTCGACCGCAAAAATGCTCGTCTACGCAAAGGAGATATAAAATGTCGATATGCAAAAGCAAAACGCGCGGCGGCGCAATGCGTATATAACGATCTAAGTCAAAAAGGGAGGAGTTTTTATGAAATACGAGATAATCGGTTGGACGTCCTGCACCGATCGCGAGCTTAAGCACAACCCGCGCGTTTCGGAGCATGTCGAGGACGTCATTCAGCGGGAAGTGATAGAAAAAGGCTATATGTTCGGAGGGGACGCGCACGAGGACTACTGCCCCGTTTTGAACGACGGCACGCTTGTGTCATACTCATGGCGAGGCTGGGAGGGCATGATGGCGCGCGCGTTTGACAAATACGGCCACGGCGACGGATATTTCTATCGCAATTGCTATATCAACGATATGATACCCGCAGACAAGCGCAAATATCCCCGTCTCGGCTATGAAGAAAGCAAGATAGCCCCCGCGATCACGCTTGCCGAAAAGCACGTCCTGCATGTGGACGACAACGCATTTGACGCCTTTAGATCACTGAAAAAGCGCGTCGAATGTCGCCCGTACGACGCTCAAACCATGATGATCGACAAGGGAGATTATATTCAATTTGAAAGCGGCAAAGGAGCTTGGCTTGCGCGCGTCGCCGACAGATTTGTCGTTGACGCAAAAGAGGGTTTCAAACAGATTTTCCGACTTTTCAACTCGCCGTCAAGCCCCTACCCCGCGGAGAGTTTGGGCGAATACTCGGACGCGGACGCCTTTGACAACGCCATGCGCGCGCTCTATCCCGACGCCTCAAACGGTGCGATCGCTTTTGTCGTGGAAGAGGCGGCGCCCATCTTTTATGCCGAATACAACCTGTTTACAAACCAATGGTCCGAATTTTACGCCGACGAATGGGGCTTGTCGCAAGAGGAACAGGACAAGTTGGAGCCAAAAGACTATTTCGAGCTTTCAGACGACAACGACGCGTTGCAAGAAGAGCTTGACAACTACGGCGATTTTGATGATATGGTCAGCCGATTTGTGCGCTCCGCAGAAGGCAAAGACCTTAACAAACTGCTTACGGACTTGCTCGGGATCTTTTTCGGAAAAGAAAAAGAGGTGCTCGAACTCCAAAAAAGGCACCTCGCCACCTCGGGCATTTGTCTGACCGCGTTTTATCCGAACCCAAAGTCAAAAATCGCAAAGCCGCAAACCCACCTCTCGGACTTGACCGTGGACTTCGCTTTGGATCCGAAGATAAAAGAGTTTTGCGAAAAGACAAATTGTTGGGTCCGCCTGCAAAGTCACACTTTTTTGTAAATCTAATCGTCTAAAACAAAAATTTTTCGCCCGCGCGTTTTCGCGGCGCCGCTTCTGAGTCTTACGCGCCGCACTTCAACGACGGGCGGTTTTTCAATATTCGTCCAAAAAGCTGTGCTTCACACCCTGTTTGTCCTTGTAGGCGAGCACCGTGGACAAGTTGACGTTTTCCGCGCTTTTGAAGATATTTTGCTCGACTTGCGGGTCGTTTTGCCTTAGCTCGCGGATGAGCTGTTTGACCTGTCTGCGCTTCGAGCCAGTGTTGGACGTCCTGCACGCCTCCGAAGTGCATGTGTCCGTAAAGCGGCACGCGCATTGGATGAAGCCCAAACGATAGAAATCCCGCCACGCCTTGATGTCGTCCTCGCGGATGAGATACATGGGCCTGATGAGCTCCATGCCCTCGAAGTGGCTGCTGCGCAATTTGGGCATCATGGTTTGCATTTGGCCGCCGAACAGCATGCCCATCAGCGTGGTCTCTATCACGTCGTCGTAGTGGTGCCCTAGCGCGATCTTGTTGCATCCAAGTTCTTTTGCTTTGCTGTAAAGATATCCCCTGCGCATGCGCGCGCAGACGTAGCACGGCGACTTTTCAATGTTGTAGACGTTTTCGAAAATGTTGGTTTCAAACACAGTGATGGGTATGTTCAGCACGCGAGCGTTGCGCTCGATGATCTCTCTGTTTTCGTGGCTGTACCCCGGATCCATGACCAAAAACACAAGCTCGAAGGGGATCTTGTTGCGGCGCTTGAGCTCCTGAAACAGCTTCGCCATGAGCATGGAGTCCTTGCCGCCCGAAATGCAAACCGCGATCTTGTCGTGAGGCTCGATCATGTCGTAGGTCGCGACAGCCTTGCCGAATTTGCTTGTCAGCTTGCGCGCGAACTTGCCGCGCAGTCCCTCCTCCACCTGCGACGCCGTGTCGTCAAGCATGTCGCCTATGTGCAAGCGAAGCCACTCCGCATAGCCGCCTTCGAGGTTGTACGCCGCAAACCCGCGCTCGCGCAATTCGTCAGCGACGTCCGCGCTGACAAGCCCCTTTGCGCAACAAACGTAAAGCTCCTTGTCCCGCGGAAGTTCGGCGTCGTACAGCGCCTCCGCGGGGATGTTCACCGCGCCCGGAATGTGCCCGCACTCAAACGCCTCCGCGTCGCGCACGTCCACGATCAGATATCCGTCCGCCTCTTTTTTTGACAAATCTTCAACCGATATTTGCATATTCTCCTCTTCCGCACAAATTATAAATTATCCGAAATATTATGTCAATTCAAATCCCGCACGCTCTCCCATGCGATGCCGATTTGCCCATAAACCACCGTTGTTTGTTCATTCAGCCGTCATCATGTGCGCGTCAAAGCCGAATACTTTTCTCTTTTCCATATTATCTTCATCACCTTTCGCACAGCTTGTCGACGTCGCGTTCGCCTTCTGCATGAGCAGGCGATCTCGCGCTTGCACGGTGGCCCTATATTCGGTTTTTCGGCTTGACAGATCCGACAATACGCAAAATTGCAGAACCGCCGCCCTCATATCGCCGCGCCCTTCAAACGCCCAAACAATTTCTTTTGAAATCGCACAGTGAAAATCTCTTGCAATCATTTGACAAATCCACGCGCGACCACTATAATAGTTATGCTCAAATGTGCCATTAGCCCAGCTGGATAGAGCGTCTGGCTACGGACCAGAAGGTCGGGGGTTCGAATCCCTCATGGCACGCCAAAAACCCTACTGTTTAGTAGGGTTTTTTCAAACCCTCAACTGACCCGTTTTCTGCGATTTGACACCAATTTTGCAAAATTGTGGTGTCAGATTTGGTGTCAAAAATGCAAAAATTGTGGTGTCAAAATTCGGGGAGCCAATCGCCGAAGATATTATAAATATCTTCAGGCTTCGTGTCCGGCGTGAAAGTCGTGTAGACGCTGTTGGTGATGTCGCTTCCGGCCGCATGCCCCATGTAGGTCTGACGATCCTTTTCGGGGATCCTCAAAAGATAGAGATTTGTCGCGAAGGTATGGCGCAACGTGTAAACGTCTATGTTCTTCTCCATGCCTATCTGAATGCATAGGCGTTGCAAGGGTTGTCTGAAGCGTTTGTTGTCAAAGATGAAAAACTCGGGCGACTCCCCCATCAACATGTCGCTGAGACGGCGCGAGATCTTGACCCATCGGACCGCGTTTTGCGTCTTTGTCCCGTTGATTTTGACCCATCCGGGCTTGATCTCATTCTTTTTGACGGTTGCGATCTCCGCGGGCCGCGCGCCTGTCAGGAGATAGAAGCGCACGCGCCGTGAAAACATATCGTCCCCCAAGGCGTCCCACAAGCGCTTCTGATCCTCAAGCCCCAACGCCTCGCGGCTCTTCTTTTCAACCTTTCCGAGCACAAGGTATTTGGATATGTCCTTTTTGACATAATCCAGCTCGTACGCCTTGCTGATGATCTGCTTCAGGAGCTTGTACACTTCCTTGCGTTGCTTGGACAACGGCATTGCGTTGAACAACTGTTGCAGATCAAGCACGGTTAGTCTGTTGAGCGGCGTGTTGATTGTGATATGGCGTTTGATCGCCGACAAATATCCGGTGTACGTTTTGTCCGTGATATTGCCCAATTTGTAATTTTCAAGCCACCAAAGCGCGAATGTGTTGAGGCCCATTGAGCCATGTTTTGTGTAGCTTCTTTTGCCTATTTTTTGTTGTAGATTTTCCATTGCTGCCCGCTTGGAGCGGCCAAAGCTATTATGAGGACAACAAAGGCATTTTGATAGGGGTCCTCGGAGTCGATATCAAGTGTCTGCACTTGTACAAAAACAAAGGTGCATGCCGTGCCCGAGCAGAGATCCTCGCCAAGCAATTCGGCAGAGACAAAAAGGCTCGCCCCTTCGTTGCAACTTACAAGCTCGACTAAACCGCGAAATAAAAAATTTAATAAGGAGGTCAATATGGCAAAAAAACATATCTATACACGCGCCGAAGCTGCGGAAATTTTGTATGATTATCAAAAACACATGGAAGCGACGCCGTTGTCATTAAACACAGTATATAAAAAAATCTACACACTCCCAAATGGCAATTGGCACTTGGAAGGAAGAGGTTATGACTATACCTTACCGCCTAATGCGCCAACGGAGGGCTAATATGGTAAAAAAACATACCGGTGTCACGGTGATCATCAGGCAACATGACGATAAAAATAGTGGTCATCCACATGTGATTATTGATACCGTTGATGACAATTACGTCTCAGTAGGTCTCAGCACAACATCAAAGAAAGGGAAAAATCACCCTAATATCAAACTTGACAACGACCCACTCGGTCAAGGAAAGGAAAGTTATATGCGTCGCCAAGGCACTGTTGACAGTCAGAAACGCTATCACAATCCCAAGCGTGGTGTTATGTCTGAAAAAGACTTCGCAAAAGCCAAAAAAATCGGCGAAAAAGCGAAGAAAAAATATTTACGCAAAAAGTAAGAAAAAAGTAACTCCGTGCCAAACACTGTAAACAGCATCAGCCAGCTCACAAAGGAGCGAAGTTACTTTATTGGGATTATAGCAAACCTCAATAGCATTGTCAAGCGAAAAATAAAAAAATACATGGAGAAAGGATATGAGTCGAGCAACAGAAAAGCAATACTACAAAGATATCATCAAAAAGGCTGTGCCCGCAAAAGCCGTCGCTCCGAGCAAAGCCCCCACAAAGGCATGCAC
>CANQNC010000004.1 GCA_947625145.1 uncultured Clostridia bacterium
TATCCCGTTCGGATAGATATAAAGAGAGGGATAGGAGCCCCCTCTTGCGTATGCAAGTTTGTCAATACGGATTGCTACTTCATAAAACTCACCAATTTCTTTGACGAAGGAGATATTTCGTCAATTGTGAATTATTCTTCAAAAGATATTACTTGCACCAAAAATCTTATTATAGATTTACGGAACAACTGCGGCGGGAGCGATACCTTATTTTTGCCGCTTCTGAAATTTTTGCTTGCCGAGGACGACACTATGTGCGGCAAGCCGATCTTTACGGGAGAAGATGATATACTTTATACCGAACGGAATGCAGCCGGACGAATAAAGCTCTATAAAGAGTATCTCGAAAACAGCGCTTCCGACGAAGTTAGGAAGTATATTGTCGAGCAAATAGAAGAACAGTCAATAAACAGAGGAAAAGGTTTTTTACCCGCAAAGCCCGATGAATTTTTGTTCCCGACAAGCGGCACGCGCTACCCCGAAAAGGTCGTTGTCCTTACAGATTGTTATTGCGCTTCCTCGGCGGAAAGTTTCGTGGAGATCGCTTCTCGCTTGCAAAAAGCAACGGTCATCGGTCGTCCCACAATGGGAGTCAACGATTATGCAAACCTTACATATTTCGATTTTGGAGAATATGTTTTACATTACCCCACTTCACGAAGCAAGGCAATAGACAGCGGAAAGGGCACAAGAGGCAAAGGACTTCAACCCGATATTTATGTTCCGTGGACGCCGAAGCATATCCACGAAGATATTGACTTGTCTGTTGCATTGGATTGGCTGTCAAAAAATTGAATTTGATGCCTTATGCAAATTATGGCGAGGGCGGCTTGTCCTCGCTTTTCGCATAGAAACAGCCCCGACCTTCTTCGACATGTACACAAGCATGCGGGTAAATCCCGCGCCCCCCCCAAGCACAGGAATTGCCGAGGCATATTGCATATCTTGCAAAGCTACCCTGACGGACAACATATGCAAATATCTGCGACAAGCAATTTCCGTGCGCGGAGAAGCAAAAAAAATGCGCATGACAATTATGTGCTTTTTTTTACACAAAAGCATGAACTACCTGTAAAGTATCCAAACAATAAATAAGAACATAACAAAAAAAGCACATTAGTTCAATGGCATTCTTTCGACGATAGCATGATTTTTTACGGATAACCCAGCGAGCGGAACGAGCCTCCCCAAGCACAGAAAATAGCAAACCATGAGTATTTTCTTCTCTTGCGCAAGCTCCTTGTCAAATACGAATTGTGTAGCGTCATTTTCTGTGCGCGGAGAAGCAAAAAAATGCGCATGACAATTATGTGCTTTTTTTACACAAAAGCATGAACTATCTGCAAAGTATCCAAACAATAAATAAAAGATAACAAAAAAAGCACATTAGGTCAATGTGCATTTTTTTGCTGGTGCGGATGACAGGAATCGAACCTGCACGATTTCTCACAGGAACCTAAATCCTGCGTGTCTGCCAATTTCACCACATCCGCGTTTTCGCCATATCCGCGTTTTTGACTACGTTCGCGTTTGCGCTTAAAAAATGTGCCCGGGATTTCCGGGCAGCGTTTGGTGCATCCTCAGGGACTCGAACCCTGGACCCACTGATTAAGAGTCAGTTGCTCTACCAACTGAGCTAAGGATGCGTTTGGAGCGGGAGACGGGACTCGGACCCGCGACTTTCACCTTGGCAAGGTGACACTCTACCACTGAGTCACTCCCGCAAACACAAGTGATACTATATCAAATTTTGAGTTGAATTGCAAGAGTTTTGCATAACAATTTTCAAACAATCCCAATTTTTTGCGTTTTTGCGCGTCTTAGGCGCGGCGGTTCAGCGCGTGTTGTACTCCTTCATCACGCGCTCGAGGGATCGTTTGTTTTCGCGCTCCTTGATGGAGGCGCGCTTGTCGTGCAGTTCCTTGCCCTTGCAAAGCCCAAGCTCTATCTTGACGAGGGAGCCCTTGAAGTAGATTTTCAAAGGAATGAGCGTATAGCCCTTCTGCTCCACTTTTCCGCGGAGTTTGTTGATCTCGCTTTTGTTGAGCAGGAGCTTGCGCGTGCGGCGCGGGTCCACGTTGAAATAGCTGCCCATTTTGTAGGGGGAAATGTGCGCGCCGACCATAAAGACCTCACCGTTTTTGATCATGACAAAGCTGTCGCGGAGGTTTACGTTGCCAAGCCGCACGGATTTGACCTCGCAACCCACAAGGACAACGCCCGCTTCATAGGTGTCCTCAATGAAGTAGTCGTGATACGCTTTTTTGTTTGTTGCGATCAGCTTGTCCATAATCCTCCCAATGTCTTTTAGATGAAAAAACGGCCCACAAAAAAGTGAGCCGCCGCAAGAATGTCAACGATCAATCGTTCCAGCCGACGCTGCCGACCACAAAGCAGATCACCGCGCAGATGAGTATGAACACAAACAGCACAAGCGTGATCTTTTTCAGCAAATTCTCTTTGCCCTTCTGCTTGTTTTTGCCATAGAAAGTGTCCGTCGCGCCCGAGATGACGCCGACATTGTCGTTTGTCCCCTTTTGCATCATGATGACGACGATGATCGCCACTGCCGCGATCGCCATGAGTATGCCAAACGCCATCAGCACATTTTGCCTTACGGTGGGATCTATCGGGAATCTGACATTCCCGTCCGCCGCAAGCAACGAATTTGCAAAGTTTAGAAGTGAATTCATAAAATCCTCCAACTGTTACTTAGTGATTTTAGCATAACCAAACGGCTTTGGCAAGCAATTTGTACAATTTTGGTGTGATTTACACAATATTTTTTGCATGCCCCGCTCGGCGAGCGCTCGGCAAATTTTTATTGACAATTTCTTTGTGCTCTGCTATTCTGTAAGAGCGAAGGGAAGGCAGGTGTCCCCCTTGCTCTATGTAAACCGTCCTTGTTGAAAGTGCTGGGCGGTTTTCCTTTTAGGTTGCTACTGTCGATTAGTCGGTTTTCTCTCCGCAAAGCCCTCTGCCCTCTCGCTCCGTTTGGCATTTTCTTTTCACCGCAAAGCCCTCTGCCCTTTCACTACGCTCGGCGGTTGCTTTATCTGCGCAAATCGCGCTATCCTCTCTACGCTCGGCGACATGTGAGGGCGCATGATTTTGGCGTGAGCATACGTTGCGCTCTATCCGACGCGTTTTTTGCGGTCTTGCGTTTCTTTGTCATTTTTATCCCGCCGTTACAGCGGACGAAGCCTTTTCCTTTTTGCATCTTAAAATTTTTTATTTTGCAAAACGCGAGGTTAAACGCAGATTTTTGACCTATAAACCCTGTTTTTGTGCAAAATTGATTTTTGATTTTGTTTTTGTCGTTTCCGCGCTAACTCCAACAATGTGCGAAAGCGAAACGCAAAAAAAATCGTTACCGCTTTCGGAAATCTGTCGCAAGAGCGGCGCATGCTGAATATACTGATGCAAGGAGGTTTTATGGACGCCATCAGATTTGCAAGCGAACTGCCCTATCCCAAAACGGAACCCGAACAAAGCGTCTCTCAATCCAAACTGCTTATGCCCTGCTACGCGGGGGCGGGCGGGGAACTGAACGCGGTGCTGACGTATTGTTTTCAAAGTTTCATATCCCCCTCGGCGCAGGAGCTGAAGCGCGCTCTTGAGGGAGTCGCGAAGGTGGAGATGATCCACATGAAGCTGTTGGGCGAGGCGATATATGCGCTAGGCGGCTACCCCGTGATGGGCGCGAGGACATACTACAACGGAAATATGGTCAATTACACGCTGGATCCGCACAAGTTTTTGCGGCAAAACATTGCGGCGGAAGAGGCGACGATCGTCAACTACGAGCGCACGATCCTGAACCTTTCAAACGAAAGCGTGAAGCTGTTGCTTGAAAGGATGATCCTTGACGAGGAGCTTCATATCAAGCTGTTCAAAGAGCTTTTGGAAAATCTGTAAACTTTCAGCCTCTAAAAGCGGAAAAGGGCTTGCCAAACGGCAAGCCTTTATTTTCGCGCCGAAACGGGGACGACCGCTTGACGACAGGCGTGTAAATGATAATAAATCGTTGTTTCAGTCCAAATGTTAAACCTTTGTTATCGGTCCAAGTTATGAAACGTTGTTTTCGGTCCGAAGCGAGCGCATGTTCTGACGTTCATAAGCTCCTCGCCGCACTTTTTTCTTCATTCCGTTTTACTCCGAATAAAAAAGCGAGTCAATTGAAGCAAACCACAAGCTCAATAAAACAGGTCTGCCATAATTCGCAAACCTATTGTAGAACATTATACTCCGAATAAAAAAGCGAGCCAATTGAGGCGAGCCGCAAAATAAAAAACAGGCGGCGAGCCTGTTTTTAAGATTTCAATTGCCGCCATTCAAATTTGCAATGTAGGCGACAAGTTTGTCAAGCAATCCCTCGAAGATGGAATACACCGCCGAATATGCCGCGGGACCGCCGCCGTAGGGGTCGGGAATGTCCTCGCCGTAAAACGCGGAGAGGGGTATTATCTTCCGTTCGTCGCCGTAAAGCCTCGAAAGGAAGTCCGCCTGTTCCTTTGTCATTGTAAAAACCGAGTCCGCCTCGTCAAACAGCTTGCGGGAGCAAAACCGCGAGAGCCGAGACGAGTCGTATTCAACGCCGTGTGCGTCCAGCTCCGCCGTCGTGTGCATGGAGATGGGCTTTTGATGCTCCATTGTGCCCGCGCTTTGCACCTCTACGCCGCGTATGCCTCTGTCCGCGAGCGCCTTTTTCAGCATGGCTTCGAGCATGGGACTGCGGCAAGTGTTGCCCGTGCACACGATCAGCGCTTTCAAATCCGTCTCCCTCCCGTCGCCTTGTCTATCCTGTTCATCACGGAGGCCTCTATGCCCTGCCCCTTTATTTCCTCCACGATGATATAATCCGATATCTTTTCCGCGGCGTGGAGCGCGGCGTATATATTCCTCGCGCAATCGTCCGCGGTTATGCCGAGAGACACGATCTGTCTGTCCCCCACGACGTCCCTGTAGATGTCCCTTGCGACGATCACGGGTCTGCGCCCTGCAGAGACGGCTCTGTCGTACTCTCTCACCGCCGCGCGTATATCCCCCGCGCAAACGGCTTCGCTGTCGGGAGCGTAGTGGGTGTATTTCATGCCGGGGGCTTTTGCGATCTTGATCACGCGTCCGTTCAGGCTGACCTCGCCGAGTATGTCCGCAAGCATATCCGCGGTCACGGCGCCCGGACGAAGAATGACGGGGACGTCCTCCGTCAAGTCCAGCACCGTGCTTTCTATCCCCACGCGACAAGCGCCGCCGTCCAAGATGAGGGGCACTTTGCCGTTCAGGTCCTCATAGACATGCCGAGCAGAGGTCGGGGATATGTGTTTGGATCTGTTTGCGGAGGGGGCGGCGAGAGGCGCGCTTGCCTCGATAAGCGCTCTTGCCCACTCGTTGTCGGGCATTCTTATCCCCACTGTCTCCCCGCCCGCGGTGACGACGTACGGGATTTTTGGGGATTTTTTGAGAATGATCGAAAAAGGCCCGGGCATAAATCTGTCCGCCAAGGCGTAAAACGCTTCGGGTATGTCCTCCGCGATCTCTTCGACCTGCTCCTTTTTGCAGATATGCACGATCAGCGGATTGTCCTGCGGCCTGCCCTTTGCCGCGAAAATTTTCCTCACCGCTTCCTCGTCGAACGCGTTTGCTCCGAGGCCGTAGACCGTTTCGGTGGGAAAAACTACAAGCTCACCTTTTAAGATGAGCTTGGCGGCTTCTTCAATGCCCTGTTGCGCGGGAACTATCCTCGTCATAGCCTAGATCAGTTTGTAAACCGTGTAGGACACGTTGTCGCCCACGGTCTGTTTGTCGAACACAAACACGTTTTTCGGAGATGAGGAGGGCGAGTACAAAACGCTTCCGCTCTCCATAGATGCGGGCATTATAATGTTTTTGGACGAGTCGGGATTGAAATTTTTGATGCCGAAATGCCCGTCCGCGGATTTGAACATATAGCATCCGAGTTTGTAGATGGCATAGCGCACGTCCGAGGTGTTCCGCGTAAACGCAATGTCATAGAAGGGCTTGTTGCCGTCCGACAGTTGCGCGATCTCCTTTCCGCTTGGGTCGATGAGGCAGAGTTTGAGCACGCCCGAACTTTCGCCGTCAACGCCGTTGACGCCGTAGCGCACGCCCATTGTGTAGGAGCCTCTGTACGCAAGCAGCTCGGTGTATTTGAAGGGGATAAGCTCGTCGCCGTAGATGTTGAACGCGCCGTAGATCGTGGACGAGGAGTTGTCGTTGTCCTCCGCGCCCGCGATGATGATGCCGTTGTTGAGCTGTTGACGCTGTATCTTGGTGCGCGGGTTGTGCCCTATGCGCTTCCCCTTCGCGTTGTAAACGTTGACTTCGCTGGGATAGGACGGAATGAAATAGTTGCCGTCCACGCCCATCATCACGAGGTCGAAAAATCCGACTTTGCTCTTCGCCTGATCCCCTATCTGCACGCCGTAGTTTCCCGTCAGGGACATGACGACGTTCAGGTCGCTGTCCAAAATGAATTGGTCGTAAAACCCGTACGGCACTCCGTCCACGTCGAGGATGGTCAAGCCGTAGTTGGCGTAGGTGTAGCCGTCTTTCAAATAGGCGTTGGTGTCTATACCCGCCTTGTCCGAGGAATAGTAGTTGTTGGTCATGTAGATGAACAACTTGTCCGAATTGCCGTTGTAATCCTTCCTCGAGTCATTGTCGGGAGTGTAGATATAGCGCTTGAACACATAATATTTGTCCCCGTCGTAATAGTTGAACTCCTCGTCCGAATCGACCGTCCAATCCTCATGGAAGAGGAATTTGCCGTGCCCGAGATATGTGATTTCGCTGTAATAGTCGGATTCGCCGTTGGACGAAAGCGTAGCCTTAGACGTGGCGGTCATGCTCTTCACGCCGTCCGAGGGAGCGTGATTCGGAATGACGTAGACATAGCTTCCGCTGCTGTTGCCCGTCACCGAAACATACTTGCCGTCGAAGCCCGTCAGATAGCTGAGCTGATTGCTTTGATTGAGCACTCTTGCCACAAGCTCCCCTCTTTCGGACTGCGCGCCGTCCGTTGTCGGACGATAGATAGAGGTGTAATTTTCCTCTCCTCTGTGGTCGTAATTGCCGTGCACCGCGACCATGCTTCCGTCGAGGATCTTGATCACCGTGTCGATGACCACTTGGTGAGCGTCCGGGCAATCGAGGCCCGCCGCGCGCCCTATCTTTTCCCTTGCGATCACGACCTTCCCCTTCGAGTTGTACGCGCCCGCCGTGCCGTCGTCAAACGTGCAAACGATCAGCCCCTGCCTGTATCTGAGCGCGTGTATGCCCGCGGACTCGGGGAAGAGCATCCCTCCCTTGCCGTCCGTGAAGTATTGCGTGTCGTCCTCGCACTTCATGACCGAAAGTTTTTTGACCCCGGATACGTTTTTGCATATCACAAATGCGTTGAGCTCTTCTATGTAGCCGACGTCGCTGTTTCGGTCGGCGGCCTGAGAGGAAGAGGTGGAGGAATCCGTGTAGATCTCCCACCCCACGGGAAGCTCGAATTGCTTTTCGTACTTCGTGATCTCCCCGACGCTCTCTGTGTTTTTGAAGATGTCCGTAATGGACGCGGTTTTTGTCTTGTTGCAAGCGGCAAGCGCAAACGCCGCCGCTGCCGCGACAAGCAGCGCCACAGTCGCAAGACAAAGGGATTTGATCAAGATCCGCTGTTTTTTCGTTTTCATAATTGCTCCGTAAGATACCCTGTGTTGAGTCGCACTCCGAGTATAAAATATACAATGTCGCAAAGCAAAATATTTGCTTTCACGCGCAAGGGACGCGCAGGCTCGCTCTCCCCCGCAAGATAGGCGCGGACGCTCCCTTCGATCGGGATCGCGCCCACTCCCGCGCAATGCTTGCAGACGATGCCGTCCGCGTCCGAAAACGCCGCATCCCCGTCAAGCACGCATTTGCATACGTTGCAGTGCGCAAAATTCAGCTCCCCTCCGCCGAGGGATATGGCTTTCAAAAGGAAACCCGTCAAAACGCCGTCCGCGTCCTTGTCCGAATACGCGAGGTCGCCGAGGGAAGTCAGCGCGCTCATAAAAAGCGGCACGGACGGCTCCTCGGACAGCCTGCCGAGGGCGTCCAAAATCATACAGCCCGCATAATACCTTTCGATATCCGACGTGAGGCGGGAAAAGGAATCCAGCTGATTGCATTCCTTGACCGTGTATCTGCCGTTTTTGCCCACAAGCACGTATTCGCCGAAGTTGAAGGGCTCCGCCGCGAACCTCAGCTTCGCGCCGCGTTTCAGACAGCCTCTTGCGGTGGCGGTCAATCGTCCGTCAACGCCGACAAGAGTGATGATCATATCACTCTCGCCGTATGGCACCGCTCTTATGACAATTGCCTGTGTTTTGATTTCCGCCTGCATAGATGACGAGGCTATTTGTCGGTGCGCTCAGCCTCCTCCTTCATGGTCAGATACATGCTGTACCACTCGATGTCGCCCGTTTTCGCAAACATATTCCAAAGTTCTTTGTCCGTCATACGCTTAGTATGCGCTTCACGGCGACGATTATGCACCGATCGCAAGATCGAATGTTCAGTCCTGCTTGAGATCCTTTATGTTGTAGCCCAGCTCTTTCATAACTCTGTCGTCGTCCCGCCACTCGTCCTTGACGCGCACGTACAGCGTCAAAAAGACCTGTTCGCCTATCATTTCCTCTAGGTCCTTGCGCGCGGCGACGGCGATTTTTTTGAGGGTCTCCCCGTTTTTGCCTATGACGATCGCCTTGTGCGAGCGCTTTTCGCAGATGATATCCGCGTCAATGTCGCAGATGGGCTTATCCTCTCTCTCCTCGAATTTGTTGATAAAAACGCCTATGCCGTAGGGCACCTCTTTGTCAAGCAGATACAGCGCCTTTTCGCGGATGATCTCGGTCGCCATAAAGCGCATGGAGCTCTCGGTGTACTCGTCCTGAGGATACATGGGGAAGCCCTCGGGAAGCAACGCGAGCAGTTCGTCCAAAAGAGGTTGAAGGTTTTCCGCCTTCTTCGCGCTGATGGGGACGACCGCTTTTAGCCCCTCTATGCCGTTGAGCTTGTCCAAAACCGCAAAAAGAGTTTCCTTGGTCACGGCGTCCTGCTTGTTGAGCGCGACAACGACGGGCAGTTTTTTGCAATTTTTTTGCAGAAAATCATAGTCCTCTTTTTGCAGGCCCTTCGCGGCGTCTATCACATACACCGCTCCGTCCACGTCTTTGAGGCCGCTTTCCACCGCTTTCATCATATAACTCCCCAGACGATTGCGCGCCTGATGAATGCCCGGAGTGTCTATCAAGACCATCTGAAAGCCCTCGCCGTTTATGATGCCAAGCAGTTTGTTGCGCGTGGTTTGCGGGCGCCACGAAACAATGGACACCTTTTCGCCCACAAGCGCGTTGGTCAGCGTGGATTTGCCTGCGTTGGCAAGCCCCGCGATACAAATAAATCCGCTTTTGAAACCATTTTCCATGTCTTTTCCTATGCCTTGAAGCCCACCGCGTCCATGACGGCGCGCTGATGGGCGGTCATGATTTCCTCGTCGTCCCTTTCGATATGGTCGAAGCCGAGCAGATGCAAAAGCCCGTGACATATCAAAAACCCAAGCTCCCGCTTGTAGCTGTGCCCAAGCTCCTCCGCCTGCGATATCGCCTTTTTGCGGCAGATCATAATGGACCCGAGCATCACTCGTTTGCCCTCGCGATCCGCGTCCGAAAAGTCCTCTTCGCGCACGGGGAGGCTCAAGCCCTCGAAGCACGGGAAGCTGAGCACGTCCGTCGCCATGTCCACGTTGCGTTGCTGTCTGTTGACCTCTTTTATGACGTCCTCGTCCGCAAGCGAAACGAAAGTTTCGAAAAAGTTGCTCTGCCCCAGATGCTTGAACAGCGCCCTTTCCACCTTTTTCATTATCCTTGCCTCGCTCGGCGTAGCGCCCTCTATCTTGAGCATATCAGTCCTTTTTGCGCTTGTCGTAGTCCACGCGCCTGTGGTGTATGGAGGGCAAGACCTCGATGATGGTCTTTTTGATGATCGCGATATCCCCCATCGTGATGGGACATTCGTCAAACTGCCTCATCTCTATCTTTTCGTCCACAAGCCTGTTGATGCGAGCCTCGTACTCCTCCTTCGTGTCGGGCATGTACGCGCGCATCGCCGCCTCGATCGTGTCCGAGATCATGATGATCGCGGCGATCTTCGTCTGCGGCTTCGGGCCCGAATAGGTGTATTTGTTGACCGCAAGGTCTCCGTCCTCTTTCAAGGACAAGGCTTTGCGATAGAAATATCCCACGGGCGCGGTGCCGTGATGCTGACGGCAAATGTCCACGATCTCGGACGGGAGCCTGTTTTGCCGCGCGAGGATCTCGCCAAACAGCGTGTGCGAAGTGATCATGCTGACGCTGACCTCGGGGATGAGCTCGTCATGCGGATTGTACGAGGACTGGTTTTCGCTGAAATAAAGCGGCGCTTTCAGCTTGCCTATGTCGTGATAATAGGCGGCGCAACGCGCCATATTCGGATTTTCCCCTATCGCGGAAGCGCACGCCTCGGCGAGGTTGCCCACGACAAGGGAGTGGTTGAAGGTGCCGGGAGCCTCGCTCGCAAGCCTCTTCAGCAGAGGGTTGGACAGATTGCACAGCTCGCTGAGACGGAAGTCGTCCGCAATGTTGAATATGCCCTCGAGTATGGACACAATGGGCAAAAACAGCAGCGCAGCGGCGACGTTTGCGCCGTAGCACCAAAGCATGTTCCACGCAATGTCTATATATTCCGCCCCGCTCACAAGCGTAAGCGCCGCGACGAGGGGCTGAACGACAAGCGGAGACACCATGGACATGATCAAAAACTTCAGCCTGTTGAAGTGTTTGTTCATCAAAAAGTTGATCAGCAGTCCGCCCATGCAGTTGCATATGACGGAAGAGACGATCATGCCGAAATCGAATTTTGCGGGCTCGAACACAAACGCTATGATGACAAGCACGCCCGATATCACGTTTGCAAGGGTCGCGGTGCGCCTGCCGATAAGCTCGAGTAGCACGAGAGTGGAAAGCGAAAGGGGCATCGCAAACACGGACAGCTTCGTCGCGCCAGTCACGGACAGCAGATAGGATATCACCACCATGACGCACGTCAGCCAAAAGTCCCTGCTCGGCTTGCCCTTGCCGCTTCTCACCGAAAAGCTGTAAACGCCGAAAAACAGGACGAGCATCATCGCAAACGCGCCCACAAATCTTCCCGTCGTGACCGCCGCGCTCGCCACGGTAAACGCTTGCAGGAAGTCTCCCACCATAAACAGCGAAAACAGCGTCATCGCAAACGTCGCGACGACGATCCCGACAAAACATTGCCCAAAGCAAGCGAAAAACTTTTTCCTTGCGATCAGCTTTTGTTTTTCGACCGTTGATAAGTCTTTGATATCGTCAATCATATTTCATCTCCAAACGATCACGTGTTGGTCAACCTATTGTTTTCCGTTTTGCTCCGCTTCCTCGTAGCGCTCGTACGCCTCGACAATGTGCGTGACCAGCTCGTTTCTGATCACGTCCTTCGAGGTCAAAAGATCTATCTCGACGCCCTTGACGTCGCGGAGCACCTCAATTGCGTTCACAAGCCCGCTCGTCACGTTGCGGGGAAGGTCGATTTGACTTATGTCCCCTGTGACGACCATACGGCAGTTTTCCCCCATGCGGGTGAGGAACATCTTCATCTGCTCACGAGTGGTGTTTTGCGCCTCATCGAGTATGACGAAGCAGTTCGACAACGTGCGCCCGCGCATATACGCAAGCGGCGCGATCTCTATAACCCCGCGCTCGATAAAGCGCAGATACGTATCCTCTCCCAAAAACTCTTTGAGCGCGTCGAACAGCGGCCTGAGATACGGGTCCACCTTTTCGCTGAGGTCCCCGGGCAAAAAGCCGAGTTTCTCCCCCGCTTCCACGGCGGGACGGGTGAGTATGATCCTGCCGACCTCGTTGTTTTTCAGCGCTCCCACCGCAAGCGCGACCGCAAGATAGGTCTTGCCCGTGCCCGCGGGGCCTACGCCAAACACAATGCCGTTTCGTCTTATCGCGTCGATATAGCGCTTTTGCCCGAATGTTTTCGGGCGCACTATCTTGCCGCGCACGGTGATCGCGACCGTGTTCATCAGTTCGGACAGATCCAACTCTTTGCCCGCCTTGGCGCAGTCTATCGCCATGCCGACTTGGGACGGGATCAGATCCCCCTTGTCCGCCATGCCCTCGAGTGCGTCCAGCGCGCGCATGGCTCCCTCCACGGCATGTGAATCGCCGCTTATTTTGACGCTGTTGCCCGTGGCGAAAATGTCCACGTCAAAAGATTGCGTAATGCGGGAAATGTTCTCGTCCAATTCCCCGAAAACGGCAAGCATGACGTCATAGTTTTCAAAATGTTTTTCCCTTGTTGTTTTCATCGGATATGAGCACCTCCGCCTCGACAGTCACGCTTACGTTCCTGCCCACGGCGTCCCTCTGTACGGATCTGTACACATTTTTTATGCTCGCGGGTTCCTCGAGCTCGGAGAGTATCTCGGCATAGACGATGGAGCACAGCTGTTCGTCCGTCATGACGTTTTGCGTCTCTACGGCGTCTAGCTGCCGAAATTCGTACGTGTACGCGACAAACGGAAGCAAAAAGCCGAAATCGCTTATCCTGACCTCAAGTTCGTAGGTTTCAAACGGGCTTTTGGGAGGCTTCGGCGCCTTGCCGAACATCCCCAGCTTCACGATACGCTTCGTCTTGCCGTAGACCTTTTCCACCGAGACGTCCGCTAAGTAGGCGGTGCGCTTCAACAGCACGGTGCCGTAAACGCTTCCCTTCGCCTCCACCTCTATGCGCGAATCGCCGTACATGACGTAGCCGTCTATCAGCAGATCCCCCGCCTTCACGACGTCGCCGTACTTGACCTGCGCCGTGCCGCCCTCCACAATCACTCGCGTGACTGTGGCAAGCCTTGTCGCGCTCACGCCCGAGCCGCGTATGTCGGCGAAATGCTCGCGCGCAAGCTCGGACTTTATCCTGACCTCCACTCGCGTGCCCCGCCTTTGGACCTGCGCAAAGGCTATCCCGTCCAGCCCCAATATCCTTTCGGACAGGACATCGGGCTTTATCTCGGGGACGAACGCGCCCTCGAACACCCCTTGCTCGGATAGTATTGCGTGTATCTTTGCATTTAATGCGCCGTCCGCCTCCACGCCGTCAAGGCTTAGGACGCTTATGTCCGTCACGAAGCAAGGGAACAGCGCGATCATCAACACGCCTGCCGCGATGCCCGCGATCAACCCCGCGCGCACGAGCAAGCGCGCAAGGCGCGGGAGCGCGCCCGACACTCGTATTATTTTATAATCATAGCATAAATTGTCGAGCAGCGCAACAATCTTTGGGCAAACTTTTGACGGAATATAAAAACGGATCCCGTCCGAAGCCGTCCTCACGTCGCTGACAACGCAGATCTTCATGATCGCGCCAAGCGCCCGCACTCCGTTTTTGCCCTTGACAAAGATCTCGGTCTTGCCCAGCTTGCTCGCAAAAACAGACATTCTATTCGGACGTTTTTTGCGGATAGGCGAGATTTTGTCCTTCCTCTCCTTCTGCGGCTTTTTGACCCTGCGCTCGACTGTGAAAGCGCCAAAATCGTTTTCAGTCCTTTTTTTGCCCGTCAACAAATTCCAATCTCCTTATATCGCCCTTGACATAGATGTCCGAGCCGCCGATCTCAAGTATCCGTAGCCCCTCGCCCGCAACGCTCAGCGCGCCGCCCGCGATCTTCAACCTGACCTCCTCCCCCGTGGACAACATCACGTTTTTGACGCCGCTGACGGCAAGTTTGTCCCGCGCAAGCATGGTCAGCGCAAACGGCAACAGCTCCTGCCCCACCTTCAACTTCCTTTTCAATTCGTCCTTGAACATGTTAAAGCATATGAGCCCGCTCCCCCAATCATTCCCCGCCCGCTCTCCACCAAAATGCGTCTGCCCTCCCCTAAATCCCTCCCGCAATCAAGGGAAAAATCCACAGGAGAAATACTCAAATCACCTTAGGGACAAAAAAAATTCCAACCTATCAGTTCAAGATAGGTTGAAATCGGTGTCAAACACGAAAGATGCCCGAGAAGGTTCGTAGGCAAGGTCAGCGGCCTGCCGATCGGGTCCCACAAAATTGTGAAATGATTTTGTGGGTGAAATTGCGAAACGAGCGAGTTTACTCGCAAAAGTGGAGCGTCAGTCCGGGAACAGGAGTTCGCCACGCAAAGCGTGGGCAACATATAATGTTGCAATCTTGACGGGACAATCTCTCGTGTCTTACGCGAGAGATGACCATGAAAAAAGCACCTAAACAGGTGCTTTTTTCATGGTGTCTTACACGAAATAGCTGTAAAGCCCGCAATCCACAGTCGGAGATTCGTAGGCAAGGCCAGCGGCCTGCCGTAATAGTGGAGCGTGAGTGCTTGCACTCGGTAGCGACACGTCAGTCCGGACGTCCGGAGTTCGGTTGGCAAAGCCAACTATTGTTGCATTCTGCAACAATAAAATCTCCGACGGGACAATCTCTCGTGTGCCTTACACGAGAGATGACCATGAAAAAAAGCACCTGTTTAGGTGCCTTTTTTCATGGTGTCCCGTCGGAGATTCGAACTCCGGACCATCGCATTAAAAGTGCGGTGCTCTACCGACTGAGCTAACGAGACGGTGGCAGGGGTAGCTGGATTTGAACCAACGAATGACGGAATCAAAATCCGTTGCCTTACCGCTTGGCGATACCCCTTCGAGGCGCATTTGCGCAACGTTGCGTACGCTCTTGCGAGACATACTTTGTATGACCGCGACCAATGATCGCAAGGTTTCAAATGGGGTGAATAGTGGGACTCGAACCCACGGCCTCCAGGGCCACAACCTGGCACGCTAACCAACTGCGCTATATCCACCATATGGCGAGCCTGAAGGGATTCGAACCCCCGACACACGGCTTAGAAGGCCGTTGCTCTATCCTGCTGAGCTACAGACTCACTGTTGTCGAGCGAAACCTATCTAGGTTGGAGCGGGTGATGGGAATCGGACCCACGCAATCAGCTTGGAAGGCTGACATTCTACCATTGAACTACACCCGCGCGCTCGCTCGACCTGCCGGCGACGAAAGTCAATACCATTCGGCGCTTGAAAATATTAACATATTAAGCAAATCATGTCAAGAAATTTTGACAACTTTGCTCAATTAGCCCGACGACTTTGCTTGCGCCCCGCTTTTGCGAGTTTATGGCGCCGTCGCGCACGAGGCTTTAAGCGTCACGACTCCGAAAACTCTCCAAGACTCACTCGCCCGCCGAACGATCGAGAAGCTGTTGTTTGAGCGTCCAGAGCTTTTTGGACAAGTCCACCTTGTAGTCCTGCGCATTGACCACTCTGCGATATTCGGGGAAGAATTGCGCAACGCATTGATCCTCGTACTCCGCTATCTGTTTGAGCGTGGGCAGGTCGTAGACCAACTTGCCGTCCTTGAAGATGGGCGTCATAAGCTCTTTCGTCTCAAAATCCACAAACGTCATCCTCTTGTAGGTCAGCTCGGGATGGAAGATGGTGAGCGGCTTGGAGGGGTCTATCGTCTCGTCCTCGAGGCATATCAGGTCCGCCTGCGCCATGCCGCGCTTGAAAATGCGCACGATCTTTTTTACCCCGGGATTGGTGGTCTTTTCGTGGCTGTTGGACACCTTTATCTTGGGCACGAGCACGCCGTTCTCTTCCATGGCGCACATCTTGTACACGCCGCCGAGAGAGGCGTTTTTGTAGCTTGTGATCAGCTTTGTGCCTATGCCGTAGACGTCTATCTTCGCCTCCTGCGCGTGCAGGGACAGCAGAATGTCCTCGTCAAGGTCGTTTGTGGCGAAGATGAGGCAATCGTCGTGCCCCGCGGCGTCAAGCATTTTCCTTGCCTCGCGACTGAGATAGGCGAGGTCTCCGCTGTCCAGCCTTATGCCGATGGGCTTATGTCCCGCCGCCTTGAGCTTGTCAAACACCTTTATTGCGTTTGGAACGCCGCTTTTCAGCGTGTTGTAGGTGTCCACCAGCAGCAGACAGTTGTCGGGATATATCTCGGCGTACTTTTCAAACGCTTCAAGCTCGCTGTCAAAGGACATGACCCAGCTGTGCGAGTGCGTGCCCGTGACGGGTATGCCGAACAGCTTGCCCGCAACCACGTTGGACGTCGTGCGACAGCCGCCGATATAAGCCGCCCTTGCGCCGTAAATTCCCGCGTCCGCGCCCTGCGCCCTGCGCAAGCCGAATTCGCTGATCTTGTTTTTTGTGCACTCTCTGAGCCTTGCCGCCTTTGTCGCGATCAGCGTCTGATGGTTGATGAATGTCAAAAGCGCGGTCTCCACAAGTTGAGCCTCCCAAAGCGGCGCCGAGACCGTGACGATTGGCTCGCCGGGGAAGATCATGGTCCCTTCGGGCACTGCCTTGATGTCCCCCGTGAAGCGGAAGCCCTCGAGAGCGCGGAAAAATTCCTCATCGAAGATGCCGAGAGACCTCAGATATTCTATGTCGCTCTTGTCGAAATGCAGGTTCAAAATGTAGTCTATCGCCTGCTCCAGCCCCGCGGCGATCGCGTAGCTGTAACCGCCCGCGCCCCTGTAAAACACGTCGAAAACCGCTCTTTTTTTCCACAGCCCGCACTTGAGATAGCCGTTCATCATGGTCAGCTGATAAAGGTCGGTCAAAAGGGTGAGATTGTTTGTTTTGACGCGCTCGGTCAGATAGGTGTTTTGCGCAATATCCTTGTTTTCCATTTTACGCCTCTGCTGTATCCAAAGTATATTCGTCCTGTTTGACGATGGTTCTGAATCTCTTTTTATAATGTTTTGGAACGCGATAAAAATTCAACTCGTCGAAATCCACCGCAACATACTCTCCCTTGCCGTAGAGAAAGCGGAGAGGGTTCCTCGACTCCTTGACTACGGTTTGGCCGTCCTTTGAAACTTCCTTTGTCTTGACGGCGTACAGCTTGCCCACGAAGCCGTAGTTTGAAATGTCGAAGTCGCTGAGCGCCGCGCCCTCGAGTTTGCTCGCGCTCTTAAGGCCGCGCACTCTGTCGTAGGACATCTTGCTGACCCTGTAAAGCACGTAGACCGCCCCCACAATGACAGACAGCACGACCATGACGACACAACCCGCCATCGCGCCCTTGACGTTTGCGGCGTCCAGCCTGAGATATTCCAGCCAAGTGCGCCCGAGGAAGTACCAGAACAGATAGAAAAGCAACATCACGCCGGGATATTTTTTCTGTTTGCCCTTCATCCAGAAGGTCAGGCAGAAGGCAAGCCCTATCGCGTTCCACACCATCTCGTAAAAGAAGGTCGCGCAATACCAGCCCTCGCCGCCGAACAGATCCCACCTCGAAACGCCCGACGGATCGTCGATGTAGACCGCAAACGGGAAGCGTTGGAAGCGAGGATCCGTGATCTGAAATCCGAACGCCTCCTGATTGACGAAATTGCCCAATCTGCCCACGATCTGCCCGACGAGAAGGGGCACGATCACAAGGTCCGCAACGCTCAAAAAGTTGGTCTGTTTGCGGTGGCGCAACGTGAAAAAGATCACGCCCAACGCGCCGCCCGCGATGCCGCCTATGATGGTGATGCCGCCGTCCCATATAGCGATAGCGTTGACAAAGGCGTCCCAACTGTCTATGGGGAAGAATTCGCTTGTGCGGGATATGAGATAAAACACCCTCGCAAACACGATCGCAAAGGGGATGACCCACAAAAACAGCTCTATCCCGTCGTCCGAGGCAAGATTGATTTTTTTTGCCTGACTGCAAGCGTACACCAGCCCGATCAGCATGCCGCACACGATGATGACGCCGTACCAACGCACGCTGAGTCCGCCGATTTGAAACGCCACCTTGGGATCGCTTGCGATTGCCAAAATATCCATATTCAACTCCTCAAATCAAAAGTTTGCACGCGCCGCTGTCGCGGATAGCAAGTTTGAACACGTTTTCCTCGCCGAACATGACATTCAAGGCGTTGTGGACTCCGCTTGCGGCGGGGTCGGCGAACGTCAAGATCGTGCCCGCAAATCCCCCGCCGTGCACTCTGTACGCAAGCACGCCATCTATCCTCTTCACGCTGTCGAGCGCGTTTTCGAGGTTGTGATTTTGGCATGCGGGAGAATAGGTGTTTTGCAGTTTGTATCTTGAACTCAGCCCCGACTCGTTGACAAGAGAGAGGAAACCCTCCTTGTCGCCCTCGTCTATCATTGCCACCGCGCGTTCCACCCTTGCGTTTTCCTCGAAGAAGTGCTCCGCCCTCAAAAATGCGCGAGGCTCGACAAGAGGGCGCACGCTCTCCTTTTCCGCCTCCCATTTTTCGGGAGATATCTCGTGCAAAAGTTTCGCTCCGAACTTTGAGGCGACCGACCTCATTTCAAGCGGGATCGCGGCGTAGTCGTCCGTGAGATTGGAGTGATCCCCTCCCGTCGCAATGACAAAGATGTCAAGATCGAACTTCCAATCCGCTTTTTTGACCGCGGGTTCTTCGAGGTCCGCGAAATCTATCATATTCACGCCACCGAGGGCGATCGCGCTTTGATCCATCAATCCGCTCGGCTTGCCGAAGTAGGTGTTTTCGGCATATTGCGACGCTTTCGCCTTGAAAATGGGGCTCAACTCGCCGTCGTTGTACATGACGTTGAGTATCTCCGCGATCACAAGTTCGAACGAGCTCGACGAGGAAACTCCCGAGCCTTTCGGGACAGAGGACGTCATACATGCGCAAAAACCGCCCACTCTCTTCCCCGAACGCGCAAAATAGTCCACGACGCCCTTGATGAGCGCCGTCGAGGTGCCTATCTCCGAAACGGAAAAGACGGGCGCGGCGCAGTCCACCCTGAGCATGGGATAGCCCTTGGATTTGACCTCTATCACTCCGTCCTCTCGTTTTGAGACAGCGGCGAGCGTGTCCACGTTGATAGCGGCGCAAAGCACCTTGCCGCCGTTGTGATCCGTGTGATTGCCTATCATCTCTATGCGGCCGGGCGAGGAGTAAAACTCGCGCGCGTCGGATCCGAACACCTCGCGGTGCATGGCGACAAGTTCCTCAAACCTGTCCAACTGAGCGGCGCCGTCCGTGCCGTAAATGTCCTTGCAGATCCCGTCCAAACCGCGTTTGTCTATGGGCATAACGATTGCCTCCCGCTTCCGCGCGCTCGCGTCTGCGCGAAAGTTGAAAAAATTTGATATGTTTTATATCTATTTAGTTATACAATATCCCCGAAAATTTGTCAACTGCGGGCAATTTGTTTTTTCCGCCGCAACCGCTTGCAAATTGAGTCGGGGTTTGCTATAATACAATCGTTTATTATCCCGTGGCGGTTTTGCCGCATTGGGGCGATTGTCGGAGTTGTTATGGCAAGGATTTCTTATGAAACGCAAGCGAAGCAAAACATAAAAAAACTTATCGACCATGCCGAAAAAAAGCTGTATCTGCAAGATTTTGACGCGATATATGTGCAAAACGCCTTGCTCGAGCTTTTCAAATTGACCGAGCCGTACGACGGCGACATAAAGGAATACGACCTTTACGCCGTGCTCACTCAACTTTCGGCATACGCGGTCCGCATCAAACTCATTGAGGAAAACGACCGCCCCAACTTCGAGACAAAGTTGATGGGCATGGTCATGCCCGCTCCGTCAAAAGTCGTGGAATTGTTTGACGACACCGCAAGCTACAGCGGGATAGAAAAGGCGTGCGACATGCTGTTCAAGCTGGGCGAGGACAGCACATATCTCAGGCGCCCCGACCTCGACAAAAACATAGTTTGGCAGCACGACGCGCCAAGAGGACGGATCGTCGTCACCATCAACCTGTCCAAGCCCGAAAAAACTCCCGAGCAAGTGCGCCTTGCGAAGTTGGCAAAGGGCGGATATCCAAAATGTATGCTTTGCGCGGAAAACGTCGGCTGGACGGGCAACGCGGCAAAGCCCGCGCGGCAGACTCTGCGCACCATACCCTTCGAACTTGACGGCGAGCCTTGGTTCGCGCAATTTTCGCCGTATCAATATTTCGAGCAACATATCATAGCCGTAAGCGAAGAGCATCGCCCCATGTGCGTGTCCGAGGGCACTTTCCGCCGCATGCTCGACTTTTTGGACATGTTCCCGCACTATTTCATAGGCTCGAACGCTGCCCTGCCCATCGTCGGCGGCTCCATCCTAGCGCACGATCACTATCAAGGCGGCAAAAAGGTGTTGCCCGTGTTTGAAAGAGGCGCGCGCAAGCACTTCCGCATGGCGGGATTGCCGAACGTCCACATCTCAAAGGTGGATTGGTACAATTCCGTCGTCCGCGTAGAGTCAAAGGACAGGCAACAACTGCTGAAAGCGGTGGAAGCCTTCCGCAAGGCGTGGGACAATTACAGCGACGAAAGCGCAAACATAATCGCCTCCACAACTTCGGACGGCGAGGTCGTCCCTCACAACGCCATCACTCCCATTGCGTCCATCAATTCGGACGGCGAATATCAATTCAACCTCATCCTGCGCAACAACCGCACGGACGAAGCGCATCCCTACGGCATCTTCCATCCCTCGCAGGAGCTTCACAACATAAAGCAAGAGGCGATAGGCATCATTGAGGTCATGGGGCTGTTTATCCTGCCGGGCAGACTGGCTTCGGAAGCGGCGCAGATCAAGGATATCCTCACGGGCAAAACTCCCCTCGACTTCAAGGCGCTTGCGGACGACTCTCATCCCCTGCACAGGCACCTCGGCATGATCACTCAGCTTGTCGTGGACAACGGCACCGCTTGCAGCGAAAAAAAGGCGGGAGACGCAGTAACGGACTATATCAACCTCGCATGCGAAAAGATCCTAGACACCACCGCCGTGTTCAAAAACACCGACGAGGGACAAGCCGCGTTCGACCGCTTCATCACAAGCGTCACGGAGGGGAAACAGGCGATCTGATTGGTCGGATCATGTGACGAAGCCCAAAACGCTTGACAGTGCTCGGACAGAACGGAGTTTGCAACAAACTTAAAGCACTTGGCAAGTGTTATGATATATCGAATTTAGGCGCGGAGTTTGGAACGCCGGACAAATATTCGGATATATCGGATTTTGCAACAAAGCTAGGACGTTTGGCAAATGTAAGTATTTGAATAAAACGGATTTGGGCATTTGGGAACGGAATTCGGAATAAACATTCGGAAACATTGGGTTTATAGCAGATATCGCGTCAAAAACGCTTCATAAATATTTGGAATTTCAAAAGCTCACAAAAATCAAAACGGTTTGGCAAAAAGCCAAACCGTTTATTATGCCCGCCCTGATTGGGCGTTTGATGCGTTTTGAGTTATTTGAACAGTTCTTTGAAGCTCTTTCCGAACTTAAGAACGGGTGTTCTGGACGCGGCAATAGTGATGGGCTGCTTTGTGAGGGGATTGAAGCCCTGTCTCTCAGCCTTCTCTTTGATTTCGTAGGTGCCAAAGTTTGCGATCGCCACTTTGTCGCCTGCTTTGAGTGCGTCTGTCACTGTTGCAACATAAGCCTCTACTGCTGCGGATGCATCCTTCAGTGAAAGGTCAGCTCTCTTTGCTACTTCTCTTATAAGATCTTGTTTGTTCATATTAGCCTCCTATTAGCTTTCTTACGACATTATAGAATAATTTGTCGAAAAACGCAAGCCTTATTTTGATAATATATCAGAGTATTTGCATTTTCTTTATATTTTACACCCCAAACAGGGTAAAACCGCCTGTACGAGCGAATAGCTGCGTCAGCTATATTTCCAAAAGTTAAGATAGAGTGCCTCCCCGGGGTCCCCATCAAAATGCGTAGCGTTTTCATGGGGTGGGATTAGTCTTGTCGTTCAGGGGGCGCTTCCTTGCTCTTCATCCCGTACAGGCGGTTTTACCTTTCACTATTATATTTTACGTTGTCATCTCGTCCTCTCCTCTCGCGCTGTTGAGCAATATGTATTGTCATCAACTCAATTTAATATGATAGCTTGATATGATAGCTTGTGCGAGACATCTTCAGGGTCCCCATCAAAACATGCAATGTTTTCATGGGCGGGATTGGGCGCCTCGGGCCCTCTTTCCTTGCTCTTCATCTCAATATCGCCGTTTTGCACATAATCCTTATTTGCATATTTTGTAATATATATAGTAAAACTTTATGTTGATTGAAAAAATCAATACCAAGCCACCAACAAACAGTATATGTGCTGCGCAAATCACAAAATAAAAAGTACATTGCCCGTACGAGACAAACAAAAAAACCTCTATTCACCCAAAATCACAAAAGCATATAAAGTAAAACAGCAATATTTATACGCTAGGCTAGGAAAAAGTCAACTTCACAATAGTGCGAGCGGAAAGGATACTATGTGTACCAATCATTTGATAAAGAAATGTAAAACCGTCTGTAAGGGATGAAAGACAAGGAAACAGCTATTCGCCCAAAATCACAAAAATATATTAAGTAAAACCGCAATATTTGGATGCTAGGCTAGGAAACAGCCCTATCACGAGTCGCCCAATGTACATGAGGTACATGACGGCGAGGGATAGGGCTGTTGACAACACATAGCGCCAAATAGTGCGGTTTTACCCGTTTTACGCTTTCTTTAAGATTTCTTTAAGGCGCAGATCCACCCTATGCTTCTCGTCTATCTTGATGACCTTGACGAGCACGATATCGCCGACATTTACGACGTCGGTGACCTTTTCCACACGCTTGTCGGAGAGCTTGGAAATGTGGATCATTCCGTCCTTGCCGGGGGCAAAGTTGACGTTGGCGCCAAACTGCCCTTTGTCGTTTTCCATGATCTTGGTGACGATGCCCTCGTAGACGTCGCCGACCTCCACGTCGCGGACGATGGTTTCGATGATGGAGCGCGCCTTTTTGATCGCGGCGTCGTCGTTGGACGCCACAAACACCACGCCGTCGTCGTTGATGTCGATCTTGACGCCCGTGTCCTCGACGATCTTGTTGATTGTCTTGCCGCCCTTGCCGATGATGTCGCCGATCTTGTCGGGATCCACCTCAAAGGACACGATCTTGGGCGCCCACTTGCTCAGTTCGGGACGGGGAGCGGAGATGACAGCGTTCATCTTTTTCAGTATCTCCAACCTGCCCAGCCTTGCCTGCTCGAGCGCGCGAGTGAGGATAGCCTCGTCTATGCCCTTGATCTTGATGTCCATCTGTATCGCGGTGATGCCGTTTTCGGTGCCCGCCACTTTGAAGTCCATGTCGCCGAGGAAGTCCTCAAGCCCCTGAATGTCCGTGAGCACAGCGACCTTGCCTTCCGCCTCGTTTTTGATAAGTCCCATTGCTATGCCAGCGACGGGAGCCTTGATGGGCACGCCCGCGTCCATAAGCGCAAGCGTACTGCCGCACACCGAAGCCTGTGACGTGGAGCCGTTTGAGCTGAGGATGTCCGAAACGGTGCGAATGGCATAGGGGAATTCCTCTTCAGAGGGAAGCACGGGTTCGAGCGCGCGCTCTGCGAGAGCGCCATGCCCTATCTCGCGTCTGCCCGGGCTCTTGAGGGATTTTGCCTCGCCTGTGGAATATCCGGGCATGTTGTATTGATGCATATACCTCTTGTAATAGTCGTCGTCAAGGCCTTCGAGACGTTGCGCCTCGGAGATCGTGCCGAGCGTGCAAGTGGTGAGCGCTTGGGTCTGACCTCTTGTGAACACCGCGCTGCCGTGGACTCTCGGGAGCATGCCGACCTCTATCCAAATAGGACGGATCTCGGTGAGCGCTCTGCCGTCGGGACGGACGCCCTTATCAAGGATCTTCGCGCGCACTTTCTCTTTTTTGAGATAATAGAGGCTGTCGAGGATGAATTTGACCTTTTTCTGCTCGTCGTTCCACTCGTCGGCGAAATGCGCGAGCACTTCCTCGTTGAGCGCGTCCTCTCTTGCCTCGCGCTCATAGCGGTCGAACGCCTCGAGCACAAAGTCCATCTTTTTGTCCGCGTACTCGCGCACTGCGGCGTCGATGAACTCGGGGACATGCTCGAGCTCGATATCCTGCTTCGGTTTGCCGACCTCTTTTTGGATGTCCTCAATGAAGGCGACGATCTTTTTGATCTCCTCATGTCCGAACATGATCGCGCCGAGCATTTCCTGCTCGGAGATGACGTCCGCGCCCGCTTCGACCATCATGATGGCGTCCTTTGTGCCGCTGAGGTTGAGCGTCAGGCGGGATTTTGCGCGCTGTTCGCTGTCGGGATTGATGACGTACTCGCCGTCCACAAGCCCCACTACGACCGAACCCGTAGGCCCTGCCCACGGAATGTCCGAAATGCTGAGCGCGATGGACGAGCCTATCATGCCGAACACTTCGGGCGGAATGTTTGTGTCAACCGACAACACGGTCGCAATGACGGTGACGTCGTTGTAAAGCCCCTTGGGGAAGAGAGGACGGATGGGGCGATCGATAAGCCTTGACGTAAGGATGGCTTTGTCGCTTGCCCTGCCCTCGCGCTTCTTGAAGCCGCCGGGGATCTTGCCGATCGCGTACATTTTTTCCTCGTAATCCACGCTCAACGGGAAAAAGTCCATGCCCTCGCGGGGAGCCTTGCTCATCGTTGCGTTGACCATGACAACGGTGTCTCCGCAACGGACCACGCACGAACCGTTTGCCTGCGAGCAGTACGCGCCGATCTCAACGATCAGCTCTCTGCCGCCGATCGTAGTTTTGAAAATCTTTCTTTCCATTTTACACTCCTATATTCTCGGGGATTCCGTCATCCCCTGATATCCTGTCGAGGGAGCCGTTCGCTCCCAAAAAATAGGGTGCGGAAATCGCACCCGTAAAATCACTTCCTGAGCCCCAGCGAGTTGACTATCGCGCGGTATCTCTCGATGTCAACGTCTTTGAGATAGTTGAGCAGGCTCCTGCGGTGACCGACCATCATCAACAAGCCTCTGCGGCTGTGATGGTCCTTTTGATGAACTTTGAGATGCTCGGTGAGCTCGGTGATGCGCTGTGTGAGAAGCGCGATCTGCACCTCGGGAGAACCTGTGTCGCCCTCGCTGCGAGCATACTTGGCGATGATCTGTTGCTTCAATTCCTTATCCATTGTTTAACCTCCTTCGATGGATAAAATATTCGCTTGCAACCAAGTAGAAACTCGGAGTTTTGTCTCAACCTCGTCGCAAGTACGTTTGATATGATACCACAACCTTCGAATATTGTA
Organism: uncultured Clostridia bacterium; assembly: GCA_947625145.1. GTDB lineage: Bacteria > Bacillota > Clostridia > Christensenellales > CAG-917 > CAG-475. Next base: position 25,224 of record CANQNC010000004.1, read on the forward strand.
AACAAATTTGATCACTTTTATAATATTTTTATCCTTAAAGCGCTCCCCCGCGACGCGCGCTTCGACTTCCCGTCGAGCCTCAGCCGTTCCCGTCCGAATTTAGGGCGGCAAAAGCCGCGGATGCGAAGCCCGTCGAGCTTCAAAAAAACAACGCGGAAAAAATATCCGCACTTGATAGATTTTTATTGAAAAAATTTTTTCGGTATGCTAATATATCTGTATTAAATCAAAATTTTTTAAGGAGGTTTTCCGAGCCGTTTTCGGCGAGGAAGCAAACATTATGCAATATTCAAGCGAAGTTGAACAAATGTGCTGCGTTGCAAAGGGTCCCAATCACGGACCTGCTCCTATCCCCGAAGAGGGAAAGTGGGTTCAGGCGAAAGAAATCAAGGACATCAGCGGCTTTTCGCACGGCATAGGCTGGTGCGCGCCGCAACAGGGCGCATGCAAACTCAGCCTCAACGTCAAAAACGGCGTGATCCAAGAGGCGCTTGTCGAAACGATCGGCTGTTCGGGCATGACGCACTCCGCGGCAATGGCGGCTGAGATCCTCGCGGGCAAGACCATTCTCGAGGCGCTCAACACCGACCTCGTTTGCGACGCCATCAACACAGCTATGCGCGAACTGTTCTTGCAGATTGTCTACGGCAGAACGCAATCCGCGTTTTCCGAGGACGGCCTCGTGATCGGCGCAGGGCTCGAGGACTTGGGCAAGGGCCACAGAAGTCAGGTCGGCACAATGTACTCCACAGTCGCAAAAGGCCCCCGATATCTTGAAATGGCGGAAGGCTATGTGACAAGGCTCGCGCTTGACGAAAACGACGAGATCATAGGTTATGAATTCTGCCGCCTCGGCATGTTTATGGACGCCGTAAAGAGAGGAGAGGACGCAAACGAAGCCCTCAAGGCAAACACCAAAACCTATGGCAGATTCAAAAAAGAGGACGGCGCCGTCAAGTGGATCGATCCTCGCCAAAACTGATAGGAGGGCAAAAAAATGAGCGTAACCTTTGAAGGATATGAAAGAAGAATAGACAAGATCAACAAGACGCTTGCAAACTATGGCATAAAGGATCTGGAAGAGGCAAAACAAATCTGCCTCGACAATGGCATCGACTGCGAAGCTATCGTCAAAGGCGTCCAACCCATAGCGTTTGAAAACGCCGTTTGGGCTTACACAGTCGGATGCGCGATCGCCATCAAAAAACATTGCGTAGAAGCTGCCGCCGCCGCTGAAGCCATCGGCGAGGGTCTGCAATCCTTCTGCATCCCCGGCTCGGTCGCAGAACAGCGCAAGGTCGGCCTCGGACACGGAAATCTCGCGGCAATGTTGCTCAGAGAGTCCACAAAATGCTTCGCCTTCCTCGCGGGCCACGAGTCCTTCGCCGCCGCAGAGGGCGCGATCGGCATTGCAAGGACCGCAAACAAGGTCCGCAAAACTCCCCTGAAAGTCATCCTCAACGGGCTTGGCAAGGACGCCGCGTTCATCATCTCGCGCATCAACGGCTTCACGTATGTCCAAACCAAGATGGACTATTTCACGGGCGAAGTCAAAATCGTAAAAGAAACCGCATACAGCAAGGGCGAGCGCGCCGCAGTCAGAGTGTACGGCGCAGATGACGTCACCGAGGGCGTCGCGATCATGCGCCTCGAGGACGTGGACGTCTCCATCACAGGCAACTCCACCAACCCCACCCGCTTCCAGCACCCCGTCGCGGGCACCTACAAAAAATGGTGCTGGGACAACGGCAAAAAATACTTCTCCGTGGCGTCAGGCGGCGGCACAGGCAGAACTCTGCACCCCGACAATATGGCGGCGGGTCCCGCGTCCTACGGCATGACGGACACAATGGGCAGAATGCACTCGGACGCTCAGTTCGCAGGCAGCTCCTCCGTCCCCGCACACGTCGAAATGATGGGCCTCATCGGCATGGGCAACAATCCGATGGTTGGTGCATCAGTTGCTTGCGCAGTCGCTGTTCAAGAGGCACTTGCTAAATAAAAATAGCCACTGTTTAGTAGCATAATAGCGTTTCAAAAACGGTCTCCTATTTCGGGAGACCGTTTACTTGTTCACCAAAATGTATAAAAAATGTATAAAATGTTTACCATTTGTTTACCGTTGTTTTGGCGATGGGTGTGATAGGTATGTAGTACAATCCGATGGTTTATGCATAAAATCGCGGATTTAAGGCGTTGAAAAACGCCAAAAAATTTTTCAATAAAACTTCCCTTTTATCTAAATTCAAAAAACAAGGCGACCGCGGATTTTGCTCCGTCAGTCGCCTTTATTTTATACTACCCTCAAAAAATTCGCCCTTGCTTTCACAAGGGCTTTCGTTCGGGATATCTTGTCATGCGCTTCCCTGCGCCTTGGCTTCGTGCGCTAATCAAACAATTTGCTTTGAATGATTGCATCCAAACCGCTTATTACTTGTTCATAAGGGGCTTCCTCATACAGCATTTTGGTCGTGACATCCTCATAATCTTCTTTATAGATCCCCGACTCAACTATGTCTTGCAACATAGCGCTGATATTTATGCCGTCCTGCGCCGAAAAACATCTCTTGCGTTTTTTTCTATCCTCGCGGACTTCTCGCACAAGAACTTTCAAACTATCCTCTATCTTGACGTGTTCGAGAAGATTATAAATATCATAAATATGTCTTGAATTGCGAGATGTGGCGCCGGAAATTTTATAATCGCATAAGGCAAACACTTTGTCGATCAAAGTCCTCTCCATTGTTTGCACGCGTATTTCAAAAGGACGCAGATCTTCATACTGCTCTGTTGCGTTTCTATCTATGGAAGAAAGGAAATCGTACAAAATTGAACAGGCTGTTTTCTGCTCATATGGATATACCTTTTCCATAAAAATGGTTTCGGCATTGATATTGGGCTTTATCCCCGCCGAATAATACTTTTTGGGATACTCGATCTCATAATTGTTGTAATCCAAGCCATACATGATTTTGTCGAGATTCGCTATGCTTAAATCCAATGTGTCGCAAGTCTCGACAACTGCTTTATACACTTCTTTTCTTGCGCTCTTGGGGAAAGTGTCCCCGCTTATTGTGAGATCTATATCCTCTGAAAATCTTTTGATCACCTTATAGCATTTGGCCAGTGAAGTGCCCCCTTTGAACAACAAATTAGGCAGTTTTGTCGTAAGCTCACGCAAAAACAATGTCACATAATAATCCTTTTCGATCAAAGCTTCATTGATTTTGAGATTGTCGGCGGCAATCAAAATATAGCGATCGAACAGTTCTTTATCATCACTTAAGTTCATAAATTGCTCCACTTATAGTCATTTTATTCAAGGCCTTTGCGGGAAACGCAGTGGCAATGCCAAACACTTGCTCCTTGGTGATATTTTTATCGCGTATAAATTGCCGCACTTTTTCTCGGACTGTTTCCGTGTATTCTCTTATTTCTATCCCGCGGAACAACTCCAGCAAAGTGTATGCGTCTACATTTAATGCAGTTATAGGCACAAACGACCTGCGCAAAATCACTTTTCTGCCACGCATCTCTATGTTGCGAAGTTCATTGGACGCATTGTTCGTTATGATTTCGACAGTGTTTGGCACTTGCGTGCTTAAAGCAAAGTTCAGTTCTATGGTCCCCTTCCCGTAAATGCCAAAAATGTCCTTCCCGTTCGTCATATATTTTTTGGAAACGACCGCATTAAAAGAAGGCACGGAAACTCCGAAAGGGGTTTTTACGGGCATATAGTATATCCCCCGATCATAACGAACAAGTTGTTCCTTCTTCTCGGCGTCCTCAATCAGTTGATATATTCTCGGACGCGAAAAGTTGTTCATTACTTCAAAGATTTCGCTGAGGAATATCGGTTCGTCCGTACTATATTTGGTTTTTAACCTTTCAATAAGCATATGTTCCTCTTTATTAGACAATTTTATAGAAACAATATTCTAGATTGTCTACAACATTATTTTATCCACTTTTTTCGGTTTTGTCAACAAATATTGTAACAAAAATACCGCATCGTGAAGATACGGTATGTCATTTAAGTCCTATAACTTTTTCAAAATATCACTTACCGAACCATATCGCACCCGCGTTGTTCTGCAGTTGGTCCGGCAGGGAAGGTTTACACCGCCATATCAAAAAGCGCCCGCGTTGGGCGCTTTGGTATTGTGGGTTTGGAATTTTGGGTTTGGGTTGGGGTGACGGGAGTTTGTCAATCCTCGTAGTCGCCGGGATAGCCGTTGGGGCCGAAGAGTTCATCGGGGTCGCCGCTGTAGGCGCTGTCGTCGTAATCAGGCTCGTCGGGCTCGCCGCTGTAGGCACTGTCGTCATAGTCCTGCGGGTTGGGATCGTCCTGCGCTCCGACGGCAAAGTGGAGCGCCTCGTCGACGGGCGCCATGTCCGCCATTGCTTCCTCAAGACTCATGGGAGGTTTTTGGCCGCCTGCGGTCTGCGCAAAATCGTGTTCTGCGTAGGTCGATTGATCGACGTCGCTTGACTGCGGAGCGTCGTTTGTGGTTTGATCCGAGTCGCTTGCTGCCTCTTGATACGCGCTGTCTGCGGGAGTCGGAGGTTGCTCGGCTTCCGCGATCGGCTTCACTTTCGGAGCCTTCGGTTTGGGGCTCTCCTGCTCGGCGTGTTCACGCTTTGCCTGCTCGATCTTTGCTGCCGCCTCGTCGTCCTCCATCTCTTTGAACGTGGTCGTCTCCCCCGTCCACTGTAGGGTGATCTCGTCAAGAGGGCCGTTTCTGTTCTTGCTGATGCACAACAGCACCTGATCGGGCGGGAGCGCCGCGTTGTATTTTGAAGGATTGTGCAAAAACGCCACCACGTCCGCGTCCTGTTCGATTGCGCCCGACTCGCGCAGATCTGACAGCATAGGCTTGCCCTGCCTCTGTTCCACGCTTCTGGACATCTGCGACAGGAGCACGATGGGACAGCCGAGTTCCTTGGCGTAGACCTTCATCATACGCGACATATCGCTGACCTCGACCTGTCTGCTTTCAAAGCCGCGACTTGACGAGGCGTTGCCCTTCATAAGTTGCAGATAGTCCACGACGATAAGGTCCAAGCCCTGCTCTCTTTTGAGTCTGCGGCACTTGGACAAGATGTCGTTGGGGCTGTTGAGGGAATAGTCGTCTATGAATATCTTTGCCGCGGACAGGCGTTTGTACGCGCTCATGAGCCTTGCGCCCGACTCGCCCGAAGAAAGGCCGCCCACTCTGTCCATGGCGTTGAAGGATACGCCGCTTTCGTACGCAAGCATTCTTTTTGCAAGAAGGGGCGCGTCCATTTCAAGCGAGAAGATGGCGACGCTCTTGCCGTCCTTTTGCGCGTCCGCTCTTTGCTTTCTGCCGTCGTGGCCGAGCGCGACGTTGACGGCTATGTTCAGCGCGAAGGCTGTCTTGCCCACAGAAGGCCTTGCCGCGATCAAGATCAGCTCGCCGGGTTTCAAACCCTTTGTCGCTCTGTCCAGCTTTGGGAAGCCCGAATAGACAAATCTGTCCGTGTTTGCGCCCACCTGCGCCTCTTGAATGTCGTTCATTGCCGCGGCGAAAGCGACGTCCGCTTTGACGAGTTCTCTGTCGCTCTCCTCCTCCGCTATGCCGTACACAAGGCGTTCCGCCTCGCTAAGCGCCTTTTCGCCGTCCTCGGCTTCGTAGCCGTTTTGCACGATCTGATTGCCCGCGTGTATGACCTTGCGCGTCAGGCTGTCCCGACGGATGATCTCCGCATAATGCGCCGCGTTTGCCGAGGATATGACGCTCTCGGCAAGCTCGCTGAGATAGGCGATCGAGCCCACCTCGTCAAGTTTGCCCGCAAGCTCCAACGCGTCCGCGACTGTAACCACGTCTATGGGGACGCTTCGCAGTTGAAGCCCTGCCATCTCCTTGAAAATGAGACGATGTTTGTCAATGAAAAAGTCGCCTTCCTTGAGTTTTGGAAGGACTTCGTTTGCCGCAACGTCGTCAATAAGCGCCGATCCCAAAACCGCCGCTTCCGCCTCCGCACTGTACGGCATGCCGCGCGATATCTTGTTTGTCTCTTTTTTTGCCATCTGTTTCCGCCCCGTGTTTGTCTTTGTTCAAATGTTTTGTCGAGCGCGTTCAAACGCTTTCGCCCTCGTTCCGCTCATCCGTTACGCCGCCGTCCGCGACGATATCCTTTTCCTTGTCCTCTTTGCCGTCCGACGAAGTAGGTTCGTCCTCTTTGCCTTCGACCGAAACAGTCTCGCTCTCTTTGTCGTCCGCAGAAAGGTCCTCGCCGTCCTTTGCTTCATCTTCGGCGTCCTCGTCGTCCTGAAGCACAAGGGTCCCGTCCTTCTTCCTCCGCTTGATCAAAACCGCAAACGTCACGGTAAGCGCGACGGCAAGCGCGACTCCGCCCGCGGCGAGCGCGCCGTACCATGCGGCGGAGTTGGGCGATTTGCGGGTCAGCCCGACTTGAAACTCGCTGTCCCCCTCGTCTAGGGGAAAACTGTGCAGATGATATCTGCCGCTCACCTGAATTTGGCCGTCCGACTTGACTGATTTATAGATTGTATCATATCTGAAAACAACCTTCAAGCGGTTGTATTCAATTCCGTTGTACGACCAATCCTCTTGCGACATGGCTCCGCGCACGGCACTATATATAGTGTCGGGGTGCAAAACTATGGTCGTGCGGCTTGAATAATAAAACGCGCCTTGGGGCTTCGTGTCCGACAACATTGTCGCGAAGCAATCCAGCTCTTCCCCGCCCGAAATCGAGACGACAGCATTGACAACGCCGTCCTCGCCGTATGAAAATCCCAAAAGATAAAGTCTGCGCTCCGCGCTCGATCCCTCTTGCTCCGTGGCGTTGCACGCGCAAAAAGAGATCAAGCACAAAAGCGCCGCGATCACGACAAAAACCGACTTTATGACTCTATTTTTGCAGGATAAAGCGCGCATTCTGTCTCCTTGCAAGCGTAGCGCCTTACTTTTCGTACGTCCGCTCGAGCTCGTTTAAGGTTTCGGCGAACTCCTTCATGGCAAGCCTGTAGGGCGCGTCGGATTCGAGGTCTACGTCCGCAAGACGAATGATGTCGAGAGGAGGCATACTGCCGCCTGCGGACAGGAATTTTTTGTACTTTTCAAAATATGCCGCCCCGCCCTCAAGCAATTTGTTTGCGATCGAGATCGCCGTCGTAAGCCCCGTGGCATACTTGTAGACATAAAAACTTGTGAAGAAGTGCGGTATGCGCGCCCACTCGTAGCGAATGAGATCGTTGTGTTTCACAGACCGCCCGTAATACTTTTTGTTGAGCGCGTAGTACATATCGCCGAGGACCTCCGCGGTGATCGGCTCTCCCTTTTCCACCTTCTCGTGCGCGAACGCCTCGAACTCGCTGAACATGGTCTGCCTGAACAGCGTGGTGCGGAACATGTCGAGATAGTAGGCAAGCAGATATTTGCGCATGTCGCCCTCCGCGGTTTTGAGCAGATATTTGAGCAAGAGCACCTCGTTGACAGTAGAGGCTATCTCGGCGCAGAATATCTCGTACCCCGCCTTTTGCATAGGCTGATTTGCGTTGGAATAATAGCTGTGCATGGCATGTCCAAGCTCGTGCGCGATCGTAAACACGTCGTGCACGGTCTTTTGATAGTTCAACAGCACAAAGGGATGCACTCCGTATACGCCCCAGCTGTATGCGCCGCTGCGTTTGCCCTTGTTTTCGAAGGCGTCCACCCAGCCGTCCTCGAAGGCAGAGGCGAGCACTGTGGAATACTCCTCTCCCATGACGGCGAGCGCGTCCTTGACAAGCTGAACGGCGTCCTCGTATTCGAGCGCCAACTCCTGCTGTGGGACCAGAGGCATATAGAGGTCGTACATATTGAGCGTGCGAAGCCCGAGGACCTTTTTCCTGAGCGCGATATATCTGTGCAAAGGCTTCGTGCCCTCGCCCACCGCTTTTAAGAGCTTTTTGTAGCACGTCGCGGGGACGTTTTCGTTGTACATGGAAAATTCGAGCGAGCTGTCAAAGCCGCGGATCTTGGCAAAGACCCAATCCTTTTTCACGTTGCCCGCGTAGTTTGCCGCAAGCGTGTTGATGTGCGCCTTGTATGCGCCGAACATGCTTTCAAACGCACGCGCTCTCACTTTTTGCGACGGGCTTTGCAACAGCACGCCGTAGACGCCGTGACTCATTTCCACAACGTTGCCGTTTTCGTCCTTGACGGGCTTGAAAGCCACGTCCGCGTTGTCGAACATGTTGAACACCTCGCTGTTTGTTTCCGCAAACAGTCCTATCTCGCCCAGCAATTTTTCCTCCGCTTTTGACAAGATGATATGTTTGTTTCGCAAGATCTCCTTGAAAAACACGTCGTAATCCGCAAATCTCGGGGACGCGACAAGCTCGTTCAGCCTCTCCTCCGAAAACTCGGATATCTCGGGCTGAATGAACGAGGTCGCGGAGGAATAGCGCACAATGAGCGTCTCCGCCCTGTTGGTCATGCCCTGATAGTCATTGTTGCGCGCGTCCTCGTCGTGATGCATGCGCGCGTATTGATAAAGCGCCTCTATGTCGTGCGAAACGCGCGTGCTGAGTTCGAGGCACTCGAACAGCGCGTCCTCGTCGCAAAGCCTGTCCGCATAGTCCGCGAAGCGTCCGAGCGCTTCCGAAACCGAGCCGAAGCACTCTTCCCACGCCTCGGCGCTTGCGAAGATGTCCGAGAGGCGCCACTGATATTTTTTGTCCACCTTATCCCTTTCGAAAATCATAATATTCTCCTTAAAATGTTGTCTTTTTTTCGTTTTGCGCTCAATCCATATACAGATTGTCGTTCAAAAATTCCGCGTCGCAGGAGAGGTACACTCCAAGTTTGCGGAGAGGAGTTTCGTCCGCTTTTGAAAGTATATGCGTGGAGTGAAGCTCGCAACCCACAAGCAACGGAAGCTGTTCTATCGCGCTTGCCGCGCCCGCGTCCGAAGCCGCGCATATGGACAGCGCTATAAGCGCCTCCTCGAGGGAGAGCGTGTTGTTGTTTTGCTTGAATATCTTTGACTTCAGGTCGAGGATGGGGCCTATCACGTACGGCGATATCAGCTTTTGCCTGTCGTTCATGCCCGCGAGCGCCTTGACCGAATTGAAAATGCATGCCGCGGCGGCGCTCATACGCTCGCTGTTTTTGCCCGTGACGATCCTGCCGTCGGGAAGTTCAAGCGCGATCGCGCCCTTCATGCCGCATTGCTCGTTTTTTTTGCGGGCGGCGGCGACGACCTTCCTGTCCGAGATATTTATCTCCAGCTTGGACATCAAAAATTCAAGTCTGCTCACCGTTTCGCTCGGCGTAGCGCCCATCTTGCTGTCGCAAAGCGCCTTGAAATATCTGCGCAAGACCTCCTGTTTTGCCGCCTCTTGGCACGCCTCGTCATCCACTATGCAATATCCCGCCATGTTCACGCCCATGTCCGTCGGGGATTTGTAGACGCACTCCTTGCCCGTGATCTTCGCGAGGATGCTTCTGACGACGGGGAAAACCTCTATGTCCCTGTTATAGTTTACAGTAATCTTTCCGTACGCCTCGAGATGAAAATTGTCCACCTTGTTTTCGTCTCGCAGATCCGCGGTCGCCGCCTCGTACGCCACGTTGACGGGATGATTGAGAGGCAAATTCCAGATGGGGAAGGTCTCGAACTTGGCGTAGCCCGCTTCCACTCCCCTCTTGTGCTCGTGATATAGCTGACTTAGGCAGGTGGCAAGTTTGCCGCTTCCGGGGCCGGGCGCGGTCATGACCACAAGCGAGCGCGTGGTGGGGATATACGGATTTGCGCCGTAGCCCTCGTCGGACACTATGGTGTCTATCTCGTGCGGATATCCCTTTGTGGGCGCGTGCAGATACACTTTCACTCCCCTGTTTTCCAGCTTGTGCTTGAACTTGACGGCGCCTTGCTGATTTGTGAACATAGTGATGACGACGCAATTGATGAAGATCCCCATGCCCGATATGTTGTCTATCATGCGTTCGACTTCGCTGCAATACGTGATGCCGTAGTCGGCGCGGATCTTGTTGGATTCTATCGCCCCCGCGTTCACGCAGATGATCAGTTCCGCCTTGTCCGCAAGTTTTTGCAGAAGTTTGATCTTGGCGGCCTTGTCGAATCCCGGCAGAACTCTTGCCGCGTGGAGGTCGTCGAACAGCTTCCCGCCGAATTCGAGATACAGCTTGTCGAAATGGCTGATGCGCTCTAGAATGTGCTCGCTCTGCTTTTGCATGTAAAGCTCGGAATCAAAACCGATTTTGTTCATTTTCTTATCCCCGTTTTTTTAGATTTGCTGTTTTATTGCGTCGTTTTGAGCGTCTGAACCCCGCGTTTTGTCAAATGCCCTTGACTGATGCGACAAGCGTCACGCGGTCCACGCCCTTTGCGAGGAACTTGCCCTTTGTCGGGCGCGCCTCTATGTTTATGTCCTCCGTGTTGACCACTCTCAGCACGGAATTTGCGAAGTAGGCAATGTCGTAAGGCATCTTCACCGTGTCTATAAACGCCACGCTGTCCCCGCTGTCAAGCTCGATGAGCTTCACGCCCTTGACGTATCTCGAACCGGGCTCGATGATCGCGCAAATGACCCTCTTGGCATGTCCCTTTTCGGTGATTACGACAATTTCTCCCTCGTCCTCGGTGAGGCCGCCGTACACAACGCTGTCGCCGTCGTTCAGCTTCACGCCCTTGACGCCCGCCGCGTTCCTGCCCTGAACGGGCACTTCGGAGGGAGCGTAGAGCAGGACTTGCCCCGCCTTTGTGACTTCAAGCGCATACAAGTCCTCGGTCACGACGTCCGCGCCTATCACGACGTCGCCCTCCGCAAGGGACATTGCCTTGAAATAGCCTTTGCTGCCCGCAAATTCGCTCATGTCAACGCGCTTGACCACGCCGTCTTTTGTAAACAGCATCAGCTCGCCCGCGGGGGTCCCGTCAAAGAAGAGGAGCTTGACGGGCCTTTCGTCCGTCTGCGCGTCCGGGCTCAAAGCGCCCAGCTTGAAGCCCTTTTCCCTCATCTTCTTTTCGGGGATGGAGGTGACGTCTATCTTCACGACGTCGCCGAAATTCGTGACCGCGTACAGCGTCCCCTTGTTGTTGACGGACAGGCTGACAAGCGGCACGTCCTCGCCCAGAGCGGATACGTCCTTGCCCGCGGCGGCGAAGCTCTTTTGGGACATGAAGCGCATTATGCCGTCTTTGTGCAGGGTCAAAATGCCGTCCCTGTACGCCACCGCCTCTTTTGCGTCGGGGAGACTGCTCATGCTTTCGAGGGTGTCCTTGTCAAGCACGGCGGTCAGCCTCGGAGAGCCGTATTTTTGCTTGATCTCCGCAAGCTCTTTTTTGACGATTTCAAGCTGTCTGCGTTTTGAAGCGAGGATGCGCTCGAAGTCGGCTATGGTCTTTTTAAGTTGATCCAATTCTTCCTCCAACTTTGTGACTTCCAGCCTCGCGAGGTTTTTAAGGCGCATATCCAAGATCGCCTGCGCCTGCGCGTCGCTCAGCCCGAAGCGGGAGCGCAAAGTTTCCTTGGCCTTGGGCGTGGACTCGGACTGTTTGATGATCGCGATCACCTCGTCTATGTTTGCGATCGCGACAAGGAGGCCCTCGACGATCTCCGCCCTCGCCTTTGCGGCTTTGAGGTCGTACGCCGTGCGCTTTTCGATGATGGTGCGCTGATATTCGACGTAATGGGTCAGATATTTTTTCAACCCCATCTGTTCGGGCTTGCCGTCCGCGATCGCCATGATGTTGATGGGGAAGCTGACTTCGAGGTTCGTCTTTTTGAAAAGATAGTCCGCGACTTTTTTTACGTCGGTGTCCCGCTTGCATCTTATGACCGCGCGCATGCCCGTCTTGTCCGACTCGTCCACGATCTCGACTATCCCCGCGAGGATATCCTTGTCCGTCTCTTTGAGGCGGGCGATGCTTGCGAGGATGTCAGACTTCTTCTCCTGATAGGGGATCTCGGTCACGACAATGCTCTTTTTGCCGTTGTCCTCGTTTTCGATGTGTATCCTCGAGCGTATGTTCACACTGCCCTTGCCCGTTTCGTATATGCTCTCCAAACTGTCGATGGGGATGACAAATCCCCCCGTCGGAAAGTCGGGGCCGTGAAAGACTTTCAAAAGGTCCGCCGTGCTTATATTCGGATCTTCTATCTGCGCGATCGCGGCGTCTATGCACTCCCCCATGTTGTGCGTGGGGATATTGGTGGACAATCCGACCGCGATGCCCTTCGAGCCGTTGACGTACAAATTCGGAAATCTGCCCGGCAAGATCACGGGTTCGGCGAGGCTCTCGTCGAAGTTGGCGTCCCAAGGCACCGTCTCCTTGTCGAGGTCGCGAAGCATTTCAAGCGCGAGGTCGCTCATCCTCGCCTCGGTGTATCTCATCGCCGCGGCGTTATCGCCGTCAATGCTTCCGAAGTTGCCGTGGCCGTCCACAAGCGGACAGCGCATGATGAAGGTCTGCGCAAGCCTGACCAGCGCGCCGTACACCGAGCTGTCGCCGTGCGGATGATATTTGCCCAAGCAATCCCCCACTATCCTCGCCGACTTCTTGTGCGGCTTGTCGGGGGTCAGCCCCATCTCGTGCATGGAATACAGCACGCGGCGTTGCACGGGTTTCAGCCCGTCCTCCACCCTCGGAATGGAGCGGTCGAGGATGACGTACTCGGAGTATGGAAGCATAGAGGAATGCAACACTTCCTCAAAGACGACCTCTTGAATGTTTTGATCCTGACGGATCTCCTGTTCGTTGCGCTTTGCCATAGATCACTCCTCCCCTCGTCCGAAGTCAAAGCCGCCTATGTTGTTGAAGTTGGCATATTTGTAGATATAATCCTTTCGAATGTTGCTGTCCCCGCCCATAAGTATGGAAATGCGCCTGTCCGCCATGGCGGCGTCGTCAATTGTGACGCAGGTCAGATTGCGCTTTGCGGGGTCCATTGTGGTGTCCCAAAGCTGTTCGGGATTCATCTCTCCAAGGCCCTTGAAGCGTTGGACGGTCGCGCTTTTGCCCATGCGTTTCTGCCCTTCGACGAGCGCGGCGTCGTCGTAGCAATAGAGTATCTCGTCCTTCTTTTGAAGCCTGTAAAGCGGGGGCATGCCTATGTACACGTGCCCTTCTATGATGAGTTGGCGCATGAAGCGGAAGAAGAATGTCAAAAGCAACGCTCTGATATGCGCGCCGTCCTGATCCGCGTCCGCGAGGATGATGATCTTGTCGTATTTGAGGTTTTCTATGCTGAACTCGGGTTCTATGCCCGTGCCGAGCGCGCTTATCAAGGAAGCAAGCTCCTCGTTTGCCAAGATCTTTTCTATCTTCGTCTTTTCCACGTTCAGCGGCTTGCCTTTGAGGGGCAATATGGCTTGATAATGCTTGTCTCTTGCCTGCTTCGCGCTGCCGCCCGCCGAGTCGCCCTCCACGATGAACAGCTCGTTTATGGCGTAATTTTTGCCCGAACAATTGGCGATCTTGCCCACCAAATTCAGCCCGCTGAGCTTGTTTTGCTGACGGCTCAAATCTCTTGCGCGTTTCACCGCTTCTCTGCTCTTTGCCGCGCCCATAGCCTTTGCGATTATCTTTTCCGCTGTCGCCTTATATCCTCTTTGTTGCAACAGCTCGGTCAGCTTTTCGGTGACGATGTTGTCCACCTTTTGCTTGACTTCGGGATTGCCCAACCTGTTTTTTGTCTGCCCCTCGAACTGCACGTTTTGCATCCTTACGATGATCACCGCGGAAATGCCCTCTCTGAAATCCTCTCCCGCGAGGTTTGCCTGCTTGTCCTTGAGTATGTTGTTGCGGCGGGCGTAGTCGTTGAACACCTTTGTCAGCGCGCTTTTGAAGCCTATCTCGTGCGTGCCGCCCTCGAGCGTGGGGATGTTGTTGACATAGCTGTAGATGTTTTCGGCAAACTCCTGCGTGTGCTGTATCGCCACTTCCACGACGAAGTGATCGTCCGAGCCCTCAACGTACAGCGGTTTGTCGTAAAGCACACTCCTGCCCTCGTTGAGGAACTGCACGTAATCCGCTATCCCGCCCTTGAAGCAGAACTCGTCCGAAGCGCCCGTCCCGCCGTCCAGCGGCATGCGGCTGTCAATGAGCTTGATGGACAAGCCCTTGTTGAGATACGCCGTGTCCCTGAGCCTTTCGCTGATTACGGCATAGTCGAATTTTTCCCTGCCGAACACGCGCTCGTCGGGCTTGAAGGTCACCGTCGTCCCGCTGCCCTTTGTCTTGCCCACGACCGTGAGAGGGGTTTTCACAATCCCGCTCTTTATGCGATTGCCTATCTGCGGGGAGTAAAACTCCATCATATACTCGTTGCCGTCGCGGCGCACCTGCACGGTAAGCCACTCGCTAAGCGCGTTTGTGACGGACGCGCCCACGCCGTGCAAGCCTCCCGAAAAGCCGTATTGCGCGTTGTCGAACTTCGCCCCCGCGTGAAGCTGAGTGAACACCACTTCCACGCCGCTCACTTTCAGTTTGGGATGCTTATCCACGGGTATGCCTCTGCCGTTGTCCGTGACGCGCGCCACGTTGTCGTCCAAAAGCTCCACTGTCACCGAGTTGCCGAAGCCGTTTGCAACCTCGTCTATGCTGTTGTCGATGATCTCCCAAAGGATATGATGCATCCCCTTTGCGCCCGTTGTGCCGATGTACATGCCCGGACGCTTCCTCACCGCTTCCAAGCCCTCGAGCACGCTGATATCTTTAGCGTTGTAACCTTGATTTGCCATTTCAACCTTTTGTGCCCCGTTCGGAGCGCATAACACTATATAATGTACTAAGTATAACATAAAGCGCCGCCGAACACAACCCAAAAGACGGCATATATTTCACAAAAAGTCAAATTGTTCGCGCATTTTTCAAACCGCGGAAAAGGAGCGAACGTAAACTCCGAACAGAGGGGCGATCCGCCTCGCGCGGCAAGCGAAAATCAAATCATGCATTGAAAACAAAATCAAGCGTAAAAAATTCCGCGAGAATTTCCGCGGCAAACGCATTGCCTCGCAAAATCGCTTGTGCGCGAGCCGTCCTAGCGTTGGATTTGCTTGGCAAACACGCAACGGCTCCCTTTGCGTTTGCCTACGCATTCCGTCAAACGGACAAAGTCCGCCGACAAGTTTACTTTCGTTTCGTTCTCGCGCAAGCGCGCTTGCGACGTTGGATATGCAAATTCAAAGCGCGTTTCGGGCATACAAAAAAGCTCCCGGAGAGGGAGCTTTTGCGTCTGTTTGTATCCGCATCGTCACTTTGCGACGATCTCGTTTATCCTTGCGAGGAAGTCGTTGAACACCTCTTCGCGGTTAGTCTCGTTGAGGATCTCGTGCCTGCCGCCCTCGTACAGCTTGATGGTGACGTCCTCCACCCCCAGCTTTTTGTATTGGTCGTACAGCTTTTTGACGAGTTTGCCCTTGCCGCCCACGGGATCTTGGTCGCCCGAGAAGATGCCGATGGGCTTTTTCACGTCTATCTTGGCGAGGTTGTCCGCCTTGTAGGAGCTCTTCAACCCCGAGAGGAAATACTTGAAGAACGCGATGGACATGACGTAGCCGCACTGTTCGTCCAGACAATATTTTTTGACCTGTTCCTTGTCTCTTGAAAGCCACGCGAAGGGTATCTTCTCCTTTTTGAAGGGCTTGTTGTAGCCGCCGAAGGTCAGCTTGTCGAGGGACTTGCCCACCTTTTCGCCGCCGAACAGCTTGTATTGAAAGCCCGAGATGAACACGCCGACGTTCAGCAGCGCGCCCTTCATCATTGCCGAGCCGCAGAGGATAGCGCCTTTGTGATCCGCGCACTTTTCAATGTATCTCTGCCCGACCATGCTGCCGTAGCTGTGCCCGACATAGACAACGGGAAGTTGATATTTTTCCTTAAGATACGCGGTGATCGCCACCTCGTCCCTTACGGTGTCGTTGTAGATGTCCCCTTTGTGATAGCCCTTGACGCCCTTTGAGGATTGCTTCGCGCTTGTCAAGCCGTGAGCGCGATGGTCGTCGGCGAACACGATATAGCCGTTTTTGTTGAGAAAATTCGCAAAATCGTCGTATCTGCGCGCATGCTCCGCCATGCCGTGCGCGATCTGCACCACTCCCTTTGGATTGCGTACGTCGTCCCACAAATAGCACTGAAGCATCGTGCCGTCAAAACTTTTGAATTTCTCGTTTTTCATAAACCCTCCATTGCGCCTGTCCGACAAGCGAAAAATATTCTACGAGCAATATATCATAAATTGCGCGCGATTTCAAGATGAAAAAGAAAACTTTTGTCCGTCCGAGGCATACTATGTGCAATATATGGACAAAACGCTGACCGAATCGGGAAATATCCGCAAAATTGCGTTTACGGGAGGTGGCACGGGCGGGCACGTCTACCCAAACCTCGCGCTCATCCCCGAATTTGCAAGACAGGGCTTCGACGCCGTGTATATCGGCGGAGAGGGCAACTCCGTGGAGCGCAAACTCGCAGAGGAAGCGGGCATACGCTTTTTCGGCGTGCCCACCGTGAAACTTGTCCGCTCGCTGTCCCCCGCGGCGATCGCGAACAATTTGAAGATACCCTCCGCTTTGCATAAAGCCGTCAAAGCGGCGGGCGAGGCGCTTGACGCCATCTCCCCCGCCGCCGTCTTTTCAAAGGGAGGATATGCATCTCTTCCCGCGGTGCTTGCGGCAAGCAAGCGCAATATCCCCATATTCGCGCACGAATCGGATATGACTTTGGGGCTTGCCAACAAGATCGCCGCCAAAAAGGGCGCGGTGATCTTCAAAGCCAATCCCGCAGCGAAGTTCGACGGAATTGCGGTCGGCATGCCTCTCAGAGAAGAGCTTTTTTCCGTGCAAAAAAGCGCCGCGCGCGCAAGGCTCGGGCTTTTGAATTGCGAAAAGCCCGTATTGTTGATACTCGGCGGCTCCTCGGGGGCAAAATATCTGAACGACGCGACGGCGCGCCTCTTAGACGAGCTTCGCGCGCGCTTCGTCCTGTTGCACGTAGGCGGCAAAAACGGCTCGCCTTGCGCAACGGACTCGGACGACTATCGCTATTTCCCCTACGCGTCCCGCGTCGCGGACTTCTACGCCGCAAGCGACGTCGTGCTGTCTAGGGCGGGAGCGACCGCTGTCTACGAGATATCCGCGCTCGAAAAACGCGCGGTGTTCGTCCCCCTGCCCAAAGGGATATCGCGAGGGGATCAGCTGCAAAACGCCGAGCTTGCCGCCGCGTACGGCGGACGAGTCTTATGGCAGGGAGAGACATTTTTCGCCCGACTCATACCCTTGTTGGAAGAAGCGTTGCAAAATCCGCCCATGACGCCCGTCTCGAGCGACGCAAACGGAAAAATTGTTCGCGTCGTGTGTGATACGCTGAGGCGAGGTGAATTATGGAAAGACAAAAAACATTGGCAAAATGGCTTGCAGTGATCCTGCTTTTGACCCTGATCGTCGCTTGCTACATAGCCCTCAGCGCGATCCTAGGCGGCAAAAAGACGTCCGACAACGTTGCGGGCGCGGACAGCGTGGGCGATCAAAACGGCTCCAAGCCCGCGCAAGATCAAAATGAGGGCAACGAGGAAATTCCCGCCCCGCATATCCCCGTCTATTCGGTCTATCCCCGCGCCTCGGAGACGGTGAACGGCTTGACGGTCGCGCATCTTGGCGGAGAAAAGGACGAGGAGTTTTTGAAGAGCATGGTCTATCAGTCAAGACAGCTGATATTTTTCGGATCCGCGTCCGAGGAGTTCGACGCGAGAGGACGGGGAATTTATGTCGCCGAGATCGACGACAGAAGCGTGCTCTCTTGCGCGAGGCTTACGGACGGCGAGGAAGAGTTTGTGGATTGCGTACGCACGGCGGACGGGCTTGTGACAGTCACCCGAAACGCGGATGAGACGGTGTTCAGGTTGCTTGACAAAGACCTCTCGTCAAAAAACGCTTCCTTCTGCGCCGCCTACTCCTCATACAGGCTGACCTCGGCAAGCGGGACGACGAGGATGTACGCCGCCTCGGACAGCGAGATAGACGCGTATTCTTTGTCCTCCACGCCGCGCGCCTACAAGAGCTCGCACAGCATGAAGGTCTCAAACGCAAAGCTCTGCGACAGCGTTGCGACGGGCACTTCGGACATACTTTTCGTGCAGACAAGCGAAGGAATATTGATCTTGTCATATTCCACAAACACAGGGTTTACGCAACAAAACGAGCTGTTGAACCGCGAGTTCGTGCAAGTTCTGCCGTTTTCCACAGACAACGAGCAGACCTTTGTGCTTGTCAGCGTTTCAAACAAGGGCGTACATCTTGACCTGCTGAACAAGGACGGGACGTCCTCTTACGCGAGCTTCGAGATCGAGGGAGCGACAAGCGCCGCGGCAATAAAAAACGAGGGGAAACTCATGGTGTATTCCGCGGACAAGGTATACTCATTTTGCTCCCATCTCGAGTTCACTTCCTCTGAGGATTTCGCGCCCGAAGTCGATGCGGAAGAGGTCTTTGCGCTGGCGGGAAGCGACGACAGATTGCTTGCAAGCGCAAACGGAACGTCCTATCTTTTGACGACGGAGGGGAAGGTTTTGTTCTCCGCCAAGGCCGAGCGCCTGTGCATATCCCGCCGCGACGGAGAGACCATGGCATTCTTTGCCTCGCAGGATCCGCCCTACTCCTCTCTCGGCTTCGGCAAAAAGGACGTGTTCGCGGTGCGCCTCGGCGCATAAACAGCCTTGTCCCGCTTGACAGCCCCGCGTTGATGGTTTATAATCGAAGTATGGCAAAGGATAAAAAGAAAAACGTTCAACAATCCGACCCCTATTCCAATATGCCCGCCCGCAGAGCGGTGCTCTGGATGGGGTTTGCGCTTTCAATTGTGGGGCTTGTCGTGGTTGCGCTTGGGGCGCTGTTTCTGTTCGTCCCGAAGATGCGCTTCATCGACGGCATCCAACCCGCCCTGTTGTTGGAGATCATATTTGCGCTTGGCACTGGGCTGTGCTTCATCGCGGTGATCTTCGCGGTCGCGGGGGCAAACACAAACAAGGGCATCGCGCGGCTGTCCTTCTTCTTCGGGACGCTCGCTTTCATCGTAGGCGCGGCGATGTTGGTGGTCATTCTGTTTTTCAGGACCATTCTTCCCCTCGACGCCTTCGAGCGTATGACGGGAGTGGCGGCAATGCTGTTGTAACGTTGCGACTATGACATTTTGAAAAATCGGCGGACTCGCCGATTTTTTTTACTCGCAAATTGCTTTTCACTCACGATCTTTTTGCCACAGGCTGTTTAGACTCACATTTTTTTCTCGCAAATTTTTCGACGCGCAGGTTTTGACTCGCAGTTTTGACTCACAGGTTTTTAACTCGCAAATTTTTTTGACTCGCGATTTTTCACTCTCAAATTTTTTGCGCTTCAAACGCTCTCCTTCAAAAGTCGGGGATACAAAAACAAGGGGTCTCCCCCCCTTGTCTTTGAAAAGCCGCCGCTTTGGCGTGGAATCACTTGCTTACAAACACGATGCCCACGGTGCCGGGGCCCGCGTGCACGCCGATGACGGGTCCGACGGGCTGTCTCCAGATCTCGCCGACGTTCGGGAAGTTTTCCCTTATGCGCTGTTCGAGGTCGTCCGCCGCCGCCTTGTTGTCCGCGTCGAGGATGCAGATGGGCACGCCCTCCATGCCCGAGTAGTTTTCCGCAAACACGTCGTACATAAACCTGTACGCCCTCTTGACTCCGTTTTGCTTTGAGCAGACGTCAAGTTTGCCGTCCACGACGGTCAGCACGGGCTTTATGTTCATCAAATTGCCTATCTTCGCTTTTGCGGGAGATATCCTTCCCCCTCTTGCGAGATATTTCATGTCCTCGACCACAAAATACACCTTCGTCCTGTTGACGAGCCCTTCGAGATATTCATACGTGGCGTCGATGTCGTCGCCGTGTTCGCGGCAATACTTTGCGCCGAGATACACCAACAGCCCCGTGCCCACGCAGATGCTCAGCGTGTCGAAGCGGCGATATTTTACGTTGGGATATTCGGTCTTCAAGCGGTTGATGGCAAGCTCCAAATATTCAAACGTCCCCGACAATTTCGAGGAAAAGGCTATGTACAGTATGTCCTCTCCCTTTTCGAACGCGGGCTTGAAATATTCATAATACGCTTCCTCGTTCAGCCCCGCGGTGGACGCGGTGGCGCCCGCTTTCATCGCGTCGAAAAACGCCTTTGCGTCAAACGTCTCGCCAAGATCTGCCAATTCCTCTTTGCCGTCCAAGATATACGGCATGCGGATGACGTTCAGCCCGAGCCCTTGCGCGTGTGTGTACCAAAGTTCGCCGTCCGTATCGCAAAAAATTGTTGCCATAAAAGCCTCCAAAGAGTTTTTTTATAGTTTAGCCCAAATCCGCCGCGTTTGTCAACAACTTGACATCAACCCCTTTTTGCATAAAATGCGGAAACATCGCCGCGCTACTCCGCGCCTATCCGCGCAAATTTCATTCAAGCTCATTCTATGCAAATTTGAAGTCGAACCTCTCCACGTGGATTTTCGGGACGAGAGTATTCCGCAAGGGCGAACGCGTTACGAATACTTTCAGAGGTCAAGCGCTAATGCGGAAATTTCAAAGGCAAGCGCGATAAACATAAATTTGAGATGATGCAAATTCCGCATAAATTTAGAGGAATTTTAATATTTAATAGTAGTTTAATTTATAGGGAATAATATTTCATAAACAATACCAAAAGCGCAATGCGCCAAATTGAGGACCATATGGACGATTTCAACAACTTTTTCGATGAAAGGCCGCGTTACCCCGAGCCCGAAAAGACCCCCGTGTATCACACGCCGGAAAAAAAATCTCACAACAACTTTTTGCTGATACTCAGCATAATCGTGGCGGTCGTGATGACCGCGCTGGTGATCGTAAACGTCGTGCTTCTCGCGTCCCTCAAAAACACCATCGCGGACGAATACGCCGAAAAGATCGCCGAACAGATGAGGCAGAGCTATTCGGACGCGATAGATTCCTTCCTGTCCGAAGAGGGTATCGTGGAAAACATAACAGGGTCGGCGACTCAGCAGGCAATGGACGCGCTGAAGTCCTCCATAGGCGAGATCGCCGCGACGCACACCCCAAGCGTGGCGCGGATATTTATGTACACAAACGCGACGGACGCGACAAGCAAAGCGGCGTCCATGGCAACCGCGTTTTTGATAAGCGACGCCACGGATGAGTCCCCGCAACGCTATCTCGTGACAAACGCGCACTGCGTAAGATACGTGGCGACGACAAAGACGACGGGCGGGCTTTTCGGTACGGAAGTCACAAGAAAATCTTGGGCGAGCTATGGGAAGATCCTCGCGGTGTTCGACGGCGACGCGACAAATTACAAACTCGAGATCGTGGCGTACGGCGCGTACAAGGACGACGACATGAACGCGGAAAAAGATCAGCCCGACCTCGCGATACTGAAAATAAGCGGCACTCAGCCCTCAAACGAGGAGCACCCCTCCCTCAAACTCGCCGACAGCGACTATCTGAAAAACGGCACGGCGATCGCTCTGATCGGCAATCCTCAAAACATAGGCAAAACCGCGTCCATCTCCACGGGCTGCGTGTCTCAGACGGGCATAGAGATATCGTCATGGGGGAAGGGCTCCTTCATCCTCACGGACGCCGCCGTCAACAGCGGAAATTCGGGCGGCCCCATGATCAACTCTCTTGGAGTCGTCGTGGGCGTGGTCGAGTCGAAGATCGTCAGCGAGGAAATAGACAACATGGGCTTCGCGCTGTCCGCCTCCACCCTGCACGACTTCATCATTTGGGCGCAAAAGGCGGAAAACAACGTGCAAAACAGGACTTTGAATATCCCATGCACCTACATCATGGGCTGATGTCCGCAGAGCTGTGAAGCAAACCTATTCCGTTTCCGTATCAAAATCAAAAAACTTCTTAAAACGTCATCTTAAAACGTCAAAAGCTCCGCTTGTGCGGAGCTTTTTTAAAGCATTTTCAAAATCCTTTTTCCTCAATAGCCTCTTGCGATGCTCATGATCTTGTAGTGTCCCATCATCACAACGTCGTCTCGCCTGTAAACGTTTGCCCAACCCGTCGTGTCCATCGCGGACTCATCGCCATTGTCCATAAGCGCCTTTTGCTCTATCACAAAATCCTTGCACCTCTGTTCCACCCATTTTGCGCTGAGGTTGTCGCGGCAATAGAAGATATACAGCCTATGCTCGTTTGCTATCTCCTCTCCCGTTTCGGGGTCCGTCTCGGGCACGGACAGAGTGGCGAGCAAGGTGGTTGGCTTGCTGTACTCCCGCGGCAGATCGTTGGTGATGGGATCGTTGCGCGGCGTTGTGACGACGGCGCCCTTGTCCCTCAGCCTGTCCATCACATTTGTCTCTTTAAGCCCAATGGAAAGACAGCCTGTAAACACACAAGCGATAAGAGCCGCCAAAACGAGCGCGGACGCGATCAAAGCAAATTTCTTTGTACTCATACTAATATGATAGATTTTATTGTCGTTTTTGTCAATACCATTTCTTGAGCACTGCCATAATTTTACACGTATCACCGCAAGCACCGCGCACACAATAAGATCGGGAGGGAATTATGAAACACTCAATTTGGATTGGCGCTATGCTCGGAATTGTCACTGCCACTGCCTTGTATTGCAGTACGTCAAACAATTCGCTTAAAAAAGCAAAACGTGCGCTGGTGAACAAAATCGAAGACATCATCATGTAAAGGAAAAGTCTTGTTCAATTACCTCTTAAATACGATACGTGTTTTGACATCTATGTAAAACACGTATCGTATTATATTTGTCCTTAAATATCCTCAAAAACGCCCTAAATATGGTTTTAACAACACGTATTGTGTTTTTATATGTATCCGCCGCAACTCCTCCCCTCCTAAAAACGTCCCGTCCAAGCATGCAATGGCTATGCCCTATATTTTCGGTTCAATGCAAAAGATATTCCTGCAAAACAGGTCTCCACGGACTATATTTAGAAAAAGACAATTTGACAAATGGGGCTTAGGCAGACGGGTTTTTGTGAAAGTGTGTTTCGGCATACACGACCGGACAGACGAGATTTCGACAAACAAAAAGCGCGGACATCCGTCCGCGCGTCGCGATGAAGTTGTCTCACTTTTTCGCTCTGTTTTGCTCGTAGTTTTCAATGGCGGCGCGAATTGCGTCCTCCGCAAGCACCGAGCAATGTATCTTTTGCGGGGGAAGCCCTTCGAGCTCCTCAATGACTTGCTTGTTTGTCAACTGCAAAGCCTCTTCTATGGTCTTGCCGATAATCATCCCCGTTGCCGTCGAGCTGGAAGCGACAGCCGCCGCGCAGCCGAAGGTCTTGAATTTGGCGTCCTCTATGATCCCGTCGTCGTTTATGCGCATCGTGATCTGCATGATATCCCCGCAGACCTCGTTGCCAACCGTGCCTATTGCGTTGTAATTTTCCACCTCTCCCATGTGCTGAGGATTGGCAAATACGTCCATAACCTTTTGATTGTACATACCTCTTGCTCCTTTGCCTTTTATTGTTTCCCGAAAACAGATTTCAATGCTTATTGTAAAGCGGAGACATCGCCCTGAGCCTGCCCACAATTCTTACAAGTTGGTCTAATGTATAGTCCACCTCTTGCATTGTGTTGTGTTTGCCGAATGTGAAGCGAATGGATCCGTGCGCGGTGCCGACCGGCACTCCGATCGCAAGCAACGTCCTTGACGGCTCAAGCGACCCCGATGAACATGCCGACCCCGAGGACGCGCTTATGCCCGCAAGGTCGAGGGAGAAAAGAATGGACTCCCCTTCGATAAACCTGAAGCTGAAGTTCGCGTTGTTGGGCAACCGCTTTGAAAAATCCTTGGCGCCGTTGAAATAGATGTCGTCTATCTCGTTCAGCACTCCTTCCACAAAGTGGTCGCGCATGCTCCTTATATGCGCGTTGTCCTCCTCCAAGGTTTCAAGCGCCTCTTTGAGCGCCTCCGCCAGACCCACGACCCCGGGAGTGTTTGTGGTGCCGCCTCTGTGCGCTCTCTCCTGCTCCCCGCCCGTGATGAATTTTTCCATCTTCAAGCCGTTGCGCAGATACAGCGCGCCCACGCCTTTGGGACCGTAAAACTTGTGCGCGGACATGGAAAGCATGTCAACGCCAAGCTCCTTGACGTCGTATCTTATCGCGCCCGTCGCCTGTACGGCGTCGGTGTGGAAGATCACCCCGTGCCTGTGCGCGATCTCGGCAAGCTGTTTGATCGGCTCGACTGTGCCTATTTCGTTGTTTGCAAACATGACGCTTGCAAGGATTGTGTCGTCGCGTATGGCTTTTTCAAAGTCCTCGCAAGAGACGAAGCCCTCGTTGTCCACGGGTAGGTACGTGACCTCGAAGCCCAACTTTTCAAGCTGTTTGCATGTGGTGTATACCGCGGGATGCTCGATTTGAGTTGTGATCAGATGCTTGCCCTTGTCGCGATATTGCATCGCCGCGCCCTTGATCGCCCAATTGTCCGCCTCGGTACCGCAGGACGTGAAATAAACCTCTCCCGTCTTTGCGCCTATCAAAGAAGCGATGGTCTGCCGCGCCTCGCCGACTGCCTTCGCCGCGTCCCTGCCGAACACGTGTTGGGAGTTGGGATTGCCAAATACGTCGCAAAAATAGGGCTTCATCGCCTCGAACGCCCTTTCGGAAAGCGGAGTTGTGGCCGCATGGTCAAGATAAATGCTCATAGCCGCCTCACAAAGTCATTTGCAAATATATGAAAAATCTTTCATATTTTGCGCTATATAATGGTATATCACAGCGCGCGGAAAATGTCAACGGATTGCGTCAAATTGTCACTCTTCCTCGTCGTCCAGAGTGATGTTTGCGTTGTGATAGATGTTTTGCACGTCGTCAAGTTCTTCCAGCTTGTCGAACAACTTCAAAAGCGTGGACTGCTGTTCGGGCGTGGGATCCACATAGTTGTCGGGGATCATGGAGACCTCTGCGGAGAGGATCTTCACTCCCGCCGCCTCGAGCGCGTTCCGCACGGACTGAAGGGACGCGGGATCCGCGTAGACTTCAAACACCTCTTCGTCCTCGCTGTTGATGTCCTCCGCGCCCGCGTCGAGGGCAAAGAGCATGAGGTCGTCCTCGCTCACGTCCGCCTTTGCGATGGTGATGATGCCTTTGCGCTTGAACATGAAGGATACGCAACCCGTGGTGCCCATCGAGCCGCCGAACTTGTCGAAGAGGTGGCGTACGTCGCCCGCGGTGCGGTTTTTGTTGTCGGTCAGTGCCTCCACGATTATTGCCGTTCCGCCGACTCCGTAACCCTCGTAGACCATATCCTCGTAGTTTATGGTGCTCAACTCGCCGCTCGCCTTTTTGATACTGCGGCTTATGTTGTCGTTGGGCATGTTGTTGTCCTTGGCTTTTGCGATCGCCTGCGCAAGTTTGCTGTTGCTCGCGGGGTCGGGACCGCCCTCTTTGACCGCGACCGCTATCTCACGCCCGATCTTGGTGAAGATATTGGCTCTTGCGGCGTCGGTTTTGCCTTTTTTTTGCTGTATGTTGTGCCATTTGCTGTGTCCGCTCATAATAACTCCTATAAAACTCGATACATTGCGACAGCCGCTGCGACCGCCACATTCAAAGATTCCATTCCGTTTTTCATGGGGAGAGACCTTATGTTGCGCGCCGCCTTTCTGATCTCCTCTCTCACGCCGTGCGCTTCGCTTCCGAGCACAAGGAGCACGGGAGGAGCGGGTGGAAATTCCAACAGGTTTTCCCCATCCATGTCAAGCACCACGCTGCTTTCTGATCTTGCAAGCGTAAGCGCGGTTTCGAAATCTATCTCATGTACTCGCACGCTGAAGATCCCGCCGAGAGTTGCGCGGATTACCTTGGGCGCGTACGCGTCTACGCAGTCAAGCGCGTATATGTCCGAAAATCCGCACGCCGCCGCCGTCCGAACGATGGTCCCCATATTGCCTGGGTCCGCCACGCCGTCCAGCAACAGCGCGTTGCCCTCGGGCATACGGAAGCCGACGTCGGGCATTTCCAAAACCGCGGCGATGCCATACGGAGTGACGGTGTCGGACAGTTGGTCCATGACGCTTTCCGTCACGCAAAAGCCCTCGGTCTCCCCTTGCGCGCCGAACTTGTTGAGCAGTTCTTCCGCCTCGTCCTTGCGCGCGGGCGTATAAAATAAGGATCTGACCTTGGCGTATGGCGGGATATCCCTGATGAGATTTATCCCTTCCGCAAGGAAAAGCCCCGTCTCCAGCCTGTACTTCTTTTGAGACAATGAGCGCGCGAGCTTGACGTGTTGATTTTGCGAGGATGTGATGATTTCCACTGTCCTAAATGAAAAGACCCTTAGGAGCAGGCAGACCGCCCGCCTCTAAGGATCCAACGTCATGCAAGCGCCGCTTTTGCGCTTTCGCAGAGCGCGCTGAACGCCTTGGGGTCGCTGATGGCGATCTCGCTGAGCACCTTACGATTGAGGTCGATGCCCGCGACTTTGAGGCCGTGCATCAACACGGAATAGCTCATGCCGTTGATGCGAGCCGCGGCGTTGATCCTTGCGATCCACAACTTCCTGAAATCGCGTTTTTTCTGCTTTCTGCCGACGTATGCGTACACGCCGCTTTTGAGCATCTGCTGCTTGGCTACTCTGTAAAGCGCATGCTTTCCGCCATAGTAGCCTTTTGCTTGTTTCATTATTTTTCTGCGTTTTTTCAATGCGTTGACCGCTCTTTTTATTCTCATAACGGCACCTCCTTATTTGTAGGGCAAGAGTCTTTTGACTTCTGCGGATCTTGTCTCGTCGATGTACTCGATCGAGCGCAAATCTCTCTTCCTCTTGCGGCTCTTCTTGGTCAGAAGATGGCTGTGCGCGGAGTGGCCTCTTTTATACAGACCGTTTGCTGTAACGCGGAAACGCTTTTTTGCGCCGCTGTGTGTTTTTTGTTTTGGCATAGTTTGCCTCCTATATCATTTTTGCCAAGCGAATGCTTGAAACGGTTTACTTTTTGGCGGGAGCGAGAATGGTGAAGATCATCCTGCCCTCCTGAGTCGGAGCCTTTTCCACCGCGATCTGCGTTTCGGTCGCGCCGCGGACAAGCTCGATATAATCCTCGACAATTTTTATTGCGATCTCGGGATGCGCCTGCTGTCTGCCTTTCAGCCTGATGGACGCCTTCACCTTGTTGCCTTTTTCAATAAATTTTGCCGTCTGCTGAGCAAGCCTCGTCGTGTCGCCGATGTCGATCGTCGCCGACAACCTGATCTCCTTGATCTCGGTGACGGTCTGATTTTTTTTGATCTCCTTTTCCTTTTTCAGCTGATCGTAGCGGTATTTGCCGTAGTCCATCAGCTTGCAGGTGGGAGGCACAACTCCTTGCGGGGTCATTTTCACGAGGTCTAGCCCTTTTTCCTCTGCAATTGCGCGCGCCTCTCTGATGGGAAGGACGCCGTAGGCTTGTCCGTCCTCGCCGATAAGGCGCACTTCCTTATCACGGATCTGATCGTTGATGAAAAGTTCTTTCAAATGTCGCTCCTTTACGTTTATTTTGATCAACAAAAGATGTCGGGCAAGAGTCGCCCGACATCAAAAGCGGAAAATGCTTCCGCGTTTTTCAATGTGATTGCCATGTCGCGAAGCGGCGATGGCGAAAGGACGACCTTTTCTTGCTTTATGTATATTATCAAAAACTCACGTCCTATGTCAACCGTTTTGCGGGAAAAACTTTCAGCCTTTGAAATATTTCACCGCGCTCTCGAACAATTTCATGTCGTAAAGCCCGACGACGTTTTTGTAAAGCCCTTTTCCCTTTCGTTCGGAGTGCCCCATTTTGCCGAAGATCCTGCCGTCCGGGGACAGTATGCCCTCCACCGCCATGGCGCTGCCGTTCGGATTGAAGCGGATGTCGTAGGTGGGTCGGTCGTCAAGGTCCACGTACTGCGTCATGATCTGTCCGTTTTGCGCAAGAGCCTCAAGCTCCCGCTCCGAGCAGATGAACTTGCCCTCGCCGTGCGAGATGGGCACGGAAAACACGTCGCCCACGTTGACCGCCGCAAGCCACGGAGATTTGACGGACGCCACCCTCACTCTGACTATGCGGGATTGATGCCTGCCGATGTCGTTGTAGGTGAGCGTAGGGCTGTCCGCCGCCGCGTCCACGATCTTGCCGTAGGGCACAAGCCCGAGTTTGACAAGCGCCTGAAAGCCGTTGCATATGCCGCCCATAAGCCCCTCGCGCTCGTCCATAAGCCGCCGTATCTCCTCGCGCATAAGCCCGCTTCTGAAAAACGCGGTGATAAATTTGCCCGAGCCGTCCGGCTCATCTCCGCCCGAAAAGCCGCCCGGGATAAAGACCGCTTGACTTTGCCTCAGCTTTGCCGCAAACTCCTCCTGCGAGCGCGCGACGTCCTCCGCGCTGCCGTTGCGAATGACGTAAATTTCGGGCTTTGCGCCCGCGTCCTCAAACGCCTTTGCCGTGTCGTATTCGCAATTCGTCCCCGGGAAAACGGGTATCAGCACTTTGGGGCTTGCGAGGCGGGTATGACAGCAAAGCGCGCTCCGCTTGTCGCAACTTATCTTGGGCGCGTCCTGCCGTTTGGTTGGGATATTGCAGCTGTAAACAGGCTCCAGTTTGTCCTCGTACGCCGCCTGCAATTTGTCAAGAGGGATATCCTTGCCCTTATAGGTTAGGCTTGTCTTAGCGCAGGTGAAGCCGAGGGTCTCGCCGTCATGAGCGCCGTCGACAAGCTCCGCGACAAAGCCGCCGTACGCATAGCCGAACAGTTTGTCAAGCGGGACGTCCGCGTACTCGAAGCCTATCTTGTTGCCGAGGCACATTTTCAGCACGCACTCCGCGACTCCGCCGAAGCCCACCGCATAGACCGCGACCGCCTTTTTGCTTTTGGTCAGCGCGCGCACCTTGCGCAAGACCCCAATCAAGGAGTCCGCAACGGGCAAGCCGTCCGCATATTCGGGCATGAACAGGGCGACTCTGTGCCCCGCCGCCTTAAATTCTCCGCCCAAGGCGTCGTCCGCTCTTCCCGTCGTGACCGCAAAGGAAACAAAGGTCGGGGGGACGTCCATATCGTCAAAACTTCCGCTCATGGAGTCTTTTCCGCCGATCGCCGCGATCTTCAGATCGCTCTGCGCCTTAAACGCGCCCAGCAACGCCGCGAGAGGCTGTCCCCAACGCTTGGGATCCTTGTAGGGTTTGAGAAAATACTCCTGAAAAGTGAGGTATATGTCTTTGAAATCCGCGCCCGAAGCTATGAGTTTGCACACGCTTTCCACCACCGCGAGATACGCGCCGTGATACGGACTGCGCTCGGCGACGTAGGGGTTGCCGCCCCACGCCATAAAGGAAGCCGCTTCTGTGTGTCCCTTTTCCACCGAAACGAGTTGCACCATTGCCTGCGACGGCGTCATCTGATATTTTCCGCCGAAGGGCATAAGCACCGTGCCCGCGCCTATCGTGGAGTCGAAGCGCTCGGAAAGCCCCCGCTTTGAGCAAACGTTCAGATCGCTTGCAAGCGCAAACATACCCTCTTCGAAGTCGGTCGGGACGGGTCTTTGATATTCTTCCGCATGCGGGACAACAATGTCTATATGCTTCGGAGCGCCGTTTGAATTCAAAAATTCGCGGGAAACGTTGACGATCTCCTTCCCCCGCCACGTCATCCTGAGTCGCGCGCTGTCCGTGACTGTCGCAACGCAAGTCGCCTCGATGTTTTCGAGGTTTGCAAGCCGCACGAATTTTTCCGCGTCCTTTGCGTCCACCACGACCGCCATACGCTCCTGCGATTCGGAAATGGCAAGTTCGGTGCCGTCCAACCCCTCGTACTTCTTCGGCACGAGGTCAAGATCTATGTCAAGGCCGTCGGCAAGCTCGCCTATCGCCACGGACACTCCCCCCGCGCCGAAATCGTTGCAACGCTTGATGAGGAGGGTCGCCTCCTTGTTTCTGAACAGCCTTTGCAGTTTGCGCTCTTCGGGCGCGTTGCCCTTTTGCACTTCCGCGCCGCACTCGTCGAGGGAATGACTTGTGTGCGATTTGCTCGAACCCGTCGCGCCGCCGCAGCCGTCCCTTCCCGTTCTGCCGCCGAGAAGTATCACCTTGTCCCCCGCGGTCGGAGTTTCCCGACGCACGTTTTCCGCGGGAGTTGCCGCGATCACCGCGCCTATCTCCAACCTTTTTGCCACGTAGCCGTCGTGATACATCTCGTCAACCTGTCCCGTCGCAAGCCCGATCTGATTGCCGTAGGAGGAATATCCCGCCTGCGCGGTCGTCACAAGTTTGCGCTGAGGAAGTTTGCCCTTGACGGTTTGACTTATGGGAGTCAGCGGATCCCCCGCGCCCGTCACGCGCATCGCGCCGTAAACGTAACTCCTGCCCGAAAGGGGATCGCGTATCGCTCCGCCGATGCAAGTCGCGGCGCCGCCGAAAGGTTCTATCTCGGTGGGATGGTTGTGGGTCTCGTTTTTGAAGAGGAGAAGCCAATCTTCCTCTTTGCCGTCGTGATCTATCTTGATTTTGACAGTACAGGCGTTGATCTCCTCGCTCTCGTCGAGCTTGTCGAGAAGTCCCCGCTTTTTGAGCAATTTTGCGGCTATGGTGCCAATGTCCATAAGGCTGACGGGCTTCCGCCTGTCAAGCTCCCGCCTTGCCGCAAGATATTCCTCGTACGCGCGCTCGAGCAATTCGTCCTCGAAGCGCACGCTGTCTATCTGCGTGAGGAAGGTGGTGTGGCGGCAATGATCCGACCAATACGTGTCTATCATTCTGATCTCGGTCAGAGTCGGATCGCGGCGCTCGGACGCAAAATAGTCGCGGCAGAATTTTATGTCGTCCGCGTCCATGGCAAGCCCGCGCTCGGCGATGAACGCTTTAAGCCCATCCTCGTCAAGCCGAGTGAAGCCGTCAAGCGTCTCAACGTCCTTTGGCGCCGTATAGCTGTCTTTGAGAGTTGCGGGAAGTTCAAAAGAGGCTTCTCTGCTCTCAACGGGGTTTAACACGTACTTTTTCAACTCATAAAACTCGTTTTCTGTGATTTCCCCGTAAACAAGATAGACCTTTGCGGTGCGTATCACGGGGCGCCGTCCCATGGAAATTAGCTGTATACACTGCGCCGCCGAATCCGCCCTTTGGTCGAATTGCCCGGGCAGATATTCCACCGCAAACGCCCTCGCGCCCGTGGTATCGAGTTCAAACGAGGCGACGTCAAGTTGAGGCTCGGAAAATACCTTGTCTATGCACTCCTCAAACAGCGCGGCGTCAATATCCTCGACGTCGTAGCGGTTTATCACTCTCAGCCTGCTCGCGCCCTTTATCCCCAACAGCTCGCGGCAATCCGAAAGAAGGGTGCGCGCTTCGTTGTCAAAGCCCTCTTTTTTTTCCACAAAAACTCTGAAAACCATCTATACGTTCCCCCTTGCGGCAAGCGCACGCGCGCCTATGTCGTTGCGTTTGTAGGCGTTTTCGAAATGGATCTTGTTTGCAAGCGCATACGCGCGGTCTATCGCCTGCTCAAGCGTTTCCCCTCTTGCGACGGCGCCCAGCACTCGCCCGCCCGAAGTGACAAGTTTGTCCCCCTCGAGCTTCGCGCCCGCGATATATATCTCCTCTCCCTCCTGCGTTTTCGGAAGGGATATCTCGAAACCGCTCTTGTATTTCAAAGGATATCCCTCGCTTGCAAGCACCACGCAACACGCGCTGTCCGCGCTGAAACGCACGTCGAGGTCGCAAAGTCTGCCGTCGTGCGTCGCGAGCATGACCTCGAGCAGATCGCTTTCAAGCAGGGGCAAGACCACCTGCGTTTCGGGGTCGCCGAAGCGGCAATTGTATTCTATCACCTTGGGTCCGTCCTCGGTCAGCATAAGCCCGAAATACAGACAGCCCTTGAACGTCCTGCCCTCGCTGTTCATGGCGTCGATAGTGGGCAGGAATATCTCCCTCATACAGCGCTCGGCGATCGCGGGCGTGTAGTAGGGATTGGGCGCGATCGTGCCCATGCCTCCCGTGTTCAAGCCCTCGTCGTTGTCGTGCGCGCGCTTGTGGTCCATAGACGACACCATAGGCACGACGGTCTTTCCGTCCGTAAAGGTCAGCACCGAGACTTCGGGTCCGCGCAAAAATTCCTCTATCAAGACCATATCCCCGCTCGCGCCGAAAATGCGATCGATCATCATGCTTTTGAGCGCGTCCTCCGCCTCTTCAAATGAATTGACGATAAGCGCGCCCTTGCCCAGCGCAAGCCCGTCCGCCTTGATCACCGCGGGATATGCAATGGACGCGGCAAACTTTTTTGCCTCTTCAAAGTCGGAAAAGCTCTTCCCCTTTGCGGTGGGGATTCCGTACTTTTCCATCAGCTTTTTGCCAAAGACTTTGCTTCCTTCAATGACAGCCGCGTTTGCGGTGGGCCCGAAGCACGGGATCCACATCTCTTCCAGCGCGTCCACCATGCCCATCACAAGCGGATCGTCGGGAGTTACGACGGCAAAATCCGGCTTGTGCTCCTTTGCAAAGCGCAAAACGCCTTCCATATCCGTCGCCTTGACGGGGAAACACTCCGCGTCCCGCGCTATGCCCCCGTTGCCGGGAAGCGCGTAGATCCTGCCCACTTTGTCGCTCTTTTTGAGCGCCTTTATGACGGCGTGCTCTCTTCCGCCGCCGCCGACGACCATAATATCCATAACTCCTCCGAAAATGCTCTATGCCTGCCGCAAAGCCATCAATGATGGAACAGCCTCATGCCCGTGAAGCACATGACCATTCCGTGCGAATTTGCCGCTTCTATCACAAGATCGTCCCTGACCGAGCCGCCCGGTTGAGCGACATAGCTCACGCCGCTTTTGAAAGCGCGCTCGATGTTGTCCGAAAACGGGAAAAACGCGTCGCTGCCGAGGGAAACTCCCTTGATCTTTGACAGATATTCCGCCTTTTCTTCCCGCGTGAAGGGCTTGGGACGCACCGCAAAATACTGCCGCCATACGCCCTCTCCCAGCACCTCTTCGCAATCGTCCGAAAGATAGAGGTCTATGATATTGTTCTTTTCGGGTCTGCCCACGCCCTCGGCAAATTTGAGTTCCAACACTCTTTCATTCTGCCTCAAATGCCACAAGTCCGCCTTGCTTGCCGCAAGCCGCGTGCAATGTATGCGGGATTGTTGCCCCGCGCCCACGCCTATCGCCTGCCCGTCCGTCGCGAAGCAGACAGAGTTGGATTGCGTGTATTTCAGCGTGATGAGCGCGACGATCAGGTCCGTCGCCTTGTCGGCGGGAAGGGACTTGTTGTCCGTCACGATGTTGTCAAGCAGCGCCCTGTCTATCTTGAAGTTGTTTCTGCCCTGCTCAAACGTGACGCCGAAAACCTGCTTGCGCTCTATGGGTTCGGGGACGTAATTTGGGTCTATTTTGACGATGTTGTAGGCGCCCTTGCGCTTGCCCTTCAAAATTTCAAGCGCTTCTTTGGAATACGCGGGCGCGATTATGCCGTCCGACACCTCTCTTGCGATGATACGCGCCGTCACCTCGTCGCACTCCTCGGAAAGGGCTATCCAATCTCCGAAAGAGGACATCCTGTCCGTGCCTCTTGCCCTTGCGTACGCGCATGCGATGGGGGAATCGTCCAAGCCCTCTATGTCGTCCGCGAAGCAGGACTTTTTCAGCGCGTCGTCCAACTTCTTGCCGACTGCGGCAGACGTGGGAGACACGTGCTTGAAGCTGGTCGCCGCCGCCATCCCCGTGCTGTTTGAAAGCTCCTTGACAAGCTGCCACGAGTTGAACGCGTCCAAAAAATTGATATAGCCGGGTCTGCCGTTGAGGATCTCGACGGGCAGTTCCCCGCCGTCCGACATGAAGATGCGCGCGGGCTTTTGGTTGGGATTGCATCCGTATTTAAGGGAAAATTCGTTCATAACAACTCCTGTGTGCGATTGCAAAACTCAATCCGCATTTTTGTTTTTTACGATTTGTTTGACCTCTCCCGTCGCGAGGTTCGTATAGCGGCAGACGAGAGATATCTTGTTGTCGGGGTTCAGGCTGTTCCAAAGTTCGTCGCAAAGTTCCTCGCACGAAGCGGGCAATTTCACGCGCGTAGGCTCCCCCTCGAAGGAGGGCAACGGAGCGCCGTCTTTGAGATAAGTGTGGATGAAGTGCCCCACGCCGCTTACGGGTTCGTATGCATAGAAGAAGCGGTTGCACGCCTTGCCCTTTGAGTCCGCGCTCTTCAAAATCGACATTTCGTATGAGAAATCCTTGGCTCTTTTGCCGAAGTGCAAAATTGCGCTTATGCGCGGAGTGAAGTTGGGCGCGTCGGGCTCGAAACGCCTTGTCATAAGCGCGTGACGGAAGCACTTGCCGTTTTGCAAAGCGTCCGCGATCGTATCCGTCTGATCCCCGTTTGTGACAACGACGTCTTTGCCGACGGTCCTCACCGCGGAGTAGATGATAAGAGAGGGATCCGTCACTTTGCTCTCGTCAAACGCCTGCGTCCTTATGCCGCCGTCAAATTCCACGAACACGCGATTGCGGCTGTTTTCGCTTCGTCCCATGATAAAGTACGCAAACACGGCGCACTTTCCGTCCGAACTCTTTCCGACGACTATGCCTCGTCCGGGATACGCGTTTGCTGTCAACAGTTTGCCCAAATTCTTTCTTCTCGGCGCCATAAACTCTCCTTTTATGCCATACGGCAAAATTGCAAATTCAAAAGTTCAACCGCATGTTTTGCGTGGTTAAACATTGTTTTTTGACAAAAGCGACTTGCACACCTTTTCTATCGCAAGCGGGTATATGACCCACTCCGCATTCCTCATGACCCTAAGTTGCAAGCTCTCGGGCGTGTCTCCGTCAAGCACTTCGACCGCCTTTTGCGCAATGATGGGGCCGCCGTCGCACTCTTCGTTGACAAAATGCACCGTGGCTCCCGTGATCTTGACTCCCCGCGCAAGCGCCGCCTCGTGCACGTGCAAGCCGTACATTCCCACGCCGCAAAAGCTGGGGATGAGGGAGGGATGAATGTTGACTATCCTGCCCTCGAAGCGGGATATGAAGTTTGCCGAAAGCACGCTCATAAACCCCGCGAGCACGACAAGCTGTATGCCGTTTTCTTCCAACAGTCCGAGCATGATCCGCTCCCGCTGTTCGCGCGGGATATCTTTTTTTGAAACGACGGCGCTTTTTATGCCGTTTGCGCTCGCGCGCTCAAGCGCGTATGCGGAGGGATTGTCGGATATGACAAGCTCTATCTGCCCGCTTGGCAGATCCCCCCTTCCGCTTGCGTCTATGATCGCTTGAAGATTTGTTCCGCCGCCCGAGCACAAAACGGCGATCCTGATTTTTGCCATATCTCCCCCTAGCACAGCGTGACGCCCTCGCCCTTTACAAGTTCGCCGATGACGTAGGCGTCCACTCCGTGTTCTCTCAGCGTTTCGAGCGCCGCGGGGACGTCCTCTTCCGAGACTATCACGCTCATGCCGACGCCCATGTTGAAGGTGTTGAACATGTCATGTTCGGAGATATCCCCTTCTTTTTGAATGAGTGAGAAGATGGGCGGGACTTTCAAGTTTTCCCGCTTTATCTTCACGCCCAAGCCCTGCCGTATGGACCTTGGCATATTCTCGTAAAATCCGCCGCCCGTGATGTGAGACGCGCCCAAACAGCGCACTCTCTTCATCAGCGCGAGCATGGGCTTGACGTATATCGCGGTTGGAGTGAGAAGAGCCTCGCCAAGCGACATGCCGCCAAGCTCGGCAACGGGAGCCGAAAGATCGCGACGTTCAACGTCAAAGACCTTTCTGACAAGCGAATAGCCGTTGGAGTGCACGCCCGTGGAGGGAAGCGCTATCATGACGTCTCCCTCGTCCATAAGCGAATTGTCTATGATACGCGCTTTGTCCACTATGCCCACGGTGAAGCCCGCGAGGTCGTAGTCGTCGTCCGCCATGGTGCCGGGATGCTCCGCGGTCTCGCCGCCGACAAGAGCGCAACCCGCGCGCACGCAGCCCTCCGCCACGCCCGCAACAATATCCGCGATCTTTTCGGGGACTATGCGGCCGCAGGCGATATAATCCAAAAAGAACAGAGGCTTTGCCCCGCAACAAAGCACGTCGTTGACGCACATTGCGACGCAATCTATGCCTATCGTGTCGTGCTTGCCCACAAGCTGAGCAACGCGCAACTTTGTGCCCACGCCGTCCGTGCCGCTGACAAGCACAGGCTCGCGCATGCCCTCGGCGTCAAGCGCAAACAGTCCTCCGAAGCCGCCGATGTCCGCTTTGCCGTCGGGCATGGTCCTTGCCACATGCGCTTTCATAAGCTCCACCGCTTTGTAGCCCGCGGTGATGTCCACGCCCGCCTTTTTGTAGCTGTCCGAATAACTGCCTTTGTGCATATCATTCCTCCGAAGTCGTATTGAATTTGGGATTTTCGCTGATGGGATGCGTCCATCTTTCAAACCTGCTTTTGAGCGCCTCGGACGGGACGTCTGTGGGATAGTTGCCGTCAAAGCACGCCGAGCAGAAGCCGCTGCCGTCCCCGCCCGTGAGGAAAGCCGCCTTGTCAAGTTCGAGATAGCCGAGAGAGTCCGCCCCGATGATCTTTGCGATCTCCTCCACCGAATGGTGACAGGCGATCAGGTTTTCCCTCGAATCTATGTCCGTGCCGTAATAGCACGGGTTGAGGAAGGGAGGCGCGGACGAGAGCATATGCACCTCTTTTGCGCCCGCGTCCCTGAGCAGTTTGACTATGCGCCCGCATGTGGTGCCCCTGACGATGCTGTCGTCAACGAGGATCACTCGCTTGCCCTTGATGGCGGAGGTGAGCACGTTCAGTTTTATGCGCACTCTGTCCTCTCTCGCCTTCTGCCCGGGCGCGATGAACGTCCTGCCGATATACTTGTTTTTGATGAAGCCTATGCCGTACGGTATCCCTGACTCCTCCGCATAGCCGAACGCCGCGTCCAGCCCCGAATCGGGGACGCCCACGACGATATCCGCGTCGATCTTATACTGCTTTGCGAGAAATTTTCCCGCCTGTCTGCGCGCCTCGTGCACGGACTTGCCGTCTATGACGGAATCCGGCCTTGCAATATACAAAAACTCGAACACGCACAGCGTTTTTTTGCCCCCGCAGTGGCTTACGTCCGAACGAACGCCGTCCTTTGTGAACACAAGCATCTCGCCCGGCTCGACCTCGCGCACGTACGTCGCTCCTATCGCGTCAAGCGCGCAGGATTCGGAGGCGACAATGTAGGCGCCGTCGTCCCGCACGCCGTAGCACAAAGGTCTGAATCCGTGCGGATCCCTCACCGCGATCAGCTTTGACGGGGACATGACGACCGCGGAATACGCGCCTTCGATTTTGTCCATAGCCGCCAAAACCGCGTCCTCCATGGAAGAGGCGTTGACCCTCTCCTTGATGATGATATAGGACAAGACCTCGCTGTCCGACGTGGTGTGGAAAATGGAGCCGCCAAGCTCCAGCGCCTCCCTAAGCTCGGAGGCGTTTGTCAAATTGCCGTTGTGAGCAAGCGCCATATGCCCTTTGAGGTGGTTTACGACGATAGGCTGAGCGTTTTCCCTCGCGCCCGAGCCCGTGGTGGAATAGCGCACGTGGCCGATCGCCATATTGCCCTCTCCCAAGGTTTTGAGAGCGTCCGCGCTGAACACGTCGTTGACAAGTCCGACGTCCTTGTGCGTCCTGAAAACGCCGTCGTCGCTCACCACAATCCCCGCGGACTCCTGCCCCCTGTGCTGAAGGGCAAACAGCGCGTAGTATGCGGTGGAAGCCACGTCCTGTCTTGACGGGGCGAAAATTCCGAAAACGCCGCATTCTTCATGAATTTGTGACATAATTGCTCCCGATAGCTCGTCAATGAGCCTGCGTAACGCGTTTGAAGATCTCTCTGTATGCGTCCTCAACTCCGCCAAGGTCCCTGCGGAAACGGTCCTTGTCCAGTTTCTCCCCCGTCTTCGCGTCCCAGAAGCGACAGGTGTCGGGAGAAATTTCGTCCGCGAGCACGATCTGTCCGTCCGCGGTTTTGCCGAACTCGAGTTTGAAGTCGACAAGTCTCACGCCGAGGGCGAGGAAATACTCTTTCAGCACTTCGTTGACCTTGAAGGCGTACGATTTTATCAGCTCTATCTCCTCTTTTGTCGCAAGTTTGAGCGCAAGCGCGTGATATGTATTGAGAAGAGGGTCGCCAAGCTCGTCGTTTTTGTATGAAAACTCGATCGTCGGCTCGTCAAACACTATCCCCTCTTCCACGCCGTAGCGCTTTGCGAAGGATCCCGCCGAGACGTTGCGCACTATCACCTCGAGGGGAACAATTGAAACTCTCTTCACAAGGGTCTCCCTCTCGGACAGCTCTTCCACGAAGTGGGTGGGGACGCCGCGCTGTTCAAGCAGTTGCATCATCATATTGGTCATGCGGTTGTTGACGACACCCTTGCCCGCAATGGTGCCCTTTTTGAGCCCGTTGAAAGCGGTTGCGTCGTCCTTGTAGGACACTATGCAGAGGTTGGGATCCTCTGTGGAGTAAACCTTTTTTGCTTTGCCTTCATAGATTTGCTTGACTTTTTCCATATCGAACTCCTGAAAATTGTTGGGCTGTACGCCTTTATTTGTTGTATTTTTTTTGTATCTGAGCGTCTTTTTCCAACGCCTTGTCATGTTCCTCGCGCCGCATGCGCTCAAGCCGAAGCCGAAGCTCCTCGTCCGAAACCGCCAAGATCTCCGCCGCGAGGTATGCGGCGTTTTTTGCTCCGTCCACGGCGACTGTCGCGACGGGTATGCCCGAGGGCATCTGCACCGTGGAAAGCAGCGCGTCCAAACCCTCGAACGTGGCGGACTTCACGGGGATCCCTATCACGGGAAGAGTGGTGTTTGCCGCAAGCGCGCCCGCAAGATGCGCCGCCATGCCCGCGGCGGCTATCAGCGCTCCGAAACCGTTGTCGCGCGCGGAAGAGGCAAAATCGCTTGCTTCCTTCGGCGTGCGGTGCGCTGACAGAACGTGCGCCTCATAGGGGACGCCAAGCGCGTCCAACACGTCGAACGCCTTGCTTACGACGGGCAGATCCGAATCGCTGCCCAAAACAACTCCGACCTTCTTCATATTCACACTCCACAAAAAAAGGCAGAATATTTGTGCATGCAAATATCCTGCCTAAAATGCGTATTCATTAAGCTGTCCGCTCGGATATCCTCCGAGCCGTCCTCTTGCCAAGCTCATGAGTGCATTATATTATAATCGCGAGCGGCTAGTCAAGCATTCGAAGCCACAAGTGCAATTTTTTGCTAGTCGAGTTCGAACGCTCCCGTGTACAGCTGATAGTATCTTCCTTTCATCTCAATCAGCTCGGCGTGGTTGCCTCTTTCGATGATCTCGCCGTGTTCGAGCACGAGGATCATATCCGAATTTCGCACTGTGGACAAGCGGTGCGCGATCACAAACACTGTCCTGCCCTGCATAAGCCTGTCCATGCCCTTTTCTATGAGCTTTTCTGTGCGGGTGTCAATGGAAGAAGTCGCCTCGTCCAAGATCAGCACGGGGGGATTTGCCACCGCGGCGCGCGCGATCGCAAGCAACTGTCTCTGTCCCTGCGAAAGGTTTTCCCCGTCTCCCGTCAGCATGGTGTCGTAGCCGTTTGGCAGATGCCTTATGAAATAGTCCGCGTTTGCGAGTTTCGCCGCCGCCTCGACCTCCTCGTCCGTGGCGTCCAACTTGCCGAAGCGGATGTTGTCCGCGACGGTCCCCGTAAACAGGTGCGTGTCCTGCAAGACCATCGCCATGCTTCGTCTGAGGTCGTCCTTTTTGATCTTGGTGACGTTGATCTTGTCGTATCTTATCTTGCCGCTGTCTATGTCGTAGAAGCGGTTGATGAGGTTGGTGATTGTGGTCTTGCCCGCGCCCGTGGAGCCTACAAGCGCCACTTTCTGCCCGGGATATGCGGTCATTGTGATGTGTTTCAGCACGGGTTTGTCCGCGTCATAGCCGAAGCTGACGTCCTCAAACTCGACCTCGCCCGTCCATTTGACATAGGTTGTGGTGCCGTCCGCTTTGTGGAAGTGTTTCCACGCCCAAACTCCCGTATACTCGTCGGTTTCGGTGATCTTGCCGTCCTCTTCCCGCGCGTTGACGAGAGTAACGTAGCCCTCGTCGGATTCGGGCTGTTGGTCGATGAGCTCGAAGATACGCTCCGCGCCCGCAAGCGCCATGAGTATGCCGTTGACCTGTTGCGCCATTTGCGCGATGGGGTTGGAGAATTGGCGGGAGAATTGCATGAAGCTGACAAGATCGCCCCATCTGAGCGACAGCCCTCTTATCCCCTTGAAGATCGCAAGGACAGTGCCTAGGATCGCCGTGCCCGCGTAGGTGAGATAGGATATGTTGCCGAGTATGGGCATCAGCACGTTCGCGTAGGTGTGCGCCTTGCGCGATGCGGTGCAAAGCTCGCCGTTCACTTTGTCGAAGTCCTGCTTTTCCTTTTCCTCATGGCAGAACGCCTTGACGACTTTCAGCCCGTCCAGATGCTCTTCCACATAGCCGTTGAGTTGACCTATCATGCGCTGTTGCAACACAAAATTCTTTCCGCTCTTGCTTGCGATGAAGCGCACGATAAACAGCTCCACAATCAGCACGATCACGGCAAGCGCGGTCAGAATAGGAGACAAAATCAGCATCATGACAAACATTCCGACCACCGTCAACACGTTTGTGATGATGTTGGGCAGTCCGTTTGACAACAGCTCTCTCAGCGTATCCGTGTCGTTGGTGTACAGGCTCATGATATCCCCGTGCGTATGCGTATCGAAATATTTGATGGGCAATTTTTGCATCTTTTCAAACATCTCGTTGCGGATATTTTCAAGCACGCGGGTGGTGATGCGCACAATGATGAGATTGTAGACATAGTGGAGCGCGGCGCCCGCCACATATATCAAAGCCATGATGACTATGATCGCGACAAACGCGCTCCAACCGCTCAGCCCGCCGAGCGTCGCGTCGGCGAGAGGATAGTTGACGGGATCGAAGCCGGACAAGGGCAGGATGAAGTTGTTTGTGACGATGGATATCATAAACGTCCCGCCGATGTTGCACAGCACGTTTGCCACTATGCACACAAGCGCCACAGCGAGCATGGCTTTGTAGCCTTTGAGATATCCGAGCAGGCGTTTGAATGTCGCGAGAGGACTTTTTGCCCTGAAACTTTTTGCGTCTTGCATATCAGCCCTCCTCCTCGTCCGAGCCTTTTTGTTGGGAAAGGCAGACGTCTCTGTAGATTTCGTTTGAGGCAAGCAGTTGTTCGTGCGTGCCGATTGCGTCTATTTTGCCGTTGTTCATGACGACGATCCTGTCCGCGTTTTCCACAGACGCGATGCGCTGGGCGATTATGATGACAGTCGTGTCCCCGAACTCCTCTTTAAGCCCGCCGCGTATCGCCGCGTCCGTCGCGGTGTCCACTGCGGACGTGGAGTCGTCGAGTATCATGATCTTGGGGTGTTTGAGAAGCGCGCGAGCGATGCAAAGGCGTTGCTTCTGTCCGCCCGAGACGTTTACGCCGCCCTGCCCCAGATCCGTGTCATAGCCCTTTGGGAAGGACATGATGAAGTCGTGCGCCTGCGCGACTTTTGCGGCGTGCTCCATCTCCTCCTGCGTGGCGTTGGGATTGCCCCAAAGCAGATTTTCCTTTATTGTGCCCGAAAACAGCACGTTTTTTTGCAGGACCATGCCTATCGAGGCGCGCAGGTTGTCTATCTTGTATCTTCTGACGTCCACGCCGCCCACTTTCACCTCGCCGTCAAACACGTCGTACAGCCTCGGAATCAGCTGAACAAGCGTCGTCTTTGCCGAGCCCGTGCCGCCTATGATGCCCACGGTCTCCCCGCTTTTTATGTGCAAGTCGATGTTTTCGAGGTTGAGCACGTCCTTGTTGCGGGAATAGGAGAAGTCCACGTTGTCGAAGTCTATGCTTCCGTCCTTGGGCGCGTCGTCAATGGCGTCGTCGGCGTCCCTTATGTCTATCTCCTCGTCGATGATCTGCACAATTCTGTCAAGCGAGGCGCGGGATATGACTATCATCATAAAGATCATCGCCACCATCATCAAGGACATGAGTATCTGCATGACATAGCTCAAAAACGCCGTCAGATCTCCCATGCCAAGCCCGTTTGCGGGGTTGTTGTGGCTGTTTATCACGTCCTTGCCGCCCATCAGCATGATGAAGATGATGCACGCGTACACAAGCAGTTGCATGAACGGGAACACGATCACCATGATCTTTTCCGCGGAATATTGGAGTTTGCGCACGGTTTCGCTGACCTGTTTGAACTTTTTGGTCTCGTTGTCCTCTCTGACGAACGCCTTGACCGCGCGGATGCCTATCAAGTTTTCCTGCGTGGACTCGTTCATATCGTCGTACTTATGCAACATTTTTTCAAATCTGGGGAATGTGACGCGCACGCCGATGAGTATGCCGATAAGCAGCAGAGGCAGAGTGACGCCAAAAATTATGCTGAGGTCGGGGCTTATGGAAATCGCCATGCACAGCGCCATGATCAGCATAAACGGCGCCCTGACAAGCGTACGTATGATCATCATGTACGCGTTTTGCATGTTTGTGACATCCGTCGTCAGCCTTGTCACAAGGCTTGCCGTGTTGAAGCGGTCCAAGTTTGCAAAGCTGAAATTTTCCACCTTGTAAAACAGCTTCTGACGAAGGTTTGTCGCAAAACCCGTCGCCGCGGTTGCGGCAAACTTGCCGCTGAGCGTCCCGCAAAGCAAGGACACAAGCGCCATTGCCACCATCATCGCGCCGCAGGTCACGATAAACTCAATTCTGTTTGTCATCACAAAAATCGGCTCGGACAGCTTGCCAAGCTCCAAAGAAAAAGTGAAGCTCGTCAAATTCTCGTCCATGCCGACGTTGACGATCTGCGCCATGATCAGCGGAATGAAAACCTCAAAAAGCACCTCGAAAGCGACAAGTACGGAGGTCCAAATCGAAACCGCGCCGTACCCTTTGACGCAGGGCGCGATCTTTTTCAAACCTCCTTTTGCGCGAGGGATCTGCCTTTCCATTGCCATAACTCCGAACACCTCTTCAAGCAGTAAAAATCAATACTATTTACTATTTACAATCAATATATTAAAATGTCAACTGTTTTGAGCATAAACTTTGCATTTTATAAAAATTTTAACTTTTATATAGTCCGAAAGCGGATGTCGCGAGGGCAAAACGGCAAAAAATATCCCCGCCCCAAACGCTTGGGGCGGGAATAATCTGTCTTGTCGCTCCGCGGGCTTTCCGTGCGGAGGGTTGCCTCACCCATGGAGCTTTCCGTTTCCTTACTCACTACACGAGGTTTTTCTTGCAAAGGGTAGTTGCGCTCCACGAGTTTTCCATATTGAACGCTGTCTCACTCCGCGGCAGTTTCCGTGTAGTTTGAAATTGTCAATATGCCGTTTATGTCGATGGAAAATTCAAACTCGACATGCATCACGGTCTCGTTTTTCTCTTCGTCAACGGCGACATAGCTTCCCACAAATTTTCCGCTGCCCGCCGCGTTGTCGTAGCTGTATTGTCCTTCGATCTTCAAGGGCTTTTCATTGTTGCCGTTTATGACATGATAGAACTCCGCCGTGCCCTCGTAGCCCGCCGCGGCGCCGCCCTTGTGGATGTCGAGCTCGCCGACCACTTCCGCGTTCGCGTATGTGGAATAATCCATGCGATATGCGTAAGCGCCCGATCTGCCAAAGCCCACGTGATAGAGATATTGATTGTAATAATCGTCCACAATGATCAAGTCATAGCCGTCCGAGGTGTAATCGCTGATCGTGAATGTGCCCTGCCTTACGTTGCCGTAGACGTCCATCAGCGTAACGGTGTCATAGCCGTCGAAGTGGAGCACGCTCATGTCGTCCGCAAGCACCTTGAGCCCCTCGAGGTCCGAGGTCTCCATTGTGAAG
This sequence comes from uncultured Clostridia bacterium, assembly GCA_947625145.1. Taxonomy (GTDB): domain Bacteria; phylum Bacillota; class Clostridia; order Christensenellales; family CAG-917; genus CAG-475. Next base: position 69,184 of record CANQNC010000004.1, read on the forward strand.
GCGATATATCTCGACGTAATGTACAGTCTGAACGAACCCGACAGTATAAGCCCGCCGTAAGAGGATTCCGTGTACACGTCCATATAATAGCGATAAACACCCGAGCCATCATTGTAGTATACAGTCTCTCTTCTTACGTCATAGAACCCATAGATATCATAATCGGATTCGGACATAAGGATGAGCATGCCGAGGCCGTCCGCGTACAGCCCCGAGAAATACGCGCTTCCCGCCGCGGGGAAATATTGGAGAAGAGGACCCATATAATCGTCATGCAAAACGTAATAGAATTGCTCGGTTTCGGGGTCTTCCTGCGCATACACAATGTACTGATAGCCCGTTTTATCTTCCATGAACGTGTAGTAGATATAGATAGATCCGGATTCATCGTATCCCGACTCTATGTCCACGATCGCGCCGTGCATCTCATCGTCGTAGACGTCAAGCACCGCCTCGTCAAGATAGCCGTTGCAGGAGAAGGAGCCTATGACGTTCAAAAAGTTCGTTCCGTCCGAGCGCGTGGCGCCGTAATAATAGAACAGATAGAAGTTTCCGCCCAAGATGTTGTTGAGCGTGAAATCCAACGAGGAGTCGTATCTGAGCAAGATCCTGCTCCCGCTCACGTTCAACAGCTTGAATTTGAGATTTTTGATCTGATCGGGCACCGTCTGTCCGTCCACGACCGCGCCGCAGACAAACTCGCAATACACGTCACCGTCGCCTTGCAGATCCCCGTCCGTGATGTTCACCTTGCCCGCCGCAATATCCACGACTTTGCCGTCCGCGCCGACCTGTTGAAGTTTGACGTCGACTTGCGCTCCGCTCGCGTTTGCGGGGAATTTGATATAATAGGTCTGTCCGCTGTATGTAAACGAGTACACCTCGCCGATCTCATCCGATTCCACGTCATAGCGCACAAGTTTGCCGTCCTCGATCGCAAACACAAAGGACACTTCGGGCTCGTTGGTTTCGGTGTTGCCCAAATAGCTGACAAACATAAACCATTCGTACCAGCCCGTGGCGGAAGTGTACGTGCCCTCATGCGGCACGCCCTTTTCGTCTGTGAAGGTCGCGTTGCCGAATTTGTCCAGCTGTATGCTCGGAGCCGTCACGCTCTCCGCGCCGTCTCCCGCGCCAGCGACGTCCTCTTCGAACGTGCCTTCCTTCATCTCTTCGCGTTTGAGCATATAGTAGCCGCCGTTTTCCCTGTTGACGGACGTGTTGAGATAAAACTCGAAGTTGTATTGACTGCCGACAAATTTGAAATAATTTTCGGTTTCGCCGTCCTCGACATAGCCGCTGTCTATCATGTCGCCCAACACATACGTGTCGTTTGACAGTTCGGGCTCGTAAATAGAGGCGACATTGTGCCCCGTGCCGTCCTCTGCGGTTTCCACCTTGATGATGAATTCGGGAGCGTCCCAATTCATGGGATCCATGGCTATCCTCAACTCGTAGGGTTGCACGATCGCAAATTCGTAATAGGAGCCGTCCAACTCGAAGAAGAATTCAAGAGGTTCGCCGCCCTCTTTTTGTCCCGAGAAGAAATAGTACCAAGAGCGAGTTTCCACCAAGCCTTCAAACTTCTCGCCCTCGTTGTTCACGTAGGTCGCGTTGCCGAAATAGTCCAACTTGAGCGTGGATTTGTCCGCGTCCTCGGTGGCGTCGAAGGTATCGCTGTAAAGATAGACCACGTTGGGGAAGATCGCGACGGTCCCCTCCTCGGCCTCGCGGAGGCAATACATATACAGCGAGTCGCCCGCGGTGAAATAATAGCCGTTTTCGACTCCGTTGTAAACGTCAAGCACGCCCGCGCCGTAAAACTCTTGTTCGCCGTCCTCGCCGAGCGCGAGCATCCAGCCATAGCCGTTGTCCTTTGATTGCGCGATCAAGCCTATTTCCATCTCTTCGCCGACCATGCCCGCCATATACAGCGTGTATATGTTTGCGCTGAGGGCTTCGCAGTGGTTGAGGTCCACGATCAAAAACGCTATGAAGTCCTCTCCGCTGCTGACTTTAATGAGGCCGTTGATATAGAGATATTCGCCCTTTTGAGCTTCGAGCTTGTTGCCCTCTGCGGGCGTGTATGTCAACGCGCCGTCTTGCGCAAACGTAAGCTCGCCCTCTCCTCCGTCCACGCTGAACGTGACTCCGCCGAGCATGACGCCGTTTTCGTTGGCGTAATACTTTTTGGCCTCTTCATTCCACGAGAAAACGAAGCAGAAAGTGGTGGACGTAAACATCTTCATGGACTGCGCGTCCACGTCCGTGGCGTCCGAAACAGAGCCTTGAACGACCGAGTCGTATGCGTCCACATTCTTCAAAACGAGATAGGCGTCCTCTCCGTCAAGCTCCAAAAGGAGCCCCAAATCCTCTTCGTAACCTATGTTGGGGTCCGCTATACTGCGGATCGATGGAAGTTCGGGGAGCTGATAGAACGCCTGATTTTTTCTGTCAAGCAGGAAGAGCCCCGCGGGCATGGACAGGATGGAGTCCATACTGCCCTGCGCAAACGAGAAGGTCTGTTCCGCGATCTCGCCGCCGTCGTTGTACAGCAAGGCGTAGCCCATGCCGTCAAGATAGAGGCTTGCGCTTGCGCCGTTATACTCGCCCTCGAAAGCGCCGTAAAGGGACAGGTCGCCGACCACAAGATCGTATCTGGGCAGGAAAGTGTCCGAATAGCCCCTGACGGAGGTTTGCATTTCAACGAGATATTGCGCGTAGGAGCCGCTTTCGCTCTGCGCGGTCACAAGCACGCAACCTCTCGAGTCAAACTCATAGTAGCCCTCGAAATAGTCGTCCGCGCTGACGTACGCCTTGCCGTAGCCGTCCAAAATGACGATCGGGTCCGAACTGCTCGCGCCCACGTATGCGCCGACTTCCTCTCCTCTGAGCTGGAAGACGTCGACGTTCGCATGCCCCTGATCGTCGGCAGGTACAGTGCCAAGCGCCATAAACACATTGACTTGATAGCGCGCGCCGCTTCTTTCCTCATAAAAAGCGAACGCAAACTCTTCCGTGTTGTTGTTGTACCAAAGGGCGCCCTCGTACTCTCCCGCGCGGAGAGTCCCCGCATACTTGCTCGAAAGGTCTGTCGACGAGGAGATGAAGCCAACCGACTTTCCGCTTCCCACAGTCAGCTTTGCCGCGCCGTAGTCGTCCAATATCTCAAGACTGCACGAGGCGTCCATGTCCCCTTCGAGGCCGTCGAAGAAGATGAAGTTTGTCCCCTTGTCGAGACTGCTTTCAAACGAGAAGTGTCCGTCGGGATACACCTTGCCTTTGAGGGCGTTTCCGCGCTCGGTGAGGAACACAAATTCCCCCGTCTCCTCGTTGAAGGTGCCCTCGATCTCGGAATAGTTGTCCGCGACTGCGGGCATGCTCATGCACCTTGCAAGATACGCCTTGCCGTTTGTGTGAGAGGACGCAAAGACAAAATCTTTGCCCATGCTCGGCAACTCGTCGCCGCCGTAAATATCGCCGTTGTTGAGAAGATTGACGCTTTCATAGCCCTTGTCCCAAACGGCAAACAAAGTGAAGTCCTCGTCGGGAAGCCCCGCCTCCTCGCTGCCCATGGGAAGTTGCTCGTAGGGCTGATAAATCCTGCCGTTGCCCGAGCGCGAAAGGGACCAACCCGCAAAACGGTTGCCCGCAAGTTTGTAGTTGTTGGGCTGTATCGTGAAGTTTTGCCCGAATTTGTAGGACTGCGTGGGGATACCGTCGCCGACCGCGCCCGTGAGGTTGGCGTCATACGCCACGTTTATGTCCTTGGGCAAGTAGTACACCATGATCTCGTTGTCCTTTTGGGACATCAGGTGATTTGTGATGTCGCTTTGATCGATTATGCGCCGCTCGTAGCCGCGAAGCTCGGGGATATAGCTTGTGACGTCCATGGCGCCGCCCGGTTCCGCCTCAAAAGGCCCCGCCTGCTTGTCAACTGCAGGCTCGTAATTGCCCGTGGCCGCGCTTTGTATCTGCGGGACGATCGTAAAATGCACCACCCACTTTGCGTAGTAGGTCACGTCCTCGTTGGGCATGACGTCGGGGAGCGTAACTTTGTCCCCCGAAAAGTCATCGTCAAGATACCAACCGCCGAAATATACGCCGTCCATCACGGGGTCTTCGGGGATAAGTTTGGAAATATCCGCTCCGCCCTTTGCCTTTATGGGCTCGGTTTCGTCGCCGCCGTTGGTTTCGAACGTCATGGTGTGCGTCTTTCCGTCCCCCGTCGGATTTTTCTTCTCCGCGGGGTCGCAAGCGGCAAGCGCGAGGGTTGCCGCGATCGCCAAAACCAAACACAGGACAAGGGACAGTATCCACTTCTTTTTGTTGCTCATGAGCGCCTCCTTCAAGACATATGCGCCGCGTTTGTCGGGACAGATTGCCCTTTGCGGCGTTGCCGTGCCGTTTGTCCGCTCTGTATGCGCCAAGGACAAACATAGCGTGATCTTCGGATAAATGTATATACCTATAATTATACATTTTATGAAATCATGATACAACCGACCGCCCTTTATGTCAACTTTTTGAATGTATAAATTTTTCATGAAAAACGGATAGACTCGGATTTTATGCATTCATTCCCGCCGATTATACAACATTGCGGCAAAATTATGCGTTTTTGCACCGCGGCCGAACGCAAAACCGCATACTCGCAACGACAAATCGGCGTATACAACGTTAGAACGCGCTATACGCCGCGACAAAACCGTGTATGCGTCGCGGAAAACACGTGTATACTACATGCAGACGCGCAATTTGCGGATATGAAAAGGGGTCGCAATATCTGCGACCCCTTGTTGCGCCTTAAAACCCGCTTTATCTTCGGATCAAGCGTCTTTTGTGACAGTAACGCTTGCGGAATACGACGTCTTGCTCGGATTTTGCGTGACCACGATCGTCATCGTGTAGGTGCCTTGCGCCGTCGTGACCGTAAACACGTTTGTGCCCCGCATGCAGTCGTTCTCTATCGTTTCGAGGGTGTAATTCGTCCTTACGACGCTTATGACCGCCAATTGATCCGCATATGCCCAGTTGCTTGTCGTGTCATAGACTTCGTAGATATCCTCCGCCTTGACCTCGCAATTCGAGCAATCGGCATAGTACGAAGCGTCGTCCTTCATCATGCGCTCATCCACAAAGAACTTCCAACGATTCAACCTTACCTCAAGCGAGCCGCCTTCCACGTCATAACTCACGACATATTCCGCATTTTCGTCGCTGTAGATTGAGACTTCGACAGTGCAAGCGCCCTCTGCGTCCACCTTGGAGGAAACGATCGCCCTTGTCGTCCATGTCTTTTCGCTTTCGGGAGCGTCGGGACGTTCGCACTCTTGGAAGTTGAGCACTTCTGCGATCTTGTTGTCCTTTATGCTGACTTGCAATCTGTACACGCCGTCGTCGGAATCCATAATCCTGTTCATGCCTATGACGTCGAGTTTGCACGCGCTCTCCTCAAATTCAGAGATATCGAAGATGGAGCCGTCGCTCATGGTCAGACGCACGACGCCCGACCCGCTCTTGATCTGCGCGCTTGCCGCCGCGGAGCCGTCATACCACGCGTTGAGGGTCACTCCCGCATAGCTGTTGCCGTAGGTCGCAATGACGATCTGCAATCTGATCTGCACGCTGCCCACGTCAAACGTGTGAATGACGGGATTTGCGCTTGCACTGCGGGACGTCCTGAACGCGAGCGAGTTGTCAAGCGTGATCTGCGGCAACGCTTCGAGGACAACGCCGCTGTCGACATATGTCTCGTCAGCTTGCTTGTAGTACAGCCTCACGCCGTTTTCCTCGGGCATGTACAGCGCGACAGTGGAAACGTCCTGAAGCGTGACCTTTTTGATAAGCGAACCCTCTTCGAAATAGTACGCCGCGGTGTTTTGGAAGCTCACGTAGCTGATGCCGTTCATATCGTCGTTTTCAAGCGCGATACCCATCTTCGGCTTGACTTCAGAGGACCACTCGCTCTTCATCATCGTGTTGACGGTTTGGATGTCTTTCAGCACGATCTTGACGTCTATACAGCCGCTGAGCATGGGCGAGCCGTCCACAACGGGGACAAACGCATAGTCCCCCACCATGACCGAGGCGGGAGCGGCGTGCGCCGTCATGTCTATCCTCAGCTTGTCGCCGCCCGCTTCCCTTGCAAATGCGTACGGACCTATTTCCGAAACCTTGTCGAGCTTGATTGAGGTCAGATTTGTGCACAGCGCAAATCCGCGCCTTCCTATCTGTTCGATGTTGGGCATATCCACCGTTTGCAGGTTTATGCAGCCGTCAAACGCGAAATTCCCCACAAACGTCACATTCTCGCCTTTCACGGACACGAGGGACGTCATATTTTCAAACATAAAGTCGCCTATCGAGGTCACTTTGTTGAAATCGACAGACCTCAACGACTTTTTATCGAACGCCTCGTCCGCGACTGTCAAAATGGTGTCGGGAAGCACGATGTCCACGTCGTCTCCTTGATAGTACAACAGCAATCCGTCAAACGCGATATATCCGTCCTTGGGGCTTGAGAAAGCGCTCTTCGCCTTGTCGAGTGTGAAGTAATGCGGAATGACTTCATCGTTGTCCTTGAAGTTGATCAGCATGCCGCTTTCGTTTTCCAAAACCACGCTGTAGCCGCCCACGACGCTCACGCCGTATTTGTCAATCATGACGCCCTGCCCGTAGGAATCCAGCTTCAAGATCTCCCAATCCTCTGAGACGTACACGCCGTCGTTGCCGTTGTATTTGATGTACAATTGATGATATTCATCCTCCGAGACTGTCGCCGAGAACAAGCCGAACACAAACGCCTCGACATCCTCGCCCTCATCCTCGTTCGGGATAAATTTTATGGCGTGGGAGTCAATTTCGGGCGACAGCCGGTACGTACCTTTGCCGATCTCGTTTCCGCCCCCGTCGTAGAGCGTCGCGTTGCCGTGGCCGTCAAGATACATGTAGTTGGCGGACGCCACGTTGTTTTCCACCTCTTGATACGTCCCGTAGCAGTTGTCGCGCAACGAGAGCTTGCCGTTGTCGAGCACGTCGAAGAGGAGGGATCTTACAATGTTTTCATCCTCATCATATATCCCGAAGAGCACATTCTTCCTCTCGCCGGCTGTGTCCGCGACCGGTCCCGAGCTTGAATTGTAGTCCTTGTCGGACACGGCGACGTATTGCGCATAGCCTTTGAAACTGTTCCCGTCCGCCGCCTCGTAAACGCTCGTGTGATAGCCGTCGCTTATTATGCGCCCGCCGCCTTCGACATCGAAGTTTTGATATATGCTGTCTCTGCCGATAAATTCGCCCGCCAGCACCTGCTCTCTGCCGTTTGACAGAGTGCGGTGCAAGACGGCTATGGTCTGTTGCATCAAGACAGTTGTCTCGTCATACATAAACGTAAGCTCATACTCGTCGAACACGTCTTCGCCGAAGCTGACCTTGTTGCCCGTTGACTCATATTCGCCGTAAAGACTGCCCCAACTTGAGGAGTTGTAGATCACGACGCCGTAGCCGAGGAATATGAAGTATCCGCCCTCCGAAATGATATATCCGTCCGAACCGAACATATAATACTCGCCGCTCTCGTCTCCCGCGATCTTGAAGTCTACGATCTTGTCCTCTTCGTCTCTTATGAGGTGGATATAGCGGAAGATCGTCACGCCGCCTTCGATTGTCTCAACTTGGACGATATCGTCAACTATGGCGTAGTTGGCGTTTGAAAACCTCAATCCGTTGTCGGATTGCAAAGTCGCTTTGCCGTAGCCGTCAAGATCCAAGATCCCGTTTTCGGTGTCCAAATGTACGACGTTGTCGTAGATGGCGCAATTTCCGTCGCCGTTCACTTTGACCGTGCAATTGAAATACATTTTAAGTTCTGGCGTTTTTTGAGACGCGAGATATTCCGTGTATGTTTCGATATCCTCCTCGTTGACTTGGAAGGTGGCGATGTTGCCGTCCTCCGTCCAATTGCCTTTGAGGAAATAATAGTACGAGTCGGTCGTGTCGCTTCCCATGGCGTACGCGACGTAGGCGACGTCCCCCTCTTCTCCCTCGCCGTAGACGACGAAGAAGATCATGCCGTAGGCGTTGGTGTCGCTCATCAGCGCCGTGCGGGATACGGGTTCCTCCCCGTCCGCCGCAGGTTGCTCGATGGGCTCGAAATACATTTTTTCTTTTTTGTTGTTATGCTCGTCTGTGTTTTCATCCTCGTCGAAGGTCACCCACACGTGCAACATGCCGTTTGCGTATCTGACGGGATCGTTGACGCGGAAAGTGATGAGGTTGAAGCCGAACAGCTCGCTTGAATAGTCCACTGTGTAGGTGACTTCCATCTGCCTGCCGTCACTGCGGACATAGTGGGCGTATCCGAAGATGTCCAACCAAAGGATGTCCTCGATGACAGTTTGCTCCTCGGCGTAGGTCTGCGTGATCACAAGATCGTTTTCGTCATACATGAAGGAGAAGTTTTCTCCCGTCACGCCGAAATAATCGTCCTTTGTTTCGAAATGATACAGATCTTTGCTCTCGTCATAGGAGATATAGCCATAGTCCACCTGCTCGAACACGTACAGCCCCGAAAGACTGCCCTGATAATACGAGTAGACATACACAAAAGTTTCCCCTTTGCCGTAAAGATAGAGGAACGCACCATACATGTCCTCGTACTCGTCGCCGTAGATGTACTGCAACTGCGACGACGCCGCAAATTGCACAAGTTCGGGCTCCCCGATCATGGGCACGTAAAACTCGGAATCGGGAGAGGACCAACTGTTGTCGAGCGCGAGCATATAGTGCTCGCCGTCAAGGTCGAAGTCCACGCGATAGTGCTCTTCGTCCACGTACGAATCCTCGCCGTAGGCTTCCTGCACAGTGAGCGTGTAAACGCTGATTGTATAATTGATGGCTTTGCCCTTGAAAGTTCCGCCGCCGAACCCGTCGACGATCAAAACGTCGGGGTTTGTCTTGTCCGCTTGCAGCAGATCTTCCATATGAGCGTAATATTTGCCCGCCATGCCGTCCGACACGATGAAGGAGCCGTCAAGTTGATAGCCTCCTATGCTGCCAGCGTCCTCTCTCTTCAAGCGCACGCGATATGTGGAATATTGCTCGTCGCCGTCCTCCGTTTCGCCGACGACCATATACAGCGTGAAGCTGGACGAATCCTCGTCGTATTCGTAATAGCCGTCCAAGGAGTTTTCGGCGTTGTACATGCTTGCTCCGCCCACGCCGTTCAAGACGATCACGACCCAATCGCCATCCGCCGCCACTGCGCCGAACATGCCCACTTCGTCCTCTTTTGCCGCGATGAAATACAGATTTTCGTCCACTGTTTCGATGTCGAACGCAAAGGACGTCTGCCCGTCGTCCGAGATGAAAACGTAGGTGCCGTATTCAAGTTGCAAATCGTAAACGCCGTCCTTGCTCTCGCCCGCCGCGTTGACGTAGACCGCCTTGCCGTCGGGCAAAAACTCTATGTACGAATTTGAATTTTCATAGCTTGCGTATCTCTTTTCCACGGAATCCTTGAAATAGTAGAACCATTCGTCCTTCACTCTGCCGCCTACGACCTCGCCGCTGTCAAGCGTAAAGCCGAAACTTCCGTCCTCTTTCAGCGCGCCCTTCTTTTCGGGCATGCCGTCTCTGTGCAAATAGACGGCGCCTTCCTCGAGGCTTGCCGCAAACAAAAGGTCCTCGCCGCCGAACACGTCCGTCTTTGCCTCGTCGAATTCCGCGGTGTAAACTCCGCCCTCGACAAGCATGGGAGAGCCGGGAGCGCCCGCTTGATCGCCCGAACGCCAACCCGCAAAACGATGACGATCGTCGCCCTGCACAAATTCAAACGCCTCGGGCAACGGAGCGCCGTAGACCATCTGCAACGTCCGACTGCCCTGACCGCTTCTGAAAGTCACTTCAAATGTCTTGCGGTCGTAGTTGAGCTGTATGCTCGCGCCGTCCTTGGAGGACACTTTCAGGGTGCGGGAGGAAGTTGCCAACTCGAAGCCCGGGATGACAAGCGCTTCTGCCTCCACTTCGTCGCTGTCGCTTTTGACGTACTCATAACTGCGGGTGTACGTTTCGTCAACTTCGTAAACTCCGCTTGCTTGGTCGCCGTCAAGCGTCTCGAGCGCCGCGAACACGGTGTAGGTCCTGTACCACTTGGCGTACAGGTCAAGCGTCCCCTTGGACAACTCGGTTGGAAGGGTCGCCTCGGTTTGAAGCGTCTCGTCCTCGTACCAGCCGCCGAAATGCCAATCCTCCGTGTCGCTTATGCTCGGCAACTTTGAAAGATCGTCCACGACGATATCATTGCCCACTCCGCCCAAATGCAGCACCAACTTGCCTTGATCTTGCGGATTGCATGACGCAAGCGTCACCAACACCATAAACAGCAAAATGAGCGCTATGGGCAAAATTTTCAAAAGTTTGTTTTTCATGATCCCTCCCTCGCTCGCGTGAAGCGGGCTGTGGACTGCGCATGCGCGTTGCGTACGTATATCACACAAGCGCGTCGCTTTATATTCCGTCTCAGTCAAGCCTTAAAGACAATACAATATACGTCTGCATTGTCCGCGGTCCGATGTCATTCTATCAAAAACGCCGGACCATAGTCAAACATTTTCACATATTTATAAATTTTAATGAATTTTAAGCCCCGATTTTATGAAAAATATGCAATTATTCACGATTTTTGTGCATAATTATGCATTTTCAGCTGTATATACAATTTGAAAACGCCGCTTTTTCCCGCCAAACCCGACTTATTCGCGCGGCTTTGCAAAATTCAGTTGACAAAACACGATTTGTATTCTACAATTTCAATATCGCATTGGAGGTCTTTATGCTGCACACATGTTTTCCCGAAAGGCTCAAATCCTTAAGGCAGGAGCGGAAGCTGTTGCAGGCGGAACTTGCCGAGCATTTGAAAGTGTCAAAAAGCACGGTTTCGGGCTGGGAGGTCGGAAGAAATCAACCCGACTATGACATTTTGATAGAGCTCAGCATCTATTTCGGCGTGTCCGTGGACTATTTGATAGGTCGGCGCAACTATTGACGCCCCGCCGCTTTCGCGGCTTTTTTTCATGCAAAAAGCGGCGCGCTTGCGCCGCTTCTCGTTTTGTTTGAACTTTGGTCACTTTGTGCCGAACAGTCTGTCCCCCGCGTCTCCGAGCCCGGGAAGGATATAGCCGTGCTCGTTCAGCCCGCGATCAAGCGTGGAGACATAGATCTTGACGTCGGGATGCGCCTCTGCGACCGTCTTTATGCCCTGCGGCACGCCGATGATGTTCATCAGGCAGATGTTTTTGCAACCGCGCTTTTTCAGCATATCTATTGCGCCGACCGCGCTTCCGCCCGTCGCGAGCATTGGGTCCAAAAGCACGACGACGCTGTTTTCGATGCCGTCGGGCAGTTTGCAATAATACTCGTGCGGTTCGAGGGTCTCCTCGTCGCGATAGAGGCCGATATGCCCCACCCTTGCCGTCGGGAACAGCGTATGTACGCCGTTGACCATTCCAAGCCCCGCGCGAAGTATGGGGACGATCGTGACGGCGTGCTCTTCCACAATTGTCTGCTCAACCTCCTCAAGAGGAGTTTTGACCATGATCTTTTTGGTGGGCACGTCCTTGAACGCCTCGTAAACCATCAGCGTGGTGATCTCTTCGACAAGCTCTCTGAACTCCTTCATACCCGTCCTCTCGTCGCGGAGTATCGCGATCTTGTGCATGATGAGAGGATGATTGAAAATCGTTACGTTTTTATATTCTTTCATATTTCTCCTTGACATGGGACGGGAGCGTCCCCATCTCCTGTTTTGAGGGACGGAGTTGTCCTCCGTCCCCGAAGTTTTGCAATGTCAGTTTTCCTCAGCAGGCGCGTTGTCCGCCGCAACTTCCTCGGCCGCTTGAGTCTCTTGCAAAGCCGCCGCTTCCTCTGCCGCAGGAGCTTCGTCCGCCACGGGAACCTCTTCCTCCGCTCCGACGTCATAGGTCGCGTCCGCGCCTACGGGAGCCGCCATAAGGCTTTCGGGCTTCTCGTCGTTGCCTCCCTTCTTCTCGATCGCGGAAATGATGGCGTTGGTCACAATGCCGAGGATGAGTGCGGTCGCGATAGGAGTGATCTGGATCGCTTTGTCGACCAAACCGCTTGTAGCATGATACGGGATCTTGATCGCAAGGCCGCCGATGCCCGAGATGAGGATCGCGCTGACCACAAACAGATTTCTGTTTTCGCCGAGGTCGATGTTTTTGAACATCTTAAGTCCGCTGACCGCGATGAAGCCGTACAGCGTGAGGCACACGCCGCCCATCACGCAGCTGGGGATGGTTTGCAACAGGCACATGAGCGGGCTGATGAAGCTGAGCACTATGCACATGCATGCCGCGGTGAGTATGGTCCAAACGGACGCGTTTTTGGTGATAGCCACGCAACCCACGGACTCGCCGTAAGTCGTGTTGGGGCAGAAACCGAAGATCGTGCCGACGATAGAGCCGACGCCGTCGCCGAGGAGGGTCCTCTTGAGCCCGGGCTCGCCTTCGACAAGATCTCTGCCGATGATGGAACCGAGGTTCTTATGGTCCGCAATATGCTCCGCAAACACGACGAGCGCGACGGGAATGAACGCGATCGCGATCTCCGCAACGCCTGCCGCCGTAAGCGCGTCTTTGCCATTCACGGCGTCCGAGATGCCGTGGACAAGCGCAAATCTGGGATATGTAAGGAAGGACTCGACAGTGACATTTCTGAAATTTTCCACAAGAGGAGACCAGTTGACTATCTTCAAATATTCAACATTTGCGCCGTAGCCGATCGCCGAGAACAGAGAAGCCACGATATAGCCCGCGCCGATGCCGATGATGAAGGGGATGAGCTTCATGCTCTTAAATCTCTTTTGAGAGGAGCAGATGATGATGGTGATGAAGGTCACAAGGCCGCACAACAAAGCGATGAGGTTGTAGCCGCCGTTGATCCCGTCCCCGTTTGCCTTCACTATGTCGCCCATAGCGTTGACGGCAAGGTTCAATCCGATCAGAGCCACCGTAGGCCCGATGATGACGGGAGGCATCAACTTGCTGACCCACTTCGTGCCAGCAAAGTGAATGATGAGAGCAAGCACAACATACACAAGCCCCGCGAAAACGGATCCGATGATCACGCCGAAATAGCCGAAACCTATCGCAACGCTCAAAGAGCTCAAAAACGCGAAGGAACTGCCGAGGAACACAGGGCTCTTGAACCTTGTGAAGAGCAAGTAAACGATCGTACCCAAACCTGCGCCGAGTATCGCCGCGGGAATGTCAGCCGGTTTGCCGACGATGGTCGGGACGGCGATTGTTGCTGCCATGATCGCCAACACCTGCTGGAAAGCAAAGACCAAGAGCTTTCCAAAAGGCTTCGGCACATCACGCACGTCATAGACAAGATTGTTGTTTGCCATATTCTTTTCTCCTATAAAAGATTTTCGGTTTTCCACAAAAAAAAGGTGCCCCGACAAGGACATCTTTTTCAAGCGCTGACAGCACGAAGGGTGAGAATGAGAGAGGGAATTGCAAAACCCGCTTCGTATCCGCAAATGAACATTCCGTTTCCGCACACGCTCATATCACGCCTCCACAATATTGCAAACATTTTATCACGCCTGTTTTTGCTTGGCAAATGTTTTCGACAAAAAATTCGCGTTTGGAAACGTCCAAAATACAAATAGTGTTTTCGCGTTTTCAAACGCGCGCCCGAACGCTCCTCAATCGCGTGTCCTCGCCCCCTTCTGCAATTCCAAAAATTCCTCGAGGAGGGAGAGGTCGAAAGAGGGGACGTACTCCTCCGTCGCGCTGTCCAACTCCTGCGAAAAGCCGTTTGTCAGCCCTGCGTGAAAAAAGGCGCGTATCGCTCGGTCGTACTCCCCCTCCTCGAGCCTACGCCCGAGGACGGGATGCCCCGCAACTTGCGCGGTGGGGAAATACTGCCCCATCACGGACACGTACATGGACTTGTCTATCTTTGCGATCTCCTCAAAAACTCCCCGCGCGTTGTCCACAGCGTTCGGCAACACGAGGTGCCTGACGATCACGCCCTTTTGCATCATTCCGTCCTCGAATACGTCCGCGGGCTGTTGGCGGCGCATCTCGCGCACAGCCGCGCACGCAATTTCAAAATAGTTTTTCGCGTGCGAATATTCAAAGGCCAGCGAGTCGTCGCTGTACTTGAAATCGGGCAGGTAGACGTCCACAAGCCCCTCCAACTTTTTGAGGTTGGCGACAGTCTCATATCCGCTACTATTCCACACGATCGGCACTTTAACCGCCTTTTTTGCACGCTGAAGGGTGTGTATCAGTTTGTTGACGTGCATTGTCGGCGTCACAAGATTGATGTTGTGCGCGCCCTCGGCTTCCAACTTTTGCATGCCGTAGATCAGCTTGTCCTCATCAACTTCCAGCCCCTTGCCCAAAGCGGATATTTCATGATTTTGACAAAACGCGCAACGCAGATTGCAACCCGAAAAGAAAATAGTCCCGCTTCCCCTATCCCCCGAAATGCAGGGTTCCTCGAAGCGGTGCAACGCCATCCTTGCGATCTTGTATGTGATTTTTTCGGGCTGCTTCATCCTATTTTGCGCTCTTCCTCTTTTTGCGGACGAGGGCTCTTTCGTACTTCCCCGCCCATTTTGAAATCTTTTTTTCCGAATACTCCTTCGGGACGCGCTTCGCGGCGCGCTTTGCCTTCGCCGCGCGAAGAAGCGCTCCTATCGCGCCGAAAGTGAATGCGGGATGCACGAGAAGTATCCCCGCCTTTTTCAAGACGGAGCGGAGGGGAAGAGAGAGCTTGCCCCCTTCCTCGGTGGACACCAAGGCGAGGTCGCTCTGCTCTATCAAGCCGCCGCCGAACACCCAATCTATCCTCTTCGCCTTTTGCGAAAGCGCCCATCTTTTGAGCGAGTCTATGAAGGCGAAATCCGCCCCCGCCTGCGCCATGTATTCTCTCCAAAATCCCCACAGCCGCGCCGCCGAAAAGTCCGCGCTCGGCTCATGCGCAACAAAGTCGGCAAGCCGCTTGCCCGCCTTCATGGATGACTCTATCCCACTGCCCATCAGCGGCATGGTCATAAACGCGGAATCCCCTATCGCGACATAGCCGTCCGCAACGCCCACGGGTATGGTGGCGCGCAGACAAATTCGCACGCGCTGTCCGAAGATCAGCTCGTTTGACAGGATGGAAACGTGCGTCCGAAGGTCCTCCAACGCTTCCTCGGTCTCCTTCTCGTCAAAGGGATAGGTGCGGGCGACGAGCACGTCCACGACGTCGCCCACGAGGTTTGCCCAACTGATCCCGCTTTTGCCCATGTGCTTGACGGACATCGTGCACTCTATGCCCTCGGCAAGCGTGTGCGTATTCGGAGTTTTGCGGAAAAACGCGCGATAGCCGTACAAAACTCCCTCGTCGTCGGGGGACGCCTGCACGTGATATTTTGCGGGAAGTTGCGCCCTGAAAGGAGAATCCATTCCGCTTGCGTCTATCACGAGGTCGAAGTCGTACTCCCCTTTTTCCGTCTTTACGCCCGCCACTTTCTCGTCTTTTATGGTCAGCGAAAGGACTTTTTCCTCAAAGCGTAGCTCGCAACCCGCCTCCTCGGCAAGCGAAGCGAAATACTCGCTTAGCCCCCGCCTGTGCACGGAGATCTCCTCCATGGGCGGAAGAGGTGGCACGGGCAAGGAATGTTGCCAGTCGGGAGAGACAAACAGCCACTTGAGCTTTTGCCTGTATACGCTTTGACTCGGCATGGGAAGCTCGCACAGCCCGAAGATGTCCGACCTGATGTCGTCCTCCCAATCATAGCTCACTTCCCCGCGGGCGCGCGCCTCGAACACCGTCACGTCCGCGCCGGATTTTTTCAGATGATACGCGGCGGTCATGCCGCCTTGCCCCATTCCTACAATTCCTATCCGCATAAAGACCTCTCGCAAATTTATTCGACGATTTATTATATCATTTCGACTTCGGTTTGTAAACGATCTTGTCAACCCCGCGCCTCTTTCCGAAAAAGCCGCCCATTGAAAGCAAAAAGCGCGTATCCCCGCAAATTGCAAAATTTCCTTCCCGTCGCCTCGGCTGCAATGTTCCGCTTCGCGTTTGTTCGACTCGCGCGCGGGCGGAGCGCGGGCGGAACTGACTATATTATTTATAAAAATCTTTGCAGTTTCTTTACAGGTTTGCAAAATGATGATATCATAATCATATGAAATTCGGCGAGCTTACAGCCCATCTGAACAGCGCTTTGAACGGCGACGCCAAGTTTGCCGCGGCTTATCTTTTGGTCGGCGGGGACGGCTTTTTGCGGTCCGAGGCGAAGAGGCTGTTGAAGTCCGTGTTGCTTGAGGATTTTGCGTCCTTCAACTTTTCCACTGTGCAAACTGCGGACGAGGCGGTGGACGCGCTTATGACCGTCCCAGTGTTTGACGAGCACAGGATATGCGTCTTGTCCCCCGACAAGGAACCGGGCGAACAGGACGTCGCGACGCTCGCCGCCTATCTTGCCTCCCCCGTGCACGGCTCGATACTCGTGCTGGACGGCTCGGACGCCACCGCGAAAAAGGTGGGGACGAAAGCGTGTCAAAAGGTGGATTGCGGCGCTTTGAGCGAGGAAGAGCTCCACGCTCAGATAGCAAAACTTCTCGCCGCCCCTCCCGCCGCGGAAATGGACGCGCGCGCAGAGGAAGAGCTTGTCCGTCGCACGCAAGGCTCCATGGCGCGTATCGCAAGCGAGATAGAAAAGCTCAAAGCCTACTCATACGGCAAGATATTGCCCGGAGACGTTCGACTGCTTGTCGGCGCCGACCTTGACTATCAGGCATATCTGCTTGCCGACGCCGTAAGCAAAAAGAACGCAAACGACGCGCTGACCATCCTCTCCTACCTCATAGACGAGGGGTTTGCGCCGTGGACCATCCTTTCAAGCCTGTATGACAGATATCGCAAGCTGTTGCACATATCTCTCAACAAAAACCTGACCAACGACGCGCTTGCCGAGCTTTTGGGGGTCAAGAGCGGCGCGATATACTTCATGCGCAAAGAGGTGGACGGCTATACGCAAATCAGGCTCAAGCGTTGCGTGGATCGCCTGCACGCCCTGCAATACGACATCGTAAGCGGCAAACGCTCGGACGAAAGCGCAATGCATCAGGCTGTGTTGGAACTTTTGAATATCTAGGTGATTATGGGAACAAGCAAACTCAACAGAAAATATTATGGTTATATCTGGCTCGCGCTCATCTTCGCGAGCTATGTCCGCGGCGCGTTCGGCATCTATCAGACGATCGCGGACATGATATCCTCCCACCTCTCGGCGGCAGACGCCGCGCCGACCGCGTTCGTTTTGATCTTGGAAGGTCCGCTTTCCGCGGCGATCACATATATCTGCGCGCTGGTCGTGTGGTCGATAGGAGCAAGGCTGTATGTGCGTAGCATATCCCGCAACGACTTCTGCTATTGGACAATGCTGTTTGCGGCGGCGGCAAAATTTGTGGTGGGCGTCATAAACATATTCGGCATCCTCGACCCCGCGGCGTCCGTCTTTGCCGATTACGTCCTTCAACCGCTGTTGATAAACGCGGCGATGCTTTGCATGTTCTTCCTTGTCATATGCAGGTTTTACAACCTAAATCCCGTTGAAAAATACAACGCGTTCAGAGCGTATGCCATGATATTTTTCATCGCCGAGGGCTTGGTCGTCGCGTACAGAAGCGCGGATCCGTGGATACTTGCGTCGGCGGCGGCAAACCCCTTGTTTGCGGGCTTGTTTGCGGACGCGGGCTATACGCTTGTGGTCGACATCTCCACTTTGGATATCGCCGCCATCATCACGGGCGCGTGCGTCTACATCGCGTACGTGATCTCCGCCATCGTCGTGGGCGCTTTGCTGAACAAACGGCGCATGCTCTTCCGCGACCCCGAGACTCGCGGGGACTATTACGCCTCGCACGCAGACCCCATTTACGCGGCAAACCGCAGACCCGAGGACGTTTTCGGCGATCTGTCGTCTGACCCCCAACCAAAAAAAGAAAAGGAAAAGGTGTTTGAAGATCTTGAGTGAAGGCGCAAACCGCGCTTTTGCAGGCAATAATTTCAGGAGAGGATTTTATGGATTACAACTTCAAGGATTTCTTCACAAATCTCAATCTGTACGCCCTGATCGACTTTGTGATACTTGCCATAGTGCTTGTTGTCATGGTGCTGTTTTTTGTGTACAAGCACAACGTCAAGGTGCTTATCCTGCTTTTGGCGGGCGTGGTGCTTGAGCTTGCCGTTCAGATCCTCGCGGATTTCGTGGGCGGAGCCGTCTTGCAACTTGCGCAGTACATTCTGCATTATGTGGTGATATTCGGCTTGGTCACCGCGTGCGTCGTCTATCAAAGCGACTTCAAAAACATCTTCCAAAAGGTGTCGTCAAGCAAAAATGTGGACATCCCCGGAAGCGACGACGAACTTCGCGACGCAACCGCCGAGATCCTCACCGCATGTCAGGATATGGCAAAACAGGACGTGGGCGCGATCATCATCATCGACTCCGTAGGCGACATACACGACAACATCCTCGACACCGGGACCCGCCTCGGCGCGACGCTTTCCGCCGCCCTGCTCGAAAGCATTTTCAACACAAAAGCTCCCCTGCACGACGGCGCCGTCATCGTGCGCGGCAACAAAATCGTCGCCGCGGGCTGTTTCCTTACGCTGACTCAACGCAACGTAAACAAGGAGATGGGCACTCGCCACCGCGCCGCGATAGGCATCACCGAGGAGACGGATGTTCTGTCCATCGTCGTCAGCGAGGAGACGGGCATAATTTCCGTCGTCAAACACGGCGAGATCAAACGCTATATGACAATGGACAAGCTGAAAGACGAGATCGAGGACGCGTACAACATCTCTCCGACCGCCATAGCAAACCGCACTTCGCAAAAGAAAAAGAGGAAAAAACGTCGCACGGGTCGCTTTGTAGACTGACTTTTGGCAACGATCATCACACAAAGCGGGGACCTCTTCCCCGCTTCTTTTTTATCAAAAACCGCCCAATTTCCTCTCCTGCCTACACACCCTTTACACCCGGTCATTCGCTAATGCACGCACCCTTTACGCCTAGTCATACCTTGGAGTTACACACCCATTACGCCTAGTCATTCTCTACACTACGCACCCTTTACGCCCGGTCATTCTCTACACTACGCACCATTTACGCCCGGTCATGCGCTTTTGGAGTACGCCGCGTTGATAAAATAAAGTAAGAAAATACCAACAAAGAAGTGTAAATTTGTTTTAAGCAATAACCTAAAAGATGAAAGTTTTTTCTTTGAAAATCTTATGTCCTCTACACTGCCTTCGCACCTTTTACGCCTAGTCATCCTCTCATCAAATGTGCGAGCTACGCACCTTTTACGCCCGGTCATACCTTGGAGTTACACACCCATTACGCCTAGTCATTCTCTACACTACGCACCCCTTACGCTCGGTCATACGCTTTTGAAGCGCGGTTAAAGAATGAAAAAATACAGAAAGGCAATTGATTTTGAAAACAGACAAGGGACCGCAATTGATTTTGCGATCCCCTGTGGTTTTTTCGGATACGCCCATATGCGGGCAAATGCGATATTGCAAATCGGCTTATCGGCGCAAGCCTGTGATATACGCATATCCGCTTATACGCGCGCATGCGATATCCCAAGTTCGCCCAAACAGGCGCATGTTGGCTTAGTACATATCGGGAGCGGCGGGCGCTGCGGGAGCGACGGGCTCCTTGATGTCCGTGACGAGGCTTTCGGTCGTAAGCAGAGTGCTTGCCACCGACGCCGCGTTTTGCAGAGCGCTGCGAGTGACCTTGGTGGGGTCGAGAATGCCCGCTTTGACCATGTCGCAATACACGTCCTTTGCCGCGTCATAGCCATAGCTCGCCTTTTTGGAGTTGAGGATGTTGTTTGCGACTATGCCGCCGTCCACACCCGCGTTTGCGGCGATCTGTCTGACGGGAGCCTCGAGGGAGCGAAGCACGACTTTTGCGCCCGTAAGTTCGTCGCCTTCCAGCTTTGCGCAAGCCTTTTTGACAGCGGGTATGACCGAGAGCAACGCAACGCCGCCGCCGGGGACAATACCCTCTTCAACAGCCGCGCGAGTGGCGTTGAGAGCGTCCTCTATGCGCAACTTCTTTTCCTTCATCTCCACTTCGGTTGCCGCGCCGACGCCGATCACCGCGACGCCGCCCGCGAGTTTTGCCACTCTTTCCTGCAACTTTTCTCTGTCATAATCCGAAGTGGTGGTTGCGATCTGCGCGCGCAGAGACGCGACTCTTGCCGCGATATTTTCCGCGTCGCCCGCGCCGCCGACGATGGTGGTGTTGTCTTTGTCGACTTTGACGGATTTTGCCCTTCCGAGCATATCCAACGTGACGTCCTTCAGCTCATAGCCGAGGTCGGAGGACACATAAACGCCGCCCGTGAGGATAGCGATATCTTCGAGATACGCCTTCCTTCTGTCGCCGAAGCCGGGAGCCTTGACGGCAACGCAATTGAACACGCCCTTGAGCTTGTTGAGGATGATCGTGGTCAGCGCCTCGCCCTCGATGTCGTCCGAGATGATGAGAAGGCGCAAGCCGTTTTTGAGCACCTGCTCGAGCAGAGGAAGCAACTCCTGAATGTTGCTGATCTTCTTGTCCGTGATGAGGATGACGGGATTGTCGAGCTCGGCGATCATCTTTTCGGTGTTGGTGACAAGATACGGAGACACATAGCCTCTGTCAAACTGCATGCCCTCAACAACGGTCAGTTCGGTGTGCATCGCCTTGCCCTCTTCGATCGTGATCACACCGTCCTTGCCGACCTTTTCCATGGCGTCCGAGATGAGTTGTCCCACGCTCTCGTCCCCCGCGGAAATGGACGCGACCTGCGCGATCGCAACTCTGTCCTCAACGTCCTTGCTGATCTTTCTGAGTTCGGCAACGGCGGCGTCGGAGGCAAACAAAATGCCCTTTTTCAGCGCGATGGGATTTGCGCCCGCGGCGACGTTTTTCAGCCCTTCCTTGACGATCGCCTGCGCGAGCACGGCGGCTGTCGTCGTGCCGTCTCCCGCGACGTCGTTTGTCTTTGTGGCGACTTCGCGAATGATCTGCGCGCCCATGTTTTCAAACGGGTCCTCAAGCACGATATCCTTTGCGATGGTCACGCCGTCGTTGGTGATCAGCGGAGCGCCGTAGGGCTTGTCCAAAACGACGTTTCTGCCCTTGGGTCCGAGAGTGATCTTGACTGTGTTTGCAAGCGCGTCTACGCCCGCTTCAAGAGCCTTTCTTGCTTCGTCTCCATACTTGAATTGCTTTGCCATAATGACCTCCTTACTCTACGACAGCGAGTATGTCCGCCTGCCTGACGATCACCACTTCCTCGCCGTCCAACTTAAATTCGCTTCCTGCATACTTGCTGTAAAGCACTGTGTCGCCCACTTTGACTTCCATTTTCACTTCCTTTCCGTCCAGCATGCCGCCGGGGCCGACCGCAATTACGGTTGCAAGCTGAGGTCTTTCCTTGGCGGTGCCGGGGAGCACGATCCCGCTTGCCGTCGTTTCACTGCTTTCGATAGCCTTGATGACTACCTTGTCAAACAATGGTTTGATTGTCATATATACGCCTCCGTATTTTATTTTTTGTTTTTAGCACTCATCGCGCTTGACTGCTAACAGTTTATATCAAAGGCTGCCAAATGTCAATATTTTATGTTAAGTTTTTTTGATTTTTTTGAGAGCATTTTGCACTCCCCTGTTGAATATTGAAAAAAAATATGTTAGTATCCTATATATAAACAATAAGAGAGGAAATTCTATGGACAAATGGGATAAGCGATTTATGGAAATGGCGGAGTTTGTTTCAAGCTGGACAAGTTGCGCAAGGCAGGGCCGCGCGATAGGAGCGATCATCGTCAAGGACAAACGCATTTTGACCACGGGCTACAACGGCGCCCCCGCGGGCATCTTGACTTGCAGGGACAAGGGCTATTGCATGCGCGACGAGTTGGGGATCCCAAGCGGCACGCACGCCGAAAAGTGCTATGCCGTCCATGCCGAGCAAAACGCCATTTGTCAAGCGGCAAAACTCGGCGTTTCGGTGGAGGGCGCAACGCTTTATTGCACTCATCAGCCCTGCACGATCTGCACCCGCCTCATCATCAACAGCGGCATAAAGCGCGTCGTGTACAAATATCCCTATCCCGACGAATTTTCCATGGAGTTGTTCAACGAAGCGGGCATCGTTGTGGAACAGTTTGAATAAAAAAACGGCTGATATGCAAAAGCTCCCGACCTCGGTTGGGAGCTTTTTTTCCGCTTTTGCACGACTTTTTCTATCATCATCTCCCAAACAGAGCGCGGGTCACGACTTTTCCGTTATTGCCGCCCTGACAGAGCGCGTGGCACGGATTTTCCATTCGTCCCGCCGTTGATATGACTAGGTTTGTTGTTATGAGAACGCCCTTTCCATTCAAAATTCCACTCGACAAAGCGCGAGTCACGGCTTTTCAAACGCCGAGAGCCGCGCGTCTGCACATTCGGAAGGTTTGCGACTTCGCAGAACAAAATCGCAAGGAGAAATCTTTTGCGGACAGCTCCTCTTTGTCAGGCTCCTTGCTCAAAATCCGTACTCTCCAAACAAACCTTACAACGTCCGAAAATGCCGAAGGAGGTCTGAATATTTTCAAATTCCTCTTTGTCCTGTATTTTCCCGAGGCATAGCGGCATACTAAGCCGAGGTGAAAAGATGAAAAGCGAAGCGTTTGGCACAGTCTTGACGGACGGACAATACAGACAATATTTCATCGGAGGCGCGCTCATTGCCGCGGGAGTTTTGTTTGCGGCGTTCAGAGCGCAACTTGTCAGCGTGGCGATCACGCTGGTCGGCATAGGTTTGATACTGTGGGGGATGTTGCTTGTCGCGCGCAAAAACTACGCCTCCGCGGGCGTCCGTCTTGCGGTGGGCGCGACGAGCATTATCCTCGCGTGGGTCGCGGTCAGAGTGGCGCTCATTTTGCTCGGAGTCGCGCTGATAGCCTATGCGATTTACAGCGTCATTGTCACGATATCGTTGTTTAAGTCCTCAAATACGACGGATAAAGCGCGTATTGTGACAGTCCCCGTCATGCTTGCGCTCGTGGGAAGTTTGTTTGTCGCAAGCGGCGCGCATATGCTTGACGGACTGTTTGTAGGCATCGGAGTTTTGACCATCATCTTCGGCGCGACCCTGTTTTTGCTCAGGCTGTTTGCCTCGACAAAATGAGTCCCGCCTCCGATCGGGAACGCCAATCCCAACCTATCTTGAATCACATGGGCTGGGAATTTTTTGTAATAAGTATATTAAACGCATGCCGCAGACTCCTGTATCCTGTGAAGTGGGGGTTTCCGTCGCTTCACAGCCCTTACGGGAGTGGTGGCGGCGCAGCCGACAGCGGGACGCAACTCCCGCTGTGCAAGACTTCGCCGCAGGCGAATCGGCACACGATTGCGCAAAATTGAGCGAAGCGAAATTTTCATTCGGCGCAAAAAACCCGTCGAAAGACGGGTTTTGGTACGCCGAACGGAAAATGCGAAGTTGTCGCAAAACGGCTTTACGCCTTCAACCGCAAGCCGAACGCGGACATGAAAAAACCGTGGAAGCCCACGGTTTTTGTTTGACCTGTTTATTCGCCTTGATCGTCGGATTGTTTTGTCCTTGCGGCTTCAAACCTCGCTCTGATCTTCGCGTTGATCTCCTCGAAGATGTCGGGATGGCTGTCGAGGAAGTCTATCGCTCTGTCTCTGCCCTGACCTATCTTTTCGTCGTTGTAGCTGAACCAACTTCCGCCCTTTTGCACGATGCCGTTGTCCACCGCGACGTCAAGCACGCAACCCGTGTTGGAGATGCCCTTGCCGTACAAAATGTCGAATTCGGCGACCTTAAACGGCGGCGCGACCTTGTTTTTGACGATCTTTGCGGCGACGTGGTTGCCAATGATGTCCGCGCCGTCCTTTATGGCGTCCTTCTTGCGGATGTCTATCCTTACGGACGCATAAAACTTCAGCGCCTTGCCGCCCGTTGTGGTCTCGGGATTGCCGTACACGACGCCCACCTTTTCCCTGAGCTGATTGATGAAGATGATGGTGCACTTGCTCTTTGACGACACGGCGGTCAGCTTTCTGAGCGCCTGCGACATGAGCCTCGCTTGCAAGCCCACGTGGCTGTCGCCCATATCCCCGTCTATCTCGGCGCGGGGAGTGAGCGCGGCAACAGAGTCCACGACGATGATGTCCACCGCTCCGCT
The DNA here is from genome assembly GCA_947625145.1 of uncultured Clostridia bacterium. Taxonomy (GTDB): domain Bacteria; phylum Bacillota; class Clostridia; order Christensenellales; family CAG-917; genus CAG-475. The sequence continues at coordinate 93,493 of CANQNC010000004.1, forward strand.
TCTGACAAGCGTTTCCACGATGTCGAGCGCCTGCTCGCCGTCGTCGGGCTGAGAGATATACAGATCCTCCAACTTCACGCCGAGGTTTTGCGCATACACAGGGTCTATGGCGTGCTCCGCGTCTATGTACGCCGCCGTGCCTCCCGCCTTTTGCACTTCCGCCACACAGTGCAGCGCAACCGTGGTCTTACCCGAGGACTCGGGGCCGTAGATCTCCACTATCCTGCCCTTCGGGATGCCGCCAATCCCCAGCGCGATGTCAAGAGTGAGACATCCCGTCGAGATCGCCTCAACCATCTGAATATTTTCGTCTCCCATGCGCATGATGGAGCCTTTGCCGAACTGCTTTTCTATCTTGGCGAGCGCGTCCTGCAAATTCTCCTGTCTGGACTTGGGTGCCTTTTCCTTTTCTGCCATAACCGAATCTCCTTTGACTTGTAAGATTTGTTTGTTTTAATATATCATCTTTTATGTCCCGAAAACGGGACACCGTTAGCCTTTCAGAAGCAATTCCCCTCTCAGATAATGCACGAGATAGCCGAGCGCTAGGTTTGCCGTCGCCTGCCTTATCGTCGCGCGCGAGCCGCTGAGCCTGTGCTCGAACACGCGGATATAATCCCCCGCGCCCACGCCGATATACACAAGTCCCACGGGTTTGCCCTCGTCGGGATCGGGCCCCGCAAGCCCCGTCGTCGAAAGCCCTATGTCCACGGGCGAGACGCACAGCCCGCGCACCATTTCAAACGCGGTCTGTCTGCTGATCGCGCCTTCTGTTGCAAGGGTTTCCGTAGACACGCCCAACCTCTCGGTTTTGGACAACTTGTTGTAGCACACTATCCCCTCGAAAAAGACCTCGCTTATGCCGGGAATGTCCGTAAGCATGCTGCTGACAAGCCCACCCGTAAGGCTTTCCGCAACCGCCAGAGTGCGGCCGTTCAGTTTGAGCTGATTTGCCGCCGCCTGCGCGAGCGATATGTCGAAAGAGGAATATATCTCATCGCGGAACGCCTGAAACACGTTCGAGCGCACCTTGTCAAACTCCGCTGAGGTCAGCTCGGACGACAATGTGACCGTGGCGTCAAGACAGCTTTCGCGGATCTCGAAAAGCACTCCTTCATTTGCAAAAGGCAACAGTCGCTCCTCGATCTTGTCGTAAGCAAGTCCGCATATCTTCATGACTTCCTTTATCATACGTTGCCGTCCTCTCCCGCGAAGTTATTGTATGACCTTTCCCACAAGGTCTATGAAGTCCGTGCCGACGATCTCCACGTCATAGAAGTCGCCGATCTCCACGGGCGCGTCCGACGCGAACAGCACTCTGCCGTCGATATCGGGAGCCTGCGTGGACATGCGCCCCACAAACATTTGCTTGTCGTAGTCAACGCCGTCATAGATGACCTTGACCCTTTCGCCTATGCGCGCCTTGGCTTTTTTGCGCATGACCTTTTGCTGAATGGACGTCAGCTCGTTTGCGCGTTTCTCCTTGATCTTTTCGCTCAAATGGCCGTCCAACCTGTCCGCCGCCGTGCCCTCCTCGCGCGAGTACGCAAAGAAGCCAGCTTGATCGATCTGCCCGCTCTGCACAAACTCTTTCAGCTTGGCGTACGCCGCCTTGCTCTCCCCGGGGAAGCCGCATATAAACGTGCTCCTGAGGGATATCCCCGCGTCTTTGACTTTGCGCACAAGCTCGAGAGTGCTCCTCTCGTCGGTGTGCCTGTTCATGCGCCTCAGCACTTCGCTGTCCACGTGCTGAAGCGGAATATCCATATATTTGACGACTTTCGGCTGCGTCACGACAAATTCGATGAGCTTGTCGTCCACCATCTCGGGCTCGAGATACATAAGCCGTATCCACTCGAAATCCAACTCCTCGAGCGCGAGGACAAGTTGATCGAGATGGGGTTTGCCGTCAAGATCAATGCCGTATCTCGACACGTCCTGCGCGACCAAGATCAGCTCTTTCACGCCGCTGTCGCTCAGCTTTTTTGCCTCGCAAAGCAGATTTTCCATGCTCTCGGAGCGATATTTGCCCCTTATGGACGGAATTGCGCAATATGTACAGTGGTTGGAACAGCCCTCGGCGATCTTGAGATAGGCATAGTGATACGGCGTTGTGAGCACGCGCTCGGCATAAAACGGGTCCTGCCCTTCGAAGCGGAACACCCTGTCCCCCTGCGCGACGCTCTCCACGACCTCGGCAATGCCGTCGTAGTCCGCGATACCCATAAAAGCGTCCACCTCGGGGAATTCCTCTTCCAAAGACTCGGAATATCTTTGCGCAAGACAGCCCGTCACGATGATCTTCAAGGATGGGTTTTCCTTTTTCAGCGCAACGGCGGAAAGTATCTCGTCTATCGCCTCTTCCTTTGCGCTGTCGATGAACGCGCAGGTGTTGATGATGATGGCGTCCGCCGCCCGCTCGTCCGAAACGAGTTCATGCCCCGCGGCGACAAGCCTTGCGAGCAACTTTTCGGAATCCACTCTGTTTTTGTCGCAACCAAGCGAAACCGCGCCTATCTTCATCTTTCTCCTACCATACGGCAAATCGGTTGCCGAATTTGTTCAAAATCATTCCTCATTCTGCTGAGGGAGGAGCGCTTTGAGTTCGTCAAGCTCTTCCTCGGTGATGGCGCATCTGTACTTTTTGGGCTCGTACAGTTCGACATATCCTCTCTTGACAAGTTCGTCGAATATCCTCGACGCCTTCGGCCATCCGAAACCGCATCTGCGTTGCAACAGATTTATGCTTATCCTGCCGTCCGAGTCGGGAAGCCCCGAGTTCATGCACGCGTCCAACGCGTCCACGAGGTCGGGAAGCAAAGAGTCCTCATTTGAGGATTTGCCCGACTGTTTCTCTTCCTTTTTCTCCGTCTTTTCGTTGACGATCGCCTTCCTTGCCTCTTCGTCGAAGTCCGTATCGTTGTTGGCTTTTACATAGTCGATGACCGACACAAGCTCCTGCGAAGAGATGTACGCGCCCTGTATGCGTTCGGGCATGGATTTGCCCTTGCCCAAATACAGCAGATCGCCGTTGCCGAGCAGACTTTCCGCGCCGATCGAGTCAAGTATGGTGCGGCTGGACGCGTTGTCGCTGACCCTCAGCGCGATACGGCAAGGGATGTTGTTTTTGATCGTGCCGCTGATGACGTCCACGGAGGGGCGCTGCGTGGCGATGATGAGGTGTATGCCCGCCGCCCTAGCCTTTGCCGCGAGCCTCTGCACCAAATTTTCCGCCTGCTTCTTCGACGTGGACATAAGATCTGCGAATTCGTCTATGATGATGATGATCCGATACATTTTTTTCATGCCTTTTTTGATGGCGACATTGTTGTAATCGGATATCTTCTGACAGCCGTATTGCGCGAGCACTCCGAGGCGTCTTTCCATCTCGCCGACCGCCCAATTGAGCGCGCGGATCGCCGCTTCGGGGTTGTTGATGATCTCGTTCATCAACAGGTGAGGTATGCCCGCATACGGCATAAACTCCACCAACTTGGGGTCGATGAGGATGAAGCGCACGTCGTCGGGCGTGGAATGATAGAGCAAGCTGACGATAAGCGAATGTACGCAACAGCTCTTGCCCGCGCCCGTGGAGCCCGCAATGAGAAGATGCGGCAGGTTGTCTATGGTGTCCACGACGCTTTTGCCGTAAAGGTTTACGCCGATCGCAAAGGTGTCGGGATCCTTGTGCGTGTTGAATTCCTCTGACTCTATGACCTCGCTGAGGGTCACCTTGCGAGGATGCTTGTTGGGGATCTCCACGCCGATCGCGTTTTTCCCCGGGATGGGCGCCAAAATACGCACCTTGTCTATCTCCATCTTCATGGCGATATCGTTTGTGTATCCCAAAATGGAGCTGACCGATCTGCCCTTCTTCATCTCAACAGCAAGGCTGAAGAGTGTGAATGTGGGGCCGACCTGTTTGTCCAAAAATTTGGCTGTGATGTCAAAATCATCCAAAACCTTGATAAGGCTTGCTTTCTTCCTTTCAAATTCCTCCTCGTCGCGGTCGCTATCGTCTGCCAAGACGGGGGGATTGAGCAGGCTGACGGGAGGCGCCATATACGGACGGCGCGGCTTTGTCTCTTCCACGACGGGTTGCTCGGCTTTTTCAGCCGTATCCCCGCCCGCGGCTCTGCGCTGTTCGGGTTGCGCGCTCAAACCTCTTCCGTTTGCCGCCTTGACCTTTTCCGCCCTCAACTCCTGCTCCTGCGAGGGGGACGCGCCTATGTTTTTGCGCACGTTCTGCATGCGGGCGTGTATCTCCGCCCTCTCGATGTCACGCGCGGATTGATGCGCGATGTCCGTCGCCTGCTGTATCCTAGACGGAGACATATCCCCGCCCGTGACCTCTATCGGCTGATGAACAGGCTCCGCGACAGACTCCTCTTGCGGCTTTTGCTCGCGCTGTCGGGGAGGAGAGGGAACGCCGTGCGGAGTGTCCTGCACCGCGGCGGGTTTGACTGTATCCCTGCCCTCGACCGCGGTCCCCGAAAACGCTCTTGCAAGCCTTCCGTCGCTTGGCGCGGGGCTGTAAGTCAGCGTGTTCGGATCGGGACGGCGTATCCTGCCCTGATCCGCTCTTCCGTCGTCCTGCGCCTCTTCTTCCTCAAAAGCGGGCTGAACGGGTTGCGCGTATGGCGCGGGTTGTGTGGGTTGAGTATACTGAACGGGTTGTGCAGGTTGAGTGTATTGAACAGATTGAACAGGCTGAACAGGCTGAACGGGTTGCGCGGGTTTGGGCGCATCCGCGGGATAGACGTCATTCCTCTCCTGCGTGGGGGAAAGATACGCCTCTGCGTAAGCGGCGGGCTTTGCGTACGTCGTTTGCGCGGTTGCTTCTGGTTGTTCGGGCGTCCTCGCCCTGTTTATCGCGCCGAGCATGCCCACGTTGACCTGCTGAGTGCCCACGGCGTCCTGCGCCGCTTGAACAGTGGGATTGACGTCCTCCGTCCTCGCCATCCTGCGAGTGGGACGGACGACCGTCCTGTCCTCGGGAAGGACGCGGGGCAAGGGCTGTTCCGCCCTGACGGGATTTGACGTTTCGGGCGTGGACCTTGCCTCGGACATGAAGGAAGGCGCGCGGCGGGTGAACTGCGCTCTCTCCTCCTCCTGCATCTGAGTCATATTCATGCCGTTCAAAGTGGGCTCGCCGTATCTGGGAGCCGAGTCGGGACGGCGACCTTGTATGAATTGATTGCGCACTTCGTCTCCGCTCATGCCGCCCAAAATATCCTGCCTTTCCGTGCCGCTGAGGCCAACGCCGCGCATGGGGGGATTTTCCTGCGCGGGGAACTCGTCGGGAGCATACGTCCTGCGCCTGACGGGAGGAATGCCGTAGTCCGTCCTTGCGACGGGCGCGACCGCTTCGTCCTCATAGCCGCCGTTTCTGTTGGGGAAGAGAGGATCGAAGCCGCCCAAAGCTCTGTACCCCTCCGCGCCTCTTGCGCCGAATCTGCCGCGAGGAGGTTCGGCGTCCACGTCCACGACATACAGTCTGTCCGCGGAGTCGGGCTTTGAAAAGTCCGTGATGGCGGGGATGTCCGCGCGCTCGATCTTTGCCTCTTTGACCTTTTTGGGCTTGCGCACGCGAGGCTGTTTGGGCGAGGCGTTACGCTCCTTTTTGTCCGCCGCTGTGTAGGTGTAGTTGCGGCGTATCCCCGGGAAGATCGCAAGCAATCCCAACAGCAAAAACGCCACGCTAGCCACGACAAGCGCGCCTACGGGAGTGATCAACTTCATCAGCGGATAGGCGAGTATGCCGAAAAGCATGCCCCCCGCCGTGTTGGTGTTCATATAGCACGCGAGGAGATATTCGCCGTACTTGGCGCCGTGGATGTTTCCGCTTGACGAATAGATATGCAATGCAAAAATGCCGAGAAGGAGCAATCCGAAATACAAAAGCGTGCGGCTTGCCCTCTGCCTGCGGCGCACGTTGAAAACGATCGCTATGCCGCCGATAAGTCCCATGAGAGAGTAGGCATAGGACGCAAGTCCGAAAAACCCGACCAAAAAGCCCGCGACCATCCTGCCTACGCCGCCAAGCGCTCCTACGTCCGACAAAAAACAGAACAGCGAAACAATGGCGATAAGTACGCCGAACGCTATCCTGTTGCCTTTGTTTGCTCTTGCCTGCCTAGTGTTGGTCACTGCCTGACTCCTCATACGAATATAATATATTATAGCGAATAGCATTATATCATAAACGCATGGGCATTGCAAGCGACAAATGAAAAAAACAGACGTCAAAATGGCGGCAAAAACGCCCGCTCGACATTTTTTGTCGCGCGGGCGACGCTTTTGCTCTCAACTTGCGGTTTTGTCATTTCAACGCTTCGAAGCTCAGTCCGTCCTCTCCCACGTCCACAAGCACGCAGTCGCCGTCCTTCAATCCCTCGGACAAGATGAGTTCGGTCAATCTGTCCTCCACGAGCCTGTCTATCGTCCTGCGCAGCGCGCGTGCGCCGTATTGCCTGTCGTAGCCCTCTCGCGCAATATACTGCTTGGCGGCTTCGGTGATCTTGAAGTTGACGCCGCGCTCTTTCAGACGGGCGGAGAGCTTGGACAACATCAGTTCTGCGATCTTCATCATGGACGGCATTTCAAGCGGATCGAACACGACGATCTCGTCAATGCGGTTGATAAGCTCGGGGCGCAT
>CANQNC010000005.1 GCA_947625145.1 uncultured Clostridia bacterium
CGAGATCTTCAAGGCCGTCGTTCTCAACTTCGAACACCGCGGAAACGCCGCCCGACATATCAAGCCCCAGCTTGATAGTGGTGGCATATCCGTTGTAGTCGTACACGGTGTCGCCGATACGGAAGGAAACCACTGCAAAAACAGCCATCAAAATGATGAAAACGCACATGACGGCTATCAAGACGACCGATCTCGCCTGCAGTTTGCTGAGTTTGTTTTTCACTGAGGATTACCTCCATAATAGTAAAACATAAATATTATAAAAGTAAAACATTGCTTAGTCAACTGTTTGAAAGCAAAATACTTTGTTTTTATATTATAAATTTGCCTTTAACATTTCCAAAATATCTCGCCCCGCTCCCCGCGATCTCGCGCGCGCAAAGCCATTGCTTCAATATCCGCCCACTAAAAAATATTGCCTTGTATCTGTCTGTTCAACACATTGCTGATATCCGCCATGTCCAACGTTGCCTAAATGTCAGCCTACTCAAACTTGTTGACTTAAATCGTCGCCTTCCAGAATCTATCGGCATAAATATCTGTCCGTTCAAACATGTTGACTTATTGTCCCGCCCCGACAAAACCGATATGTCAAAAACCGCCTCGGCGAGCGCGTTCGGTTTGCAAAAAATTTCCCCTCGCGCTCATAAATCCCCGCCCGCCGTCATATCTTATGGTATGGCAAGGACAGAAAATTTGAAGGGCGACGTGCTCGATATCTTAAAAGCGGTTTTGTTTTCCACGCTCATCTCGCTTGGGCTGGTGCTGATATTTGCGATCGTCATAAAGTTTGCGGCGCTTCAGTCGGGCGTGATACTGCCCGTCAACATAGCCATCAAGCTCATCTCCGTGCTTGTCGGCGTGCTGATAGGCTTCAAGCACGCGCAAAACGGGCTGTTGAAGGGCGCGATAAGCGGGCTTGTGTACATGCTTTTCACCTTCTTCATCTTCGCGGCGCTGAGCGCGTTCAAGGACGTCAAGTTCAGCTGGATAGACCTCGTGACCCTGCCCATAGTCGGCGCGATATCCGGCATAATCGCCGTAAACATACGCTCGAGGCGTGCGAGCAATCAAGCGTAAACCCAAAAAGCGGAAAATCCTGCCCACATCGCTTGGATACAAAAAAAGACGGCGAAACGCCGTCTTTTCAGAGTTTTAGGATATTATTTGTCCTCTGCGGGAGTTTCCTCGACCGCCTCCGCCTGTTCGGGCTCGGCGACGGATTCCTCCGCGGGTGCTTCCGCCTCTACGGGAGCCTCCGCCTCATGCGCCTCTTCCTCGACGGGAACCTCTGCAAGAGCCTCCTCGGGGACGTCTGCGGGATGCTCGGCGACAGGTTGCGCTACGCCTTCAAGCACATAGCCCACCGCTTTTTTGTCGATGACGATCAAAGTGGGGCTGTTTTCGGTGCCGACGTTGACGATGAGAGTGTTATCCGCGTTGACCTGCGTGATCTTGCCGACAAGGCCGCCGACCGTCATCAGCTTTGTGCCGACCGTCAGGCTGTCCATCATCTGCTGCTGCTGTTTTTGACGCTTTTTTTGAGGGACGATCGTCAGGACGATCATCAAAACCAGCACGACGCCGATTATGACCCACATGATCCATGTGTTGTTGGATTTGGCCGCCTCTGCCGCCAAAAGATAATTGAAAAGGTCCATATTTACTCCTTGATCCGCCGAGGGCGGAGTTTACTCGCCATTTATAATAACAGAATTTGCAATGTTTGGCAACATATTTTTGGCGACGTTTGCGATTTTACAAACATTTAAGGTTTTTCCACGCCGAGTCCCGAAGTTTCGACAAGATCCGCCTAGCCCTTGTACTGCGCCATAAACTCCTTGCGGAAGCTGTCGTATCTGTCCTCGCAGATCGCCCGCCTTATGTCCGCGGCGAGGCGTTCGAGGAAGCGGACGTTGTGGATGGAAAGCAGCCGTCCACCCATGATCTCGTCGGATTTGATGAGGTGCCTGATGTACGCCCTCGTGTAGTTTTTGCAGGCGTAGCAATCGCAATCCTCGTCTATCGGCGTAAAATCTTCGGCGTAGGGCTTGTTGCGGATGGTCAAAAATCCCTCCTTGACCATTGCCGTCCCGTTGCGGGCGATGCGAGTGGGAAGCACGCAGTCGAACATATCCACTCCGCGCGCGACGCCCTCCACAATATAGTCCGCGGTGCCCACGCCCATAAGATAGTGCGGCTGATCTTTCGGCAGGAGGGGTTGAAGGACGTCCAGCATTTCGTACATGGTTTGCGGAGGTTCGCCCACACTGAGCCCGCCTATCGCCACGCCGCATTTGCAATAAGGCAACGTGCGCTCCGCGCTTTCGCGGCGCAGGTCCTCGAATATGTTGCCCTGCACGATCGGGAACAGGGTCTGATGGGATTTCAACGGATATTTCGAGCATCTGTCCAGCCATTTGAGCGTGCGCTCCATTGCGGCGCGGGCGCGCGCCTTTTCGATGTCGGGCGAGGTGCACTCGTCAAACGCCATAACTATGTCCGAGCCGAGCGCGCGTTGCACTTCCATGGACTTTTCGGGAGAGAAGAAATGTCTGCTTCCGTCAATGAAGCTGTTGAACTCCACTCCGTCGTCCGAGACCTTGCGCAAGGACGAAAGGGAAAACACTTGAAATCCCCCGCTGTCCGTCAAGATGGCGCCGTCCCAATTCATAAATTTGTGCAGTCCGCCCGCTCTTTCGATCAGCTCGTGCCCGGGGCGCAGATAGAGGTGATAGGTGTTTGACAGCAAGATCTGCGCGCCTGTGCCCTTGACCTCTTCGGGAGACAGCCCCTTGACCGTCGCCTTTGTGCCGACCGGCATGAAGCACGGCGTGTCTATGACCCCGTGTTCGGTGTAGAGTTTGCCCACTCTCGCGCCTGTCGTCTTGTCCTCGTGGATGATCTCGAATCGCATAGCTCTCCTCACATAAAAAACGAACTGTCCCCAAACGAGAAAAATCTGTATTTCTCCTTGACCGCCTCTCGGTAGACGCGCAACGTCTCCTCTCTGCCCACAAAGGCGGAGACGAGCATGATGAGGGTGCTTTCGGGCAGGTGGAAGTTGGTGATCAGCCCCTTCACGCATTTGAATTTGTAACCGGGATAGATGAATATGTCCGTCTCCCCTCGGCAGGGGCGCACGAAGCCGTTTTCGTCAGCGACCGTCTCAAGAGTGCGCACGGCGGTGGTGCCCACGCAGATCACTCTTCTGCCCTCTTTGACCGCGGCATTGATCTTTGCGGCGTTTTCCTCGTCTATCTCGTAATACTCGGTGTGCATTTTGTGGTCGAGGATATTTTCCTCTTTGACGGGACGGAACGTGCCAAGCCCTATGTGCAAAAGCACCGTCGCGAAGTCCGCGCCCATATCGCGTATCTTCCGCATGAGCTCCTCGGTGAAGTGCAAGCCCGCGGTGGGAGCGGCGGCAGAGCCTTCCACCTTGCTGTACACGGTCTGATATCTCTCCTTGTCCTCTAGTTTTTCCTTGATGTACGGCGGAAGAGGCATGTTGCCCACGCGGTCCAAAATGTCCTCAAACACGCCCTCGAATTTGAACTCCACGGTTCGCGCCCCGTATTCCCCGACTTCGGTGACCACGGCGCAAAGCTCGTCGCAAATGCGTATCACACTGCCGAGTTTCGCCTTGCGCGCGGGCTTCATTATGGTCTCCCAATGCGTATAGTCAAGCCGTTTGAGAAGCAACATTTCGATCACGCTCTCGCGCTCCTCTATATGCCCGAAAATGCGTGCGGGTATGACGCGGGTGTTGTTGACCACAAGCAGATCTCCCGCCCTCAAAAGTTCGGGCAGATCGCGGAAGTGGAGATGCCTCATCTCCCCCGTCGCCCTGTCGTAGGCGAGCAGACGAGAGGCGTCTCTCGGCTCAACGGGAGTTTGCGCGATAAGCTCCTCGGGAAGCTCGTAAAAGAAGTCGTGAGTCTTTAAGCTGTTTTCGGGTCCTTGTGACATAATTTGCAGTTTGTTTGTCGTTTTTTTGCGGTTAAACCTCCGCTTCGGCAAAATGCGGAAAGCGAAGAGGTCATTTAGGCTTGCGTCCGAGATGCTTGTACGCGCCGTCTGTGCACACTCTGCCCCTCGGCGTGCGCGCGATAAATCCGAGCTGAATCAGGAATGGCTCCACGACGTCCTCAATTGTGGACGCCTCCTCCCCCGTCGCCGCGGACAAAGTGTCCAGCCCGACGGGTCCGCCGCCGAACTTGTCTATGATGGCTTCGAGGACGCTTCTGTCCGTGACGTCAAGTCCAAGCTCGTCCACGTCCATAAGCCCGAGCGCCTTTTTTGTGATCTCCAAATTTATCCTGTCCAACTTTTCGTATTGCGCGAAGTCCCGCACTCTCCTCAAAAGGCGGTTGGCGATCCTAGGAGTGCCGCGACTGCGAAGCGCAAGCTCGAGCGCGGCTTCGGGGTCGATGGGGATCCCGAGTATCTTTGCCGAGCGCATGACTATGGAGCGGAGCTCCTCGCCCGTGTACATTTCAAGCCTTAGCATCATTCCGAAGCGGTCCCTGAGCGGGCTTGACAGCATGCCCGAACGCGTGGTCGCTCCGATAAGCGTGAAGCGCTTGAGAGGAAGGCGTATGCTCCTTGCCATAGGCCCCTTCCCGGACACGAAGTCGAGGGAGAAATCCTCCATTGCGGGATAGAGCACCTCTTCTATGTTGCGGTTGAGCCTGTGTATCTCGTCGATGAACAGGATATCCCCCTTTTCGAGGTTGGTCAAGATCGCGGCGAGGTCCGCCGCGCGCTCTATCGCGGGGCCGCTTGTGACGCGTATCTGCGCGCCGAGCTCCTGCGCAATGACGTGCGCGAGCGTGGTCTTCCCCAGCCCGGGAGGGCCGTACAGCAAAACGTGATCCAGCGCGTCGTTCCTCTCCTTTGCGGACGAGATATAGACCTCCAGATTTTGCTTGATCTTGGCTTGCCCGACGTATTCCGCCATAGTGTGCGGACGGAGGCTGTTTTCCGCCTCGTCGTCCTCAATGGTCAGACTGCTCACCAGTCTCTGTTCGGGATCGTTGCCGTTGTCCTTTGAAAATTGCGATCGTATCATAAAAACTCCGCTCTATTTTTGCTCTTTTGCCTTTCAGCCCATGTTTTTGAGGCAGTAGGCGATGATGTTTTCCACTCCGACGACATGTTTCGCCGCCTCGCTCGCCGCGCGCACCGCGTCCGTCTTGGATATCCCCAAACTTTCAAGCGCAAACACCGCCGCCGCAACGTCTCCATCCGCGGTCGCCTCGCTTCCGCTCTCAAGCCCTATCGCGTCGTCCGCCGCCTGCTCTTTGAGGTTCAGCACGATAAGCTCCGCCGTCTTTTTCCCGAGCCCCTTGATCTTCGTCAAGGTCTTTATGTCCCCGCTTGCGATGGCGAGGGTGAGGGTTTTAAGGTCGTAGCCGCTTAAGATCTGCATCGCCATCTTCGGGCCTATGCCGCTTATTGCGATCAGCTTCAAAAACAGCGCCTTTTCCTCCGCGCGCGAAAATCCGTACAAGGACATCTCGTCCTCTTTGACGTAAAGATAGGTGTATATCTTGACCTCGTCGCCCATGCCGACGTCGTACAAGGTGTTGCCGCTCACGCCGATGTCATAGCCTATGCCGCCGTTGTCCACCACCAAGTTGCCGAGGCCCTTGTCCACGACTTTTCCTTTGATATAGCTGTACATAAAAACTCCCGATAGCGTTGGGCTTTCCGCCCACGCGTATGTCCGAAATTTATTATAACTCAAATCCCTTTGATTGACAAACGGTTGAGCGCATTTGCGAAGAATAGAAGCCCGCGGCGCTAAGAAACACTTTTTACGTCACCTTGAAGGACGGGGCAAATCTGCTTGTCTGCGCGTGGCAGACCGCGACCGCCAAGGCGTCCGCCGCGTCGTCGGGACGGGGAATGCTTTTCAGCCTGAGGAGCGCCTGTATCATATGTTGCATCTGCATCTTGTCCGCGCCGCCGTAGCCCGTGATCGCCTGCTTGATCTGATTTGGCGTGTACTCGTACACCTCGTCCCCAAGCTGTTTCACCGCGGTGAGGAGTATCACTCCCCTCGCCTCCGCGACGGGTATGCCCGTCGTTATATTTTTTGAGAAGAACAGTTCCTCAATCGCGATATTGTCGGGCTTGAACGTGGAGATCAATTCGGTCACGCCGTCCTCGAGTTGGAGCAGCCTGTTCGGCAAAGTGCAATCCTTGGGCGTCGTGACAACGCCGTAATCTATCACGGCAAAATTGCCGCGATCGTACTCTATCGCCCCATAGCCCATGGTGGCAAGCCCCGGATCTATCCCCAAAATGATCATAACACCTCAAACGGCGTTTTATCCCGCCGATATGTCATATTAAAATGCTGTTTTCGTTGGTTGCGTCAAAAAGCAATATCCTTTCGGGAATTGGCAAAACGCACACCTCGTCCATTCGTTTTTCCCGCGCCACCTTAAGCCCCGAGCGCGTGATATGCACAAATTTTCCTCCGTCGCGCACGCAGTAGGCGACCTCTTCGCGCGCCTCTTTGTCCGTCGCGAAGTCCTCGCCGTGCCAGCCCGCGACTATCTCCCGCCCGAGATACGCATGCGGGATTTTGTCTTTGAGGTGGGAGACGTCCACCTTCTCTCCCCTTATATTCAGCGTGAGCCGTTCGCCGTCAAGCTCCGCCGTCGTCCTCTCGAAGTGGAAATACGGGTCCACCGCCTGCGCCGCCCAAACGCTTGCGGGCGCCGCGTAGATCTCGTCAAAACTTCCCGTCTGTTTCAGTTCCCCCGCCGCCATTATCACAATGCGGTCGGAGACGGACGCCGCTTGCCTCAGGCTTTGCGTGGAATAGACCACGCTCGCGCCGCTCTTCGCCTTTTTGACGAGAATGGGCATGAGCTGAGCCCACAGTTCCTCCCCCTCATTTTCGGACAGCCCCGCCGCGATGTCGTCCACAAGGATATTGCGGGCGTCGCGGAGCAACAGCCTTGCCGCGGCAAGCCGTTTGCGTTCGAGGAGGGAAACCTTGTCCGCGCGCTCTTCTAGGCACGCAAAAACGCCCAGCTCTTTCGCCGCCGTCTCTACTTTTGCCTTTATCTCGTCCTTGTCGACCCCTCTGATCTTGAGGGGATACGCCAGATTGTAAATACAGCTCCTCTTGAAAAACACAGCCGCGTCGTCGAAGATCAGCTGTACGTTGTCGGGCTTTTTGCCAAGCGGAGCGCCGTCCACGAGGACCTCGCCCTCGCACGCCTCCACGCCCGCCATACACTTCAAAAGGGTGGTCTTGCCGCTTGCGGGCGCGCCCAAAACGGCGACTATCTCGCCGTCCACGACTTGCATATCCACCGCGCCGAGCACTCTCGCGCCGTAAAGATATTGCTTTGTGACTCCCCTCAATTCAAGCATATCACAGAAGATCCAGAGGTTCGGAGAAGCCCTGCATGCAGTTGTCCAAAAAATAGCCCAGCTCGGGATATTCCTCCCTCATGCCGTCAAGCTGTTCCTTGAAACCAGCTTCCGCTTTTTCGAACTCTCTGTTGCCGAGTTGCCTCTCCTCCACGCATTTGACGTATGCGGCGAGTTTGTCTCCCACCTTCATCAGCTTGTATTCCAAGCTGTCCGAGTCGGGAGTTATATAGCCGCTGTAGCTGTCTCGCAGCTGTTCGGGCAGCGAGCCGAGCAACCTGTTGTTGATGACGGTCTCTATCTCGGCGTACGCCCCCTTGATGCTGTTGTTGTAATACTTCACGGGCGTGGGCATATCCCCGCTGAAAACCTCCGCTGTGTCGTGATAGAGCGCGAGCGAGGCGATCTTGTCCACGTCCGCGTTCCCGCCGAACACGCAATTGCGGATGATGCCGAGCGCCTGCCCGAGTATCGCGACCGCGGCGGAGTGTTGCATGAGGTCCTCTTTGATGTTGGAGCGCATGAGGTTCCATCTCTGTATCAGTTTCATTCTGTTGATAAAAGCGTAAAATGTGTACATACGATCCTCCTCTTCTCATGCATTATAGCGCCTCCAACGTCCCAAAATCGGGACGCGGCGGCGCAAATATCCTATGACGCGGCGGGCTTGACGTCCGCGTTCAGCCGATGATATATCTGTCGTTTTTCTTGGGCGCGGCTTCTAGCTCCGCCTTTTTCGCCTCATAGCCGTGGCGATCGAACATGGCGTAGGTCGCGTTTTTGCCTTCCTCAACGCCGGGCTGATTGAAAGCGTCTATGTTCAGCATCTTCCCGCAATAGGCGGTTTCGAGTTGGAAGAACATCATCAGCTCGCCTATGCTCTCGGCATTTACGGCGTCAAGCAAAATTGTGCGGTTCATATGCTTCGAGCGCGTGAGCGCATATTCCGTCGCGCGGCGCTCCGTGTTGATAAGCTCGCCCATGGTGTGCCCGCAGAGGAAGTTGACGTCCGCAAACTCCTCCGCGCCCTTTGCGATCTCCACGTCCTTGCGGAAATGCTCCACGCCAATGATGGTGATCACCTTATCAAACGGGCCTTCTGTGTACAGCTGGACCTGCGAATGTTGATCCGTCACGCCAAGCGCCTTGACGGGAGTTTGTCCCTTGTGCACGAGTTTGCCGTCGAAGTCCGTCGCCTTTCCGAGGCTTTCGCCCCAAAGTTGGCAATACCAGTCCGCCATAAGTTTGAGGGAGTCGGCGTAAGGCATCATGACGGAAATGTTTTTGCCCTTCTGCTCCATTGCGATATAGCTGAGCGTCGCCGCCATAAGCGCGGGGTTTTTGAAGGGATCCGAGCTGTTGCACGCCTTGTCCATGTTCGCCGCGCCTCTGAGCATACCCACGATGTCTATGCCGAGCACCGCCGCGGGGAGCAGACCGACGGGGCAAAGCTCGCTGAATCTGCCGCCCACGCCGTCCGGGATGAAGTAGGTCTTGAAGCCCTCGCTCTTTGCAAGTTTGATGAGGTTGCCCTTGCTCTCGGAAGTTGTGGCGATGATGTGCTTTGCCCAATCCTTGCCGCACTTCTTTTTCAAGATGTCCGTGATGATGAGGTATTGACTCATGGTCTCGGACGTCGCGCCGCTTTTTGTGATGACGTTGAACATGGTCTCCTTGACGTCGATCACGTCAAGCAAGGACTGCATACGTTCGGGGTCCACGTTGTCCTCGACGTAAAATTTGACAGACCTCTTGTCCTCGTCAAGCTCGTTGTTGCGCAGATGGCAAAGCGCGTTGTACACCGCCATGGGGCCGAGCGCGCTGCCGCCTATGCCGAGCACGACGAAGTTTTTGTAATGCGCGCGTATGTCCGCCGCCGTGCAGATGATGTCCGCCACTTCTTCCGCCTGACAGTATGGAAGCTCGGACCAACCCATCCAGCCCGTGCCCCTGTTTTTTTCAAAATAGGAGTAAGCGTCCTTCGACAGCTCCGAGACAGCGGCGATTTCCGCTTCCGCGATACCCTGTTCGCCGATATAGGCGTCCATCATGTTGTTGAAATCGAATTTCAGTTGCATTGTTTGTTGCCTCCGACAATTTTTTTGAGATATTTAACGGCGGCTGCCACTTCCTCGCAGTCGGCGTAATTCCTGCTGTATTGCTCGATTTGCAGGGGGCCGTCGTATCCCCCTTCCTCCAGCTTTTTCACGAGGGCGTCGAAGGGGAATATCCCCTGCCCAACCATGACGATATTTCCGTCTTTGTCCACGTCGCTGACGTGCACGTTTTTCAGTCTGTCCCCCATGACGTCGATATACTCCCGCCAATCGCGATCGGACTGCCTCGCCTGCTTTATGTCAAGCACACAGCCGACATGGGGGCATAAGTCGCGCACGGCTTGAAAATATTCGGGACGATCGAACATTGCCCAATGCACGTTTTCAAGGCAGAGCGTGACGCCGAAATCGTTTGCCATCAAGGCAAGCTCCTCCAGCCTTTTGCCCGACTTTTCGGGGTCCACGCAAGATCCGCGCTTGAACTTGCATATGCCGTGGAAGGTGTAGACCTTTGCGCCCAGCCTCTTCCCCGCCTCTAGCACGCGCAGGAAGATGTCCTCCGCGTCCGCTCTCGTCCTTGCGGCGCCGTTGAAGAGTTGGGGCTCGAATTGCGTGTTGAGCGCGTGCACGGAGTAGATGTCAAGCTCCCCCTTGCGCTCGAGGAGAAGGTCGATAAACTTCGGCTCGTACTCGCTGAGGGTGGACAAAAATACCTCAGCGACCTCTCCCCCGCAACGTTGAATGACCGAGAACGTATCCTCGGTCAAAATTTTCAAAAAGAATGTGGCTGTGGAAACGCCGACTTTGATCATTCGGCGTCGCCCTCTTCATAGACGTTGTGCGCGCCCTTCTTGTCCTTGCCCCAGATGTCCTTTTGCTTGCGCATCTGTCCCAGAAGCCTTGGGATCACGACGTCCACATTGTCGAAAGGCGAATCCGATTGAGCGGTCGCTCTGTACGATATCCCCCTTGTCGTCACCACAAGGTCTGTCGTGTAGTCGTCCTTTTCCAAGGTCACGGTGAAGTTTGCCTCGGCGTCGGGATCGTCTTTGAGTCTGCGAGCGAGTTTGGCGCACTTTTTTTCCGTCACTTTGACAAGCGCCTCGCTCGGATTGTAGTTTTTGCCGAAAATGTTGATCTTCATATGCCGCACCTCCTTAGGTTCCAACCCAATTATAGCAAAACTTTTCGGCATATTCAATAGCAAAAATATTATAGTAAAAAAATATTGTATAAGCCTCGGTATGAGCCGTGGCAGAAGCGCACCGTTTCGCGTCGCGCGCAAAACGCCCGCTCCCCTCGAGCGTCCCGACGCCCGCGGGGATATCCCCGAATGTCCCTCTCTTCTCGGCGGCGCGCAAATTCCGTCTTTTTGCCCTCGTCCGTTAGATATGCAAAAAGTTTTTACTTATCCTTGCAATGACGAAAAAAACGCTTTCGCGTTCGTTCGATATCGCAAATGTAAATCCCGTTTCCCGCCCTCGTCTTACAGCCTTTTTGCGCGGAGGGCGTCGTAAACGGGAGTGGACAGCCTGCATTTCAGCGCTATGTCTTTGAGGCTGTTTTCGGAAAGTTCCGCAAGCATATTTCCCTCCTTGTCCACGATCTCGAACACGACTTCGCTTTCGCTGTTCACGTGATGGTAGAGCCTGACAAGCGGAGTGGACGACAAAATTGCCACCCTCTTTTTTTCCACTCCCACGGAATAGTTTTTGGACAGACTGCAAAGCACGCTGACGTACATTTCCTCTCTTGTCCCGAACGCGGCGCCGTAAAACAGAAACACCGCGAGGATGCCGAAGCTGGGATTGAAGCCGAAAAAGAAGGACGCGACGCAAAGCCCCATCAGCGCCAAGGATAGGCATACGCCCGCCGCGCGCAAGCCCTTCAGGGCTTTCATTCGATTGCGGCAAAGCCCCAACACGACGCGCCCGCCGTCCAAGGGATAGACGGGGAAAAGATTGAATATGCCGAGGGTCAGATTTGCGTAAAGGAAAGGCAAAGTGTAAGGATACGCCGCGGGAAAGATCCACCAAAGCCCCACCGTCATGGTCGCCAAAAGCAGATTGGCAAGCGGCCCCGCAAGCCCGATGAGCACGGCGGAAGTTCTGTCGAAGCTCTCCTCCAAACTCATCATTGCGCCGTATGGGAGAAGGACGACGCTTTTCACCGCGTAGCCTCTGAGCCTTGCCATACACCCGTGCGCGAATTCGTGAAGGGCAAGCGCTAGCAAGGTGTACGCAAAATTCAGCGCCTGCCCGAACGCCGTCAGCACTAGGGCAAGCACGAAAAAAAGCGGATGTATCCTGAATTTCATGCCTTAGGCAAAGATCAGACGTTTGAAAGGAATCCCGCGACCGAGTTCAGCGCGTCCACCGCCGCCGTCGCCCTGAAGAGATTGGCAAACAGGAAGCCGAGGGACACAAACACGCCTATCACAACGGGGATTATCGCCAGATCAAGCGCGTCCCAACTTCTGTTTTTGCGGCTGCGCTTTTGGGATACGCGGTTTTCCACAAATTCGTTTTCGGACACTTCGACATCCATCTTTTTGTTTTCATCATATTCCATAAGTCACCTCGCATAAAGCCTATGCGCCATGCAAGCGGGGTATGACTTCAAACAAAAATTATTCTCGTCTGATGTCCAGCGTGGTGTCGAATTGTCTGATCTCGGACGCCGAAAAGGATATGTTCACGCAAAATCCGCCGTCCGTCTGTTGGGATATCTCCGCGCGTATGGGAGAGGATATCTCAAAATAGCTTGCAAGCAAATGTCCCAGATCTCCTCTCAGCGCGGCGTAAAAGCCGTCGCGCACGCCCACCTTGTCCTGCGTAAGCATTTCCCTCATTCTGCGGGATATATCCCTGTCTGCTCTCATCTCGATCTCCTTCCGAAAAGTCTGCGTTTGACCGCTATGTCGTGAAATTCCTTTCCACCGCGCTCCACGTTTTCGGCGAGAAATCCGAACGCCTTTTCCGACTTCGCCTCGCTCGGGACGCGGCCGAGCTGTTGAAAGACGGTGATGAGGTCGTCCTCGGGTATCACGCCGATGGGAGGGACGTGCAACAGCGCGCCTATCTCGCTTGCGCCAAGCATCTCGCCCTTTGCAAGCATATCCGCGCGCACTCGGTTGACGACGAGGGAGACGTCCCGAAGCCTGTAACTTCTGAGCAAGGATATCACCTTGTCCGCGTCGCGAATGGCGGATATGGACGGCGTGGTCACGACGATCGCCTCGTCCGCCGCGCTCACCGCCCTGTGGAAGCCCTGCTCTATGCCCGCGGGACAGTCTATTATGACAAAATCAAAATCCGCGAAGCTGTTTACGACGTCGCAAAACGCCTGCGCCGTGACAAGCCTGCTGTCCTTGCCCGACGGCAATATGCGCATGGAGGATTCGGAATCCGTCACAAGCGCCTGAAACGCGCGACACTTCCCCGCAAGCACGTCGGATATGTCGTAAACCACTCTGCGCTCCACTGCGGTCACGACGTCAAGATTGTTCAGCCCGACGTCTCCGTCCACAAGCACCACGCGCCGTCCTATGCCCGCCAGCTTGCGCCCGAGCGTAGCCGTCACGGTGGTTTTGCCCACTCCTCCTTTGCCTGATGTCACAACGATCCGCCTCATGACCCAATATTAACTTTTTGCGGCGGGAAAACTATGTAAACGCTTGTCGTTTTACTTTTTTGTTTGTCGATTGCGGGAATGCATTTTTTTCAAAGAAAAAGCCGAAAGCGCAAGGCGATCGGCAGAGGAAAATATCAATCGGAACGCTTTACAGCTCGTGCTCGCAATACAAGCACCTCAGCGCGTTTTTGTCTCGGCGCGCCTTTGGGACGAAGCCGTATTCGTTGTTTGAAATACACTTGGGATTCGAACACGGCGCTCCCGTCTCGTCCGCCGTCGGAAGAGAGGACGGAGCCGAAAGCGCCTCTTCCGAGGTCAAAAACATCAAAAGCGCCATACGCATCAACTTTCCGTTTAAGGTTTGGCGGAAGTATGCCGCGCGAGGGTCGTCGTCCACGCTCTTTGCGATCTCGTTTACGCGAGGAAGGGGATGGAGCACCCTCATTGTGGGCTTTGCCGCTTTGAGGTGTTCGGGAGTGAGGACATAGCAATCCTTGACCCTCTCGTAGCTCTCGGCGGAGGGGAAACGCTCGCGTTGCACCCTTGTCATATACAGCACGTCCAGCTCAGGCATAAACTCGTCGAGGGAGTCTGTTTTCAGCACTCGTGCGCCCGCGTTTTCAAGCGCCTTGACGGAATACGGCGGAAGTTCAAGCTCGTGCGGCGATATCAGCGCAAACGTGATGCCGTCGTAGCGGAGCATGGCGTTGATGAGGGAGTGCACGGTCCTGCCGTACAGCAAGTCGCCGCAAAGCCCTATCGTCAGCCTGTCCAACCTGCCCAGCTCCCTGTGTATGGTCAAGAGGTCGGCGAGGGTCTGCGTGGGATGACAGTGTCCCCCGTCCCCCGCGTTGATGATGGGCACGACGGACTTTTCCGCGGCGGCGAGCGCGGCGCCCTCTATGGGATGGCGCATGGCGATGACGTCCGCGTAGTTGCCAACCACGCGTATGGTGTCGCTGACGCACTCCCCCTTTGCGGCGGACGACGAGGACGCCTCGGAAAAACCGAGCACACTGCCGCCCAGCTCGAGCATGGCCGCCTCGAAGGATAACCTTGTGCGCGTGGACGGCTCGAAAAACAGCGTGGCAAGTTTTTTGCCGCGCATGGCTTGCGAATATTTCTCCTTGTCTTTCGCAATATCCTCCGCGACGGAGATCAGTTTGTCCAGATCTTCCACCGAAAGGTCGCAAACGTCAAGCAAATGTCTCATCCTTTCATCCACCCCTCGTCAGACGGATTGTCGCGGAAGCGCAGAAGTTTTTCCACGTCCTCGCCGTCGATATATCCCTCCTCGGCGGCGACTTCCGCAAGCGTATCCAGATCGCAAAGGCTGTGGTTGACCGCGCCCGCGGCGCTGAGCCTGTCCAAACCCTTGCGCATGCCATACGTAAATATGGAAACAATGCCCAACACCTGTGCGCCCTCTTCCCGCAAGGCGTCCACGACCTCTATGGCCGAGCCTCCCGTCGAGATGAGATCCTCGACCACAACGACGCGCTGTCCCGCTTTGAGGTTGCCCTCTATGCGATTGCCTCTGCCGTGGTCCTTCGCGCCCGAGCGCACATAGCCCATGGGAAGCCCCATGATCCAACCCGCGATCGCGGCGTGAGCGATGCCCGCCGTGCTTGTCCCCATCAGCATTTCCGCGTCGGGGAAAAACCGCTTGACAAGCTCGACAAGGCCGTTTTCCACGTCTGCACGCACGGTCGGGTCCGAAAGAGTGAGGCGATTGTCGCAATAGATGGGGCTTTTTATGCCGCTTGCCCAAGTGAATGGCTTGTCGGGGCGCAAAAACACCGCGCCGATGGACAGCAGATCCTTTGCAATTTTTCTGTTTGTCTGTTCCATTATCCTATCTCCGAAACTTGATTTTCAAAATCGCAGGGGACTACTCCCCCAAAAACTCCTCCACCGCGCGCCTGTACGCCGCGACGGGATCGGGCGCGAGAGTGATGGGCCTGCCCATGACGATGAAGTCCGAGCCAAGCTCCCTCGCCTTTGCGGGCGTGGTCACGCGCTGTTGATCCCCCTTGTCGCCGTCCGCAAATCTGACCCCGGGGGTCACCGTCAAAAAGCCGCTTCCGCACCTGTCGTGCACCCCTCTTGCTTCAAGCGGAGAGCACACAACGCCGTCCAATCCCGCCTCCGCCGCACGCGCCGCATAATGCAGGACAACTTCCTCGATCGGCAGTTTTATCAGCAGATCTCGCTCCATCAACTGCTGATTTGTGCTTGTAAGCTGAGTCACGGCGATCAACAGCGGCCGCCTTTTGCCCTCTGCCGAAAGCCCTTCAAGCGCCGCTTTCATCATGTCCGTGCCGCCCGCTGCGTGCAGGTTTGTCATGTAGATATCAAGGTCTCTCAGCACGCTCATGGTCTTGCGCACGGTGTTTGGGATGTCGTGCGTTTTCAGATCCAAAAATATCTTGTGTCCCCTCTTGGCAAGCTCGCGGACCATCTCCGCCCCTTGCGCGTAAAAAAGCTCCATGCCTATCTTGACAAAGGGCTTTTCGTCCTTAAATCTGTCCAGAAAATCCAGCGTCTCCTTTTTTGTGGAGAAGTCCAAAGCTATGATGACGTCTTTCATGCGTGCGCGCCTCCTATGATCTGTTTGAGGGATGATATCCCGTATTTTTCCATTGCGGCAGGAAGGGAAGCGATTATGTCGCGGCAGGCGTATGGGTCCACAAGGTTTTGCGCGCCCACCTGCACCGCCGTCGCGCCCGCAAGCATCATCTCGATCGCGTCGTCCGCGCTTGCCACTCCGCCCATGCCCATGATTGGCAACTTCACCGCTTCGTACACCTCGTACACCGCGCGCAGGGCGATCGGAAAAATCGCTCTTCCCGAAAATCCCCCGACCTTGTTTGCGATCACGGGCTTTTTTGTGCGCAGGTCAATGCGCATGCCGAGGACAGTGTTGATGAGGCTTATCCCGTCCGCGCCTGCGTCCTCGCACGCCTTTGCGATGTCCGCAATGGAAGTCACGTTGGGCGTAAGTTTGACAAACACGGGCTTTTTTGCGACGGCTTTCACCGCCTTTGTCACCTCGTAGGCGCTCTTTGCGTCCGTGCCGAAGCTCATGCCGCCCGCGTGCACGTTGGGACAGCTTATGTTGACTTCGAGCAAACCGATCTGCTCCTGCGCGTCCAGCCTGCTTGCGGCGTAACTATAATCGGATACGCAAAAGCCCGAAATGTTGGCTATCGCCTTTTTGCGGAATTTTTCCTTCAATTTGGGCAGTTCCTCCGAGATCACCCTGTCCACGCCGGGGTTTTGGAGTCCGACCGAATTTATCAACCCCTCCGTACATTCCGCGACGCGCGGGAGAGGATTGCCGTATCTGCCCTCCCTCGTGGTGCCCTTGAGGGCAATCGAGCCGAGCACGTTTATGTCGTAAAACTCCGCAAATTCATACCCGAAGCCGAACGTCCCCGACGCGGGAATGATCGGATTGTCAAGTTCAAGTCCCGAAAGACAAACGGAAAGGTCTACCATATTATCTCCTCCGCGTCGAACACGGGGCCCTCTTTGCACACGCGTTTGGTCCCGTTTTTGGTGGGCAGGCTGCAACCCATGCACGCACCGAAGCCGCAACCCATGCGCGCTTCCATGGACACCGAGCCGCCTATGTCAAGCGTTGTCGAGACCGCCCTCAGCATTGCGGGCGAGCCGCATGCGTAAAAGTGCGTGCGATCCCTTCCCACGACGTCCGTGACCACGCCCTTCACGCCCGCGCTTCCGTCCACCGTCGCGACCTTGACGTCGCAACCGAGCGCGACGAACTCCTCTTGCAAAATCATGTCGCACGCGCTGTTGAAGCCCAGCGCGACGGATATG
The DNA here is from genome assembly GCA_947625145.1 of uncultured Clostridia bacterium. Lineage (GTDB taxonomy): Bacteria > Bacillota > Clostridia > Christensenellales > CAG-917 > CAG-475. The sequence goes on from CANQNC010000005.1 coordinate 16,932, forward strand.
TCATCACAGCCCATGCTTTTCAGCCTCTTTGCAAGGAAGTAAAGCGGCGGACAGCCCACTCCCCCTCCTATCAGCACGGGTCTTTCCCCCGCGAGGGAGAGGTCATATCCGTTGCCAAGCCCCGTCAGCAGATTTACTTTTTTGCCTTTTTGCCAACGGGACATGACGTCCGTGCCGTTGCCGACCACCTTGTACACAAGGGTCAGCCTGTCCCCCTCGAGGTCGCATACGGATATGGGGCGCCTCAAAAAGAAGCCCTCGATCTTGACGTTGACAAACTGCCCGGGCGACGTGATGAATCGCGCGTCGCCCACAAGCGTCATTTTGTACACGTCCTTTGCGATGAGCGTGTTTTGGATCAATTCAAAGTCGGACATCCTGTCGGTTTGCTCGAAAATTTCCGTCATTTTCCTCTCCTATGCGTCTATCGTCGAGATGGTGATTGTGATCTCCTCCAACACGTCTATCAGCACTCTCACGGTGTCGAGGGAGGAGAACATTGTCACGTTGTTTTCCACGGCGCAACGGCGGATGAGATAGCCGTCCGACTCCTGCGAAAGGGAGTCTATGTCGCGAGTGCTTATCACATAGTTCACATAGCCTTTGCGGATAGAACTCAAAATGTCCTGCGAGCCCTCGCTTATCTTCTTTTTGACCCTCGTGCGGATGCCGTGCGCCTTCAAAAACGCGGCGGTGCCAGAAGTCGCCTCTATGTTGAAGCCGAGGTTGTAGAAGCGCTTGATGAGCGGCAACGCCTCTTCCTTGTCCTTGTCCGCGACGGACACCAAGATCGTGCCGTAGTTGACGACGTTCATGCCGCTTGCCTGCAACGCCTTGTAGAGGGCGCGTTTCAAGCTCTTGTCATAGCCGATCGCCTCTCCCGTGGACTTCATTTCGGGGGAAAGGTAGGCGTCAAGCCCGATGATCTTCGAGAAGGAGAACGCGGGCACTTTGACGTACCACTTCTTCTTTTCCTCGGGATAGAGCACGTCTATGCCCTGCTCCTTGAGGGACATGCCCAAGATGACGCGCGTGCCTATGTCCGCGAGGCTCCAACCCGTGGATTTGGATAGGAAGGGCACCGTGCGGGAGGAGCGGGGATTGACTTCGATGACGTACACCTTTTCCTCCTTGTCCACGATGAATTGAATGTTGTAAAGCCCTATTATGCCTATCCCGAGCCCGAGCTGTTTTGTGTATTCGAGTATGGTCCGCTTGACCTTGTCAGACACGCTGACCGTGGGATACACGCTTATGGAGTCCCCCGAATGTATGCCCGTCTTTTCCACAAGCTCCATGATGCCGGGGACAAACACGTCTTTTCCGTCGCACACCGCGTCCACTTCAAGTTCTTTACCCGTGATGTACTTGTCCACAAGCACGGGCTGTTTTTCGTCGATTTTGACCGCGGAAGCGAGGTATATCCCGAGCGCTTTTTCGCTGCCCACGATCTGCATTGCCCTGCCGCCCAGCACATAGCTCGGACGCACGAGCACGGGATAGCCTATCTCCGCCGCGGCTTTCACCCCGTCCTCCACATTTGTGACCGCCATTCCGCGGGGTTGCGGAATGTTGAGGCTTTGCATGACCTTTTCAAACGCGTCCCGGTTTTCCGCTCTTTCTATCGCGTCCTGATCCGTGCCTATGATCCTGACTCCTCGCGCGGCAAGCCCCGCCGCAAGGTTTATGGCGGTCTGTCCGCCTAGGGAAGCTATCACGCCCTCGGGTTTTTCAAGCATGATGATGTTCATCACGTCCTCCACGGTGAGGGGCTCGAAGTACAGCTTGTCGCTGCAAGTATAATCCGTGGAGACCGTCTCGGGGTTGTTGTTGATGACTATCGCCTCGAAGCCGCTCTCCTTGATGGTCTTGACGGCGTGGACTGTGGAATAGTCGAATTCCACGCCCTGCCCAATCCTTATCGGGCCCGAGCCAAGCACCACTATCTTGCGCCTGTCCGACGAAACGGATTCGTTTTCCTGCTCGTAGGTGGAGTAGAAATAGGGGACGTAGCTTTTGAACTCGCTCGCGCACGTATCTATCATCTTGTACACGGGCGTCATGCCCTCTTTTACGCGCATATCGAACACGGCGTCCTCTTCCGCGCCCCACAGTTTTGCAATGAACGCGTCCGAAAATCCCATGCGCTTTGCGTCGTAAAGGACCTCTTTGTCAAACGGCGACGCCTTGACCACCTGCTCGAAGTCCGTGATATGTTTGAATTTGTCAAGGAAGAGGGGGTCTATACGGGTTATCCGCGCAAGCTCTCTGACGCTTTCTCCCCTCCTCAGAAGCTCGGCGAGGACGAAGAGCCTGTCGTCTCTGCCCTCTTTGATGTAGTCTTTCAGCTCGTTCGTCGGCACTTTGTCGAATTTGGACAGATAGATATGATTTGCGCCTATCTCCAACGAGCGCACCGCTTTCAAGAGGCTCTCCTCAATCGTCCTGCCCACGCTCATGACCTCTCCCGTCGCCTTCATCTGCGTGGAGAGGCGGTTTGAAGCCGTGTTGAATTTGTCGAACGGGAAGCGGGCGATCTTTGTCACCACATAGTCAAGCGCGGGCTCGAAGCAAGCGGGAGTGTTTGCGAGCATGATCTCGTCTAGGGTCATGCCCACCGCGATTTTGGCGGACACTCTTGCGATCGGATATCCGCTTGCCTTTGACGCGAGCGCGGACGAGCGGGACACGCGCGGATTGACCTCTATCAAAAAATAGTCGAAAGATTGCGGATCCAGCGCGAATTGCACGTTGCAACCGCCCTCTATCTTCAGCGCGCGGATTATCTTCAACGCGGAATCCCTGAGCATGTGATATTCCCTGTTCGTCAAGGTCTGACTCGGCGCTACGACTATGGAGTCCCCCGTGTGTATCCCAACGGGGTCGATGTTTTCCATATTGCAGACCGTGATCGCGGAGTCGTTTGCGTCGCGCATCACTTCGTACTCTATCTCTTTGAAGCCCTTTATGGATTTTTCGATCAGCACCTGCCTGACGGGCGAGAGCATGAGCGCGTTTTTCATGATCTCTCTGAACTGCTCCTCGTTGTCCGCGAAGCCTCCGCCCGTGCCTCCCAGCGTAAAAGCGGGACGAAGCACCACGGGATAGCCGATATCCGCCGCCGCCTTCAAGCCCTCTTCCATGCTGTGCGCGATCTCGGAGGGAAGCACGGGCTCGCCGAGTTCAAGACAGAGGCTTTTGAATTTTTCCCTGTCCTCGGCAAGCTCTATGGACTGAGGAGAAGTGCCGAGCAGTTCCACCGAGCACTCGTCCAGCACTCCCTTTTTGTACAGTTGCACCGCGAGGTTCAGCCCCGTCTGTCCCCCTATGCCGGGGACTATGGCGTCAGGGCGCTCGTATCTCAATATCTTTGCGAGGTATTCGAGGGTGAGCGGTTCCATATACACCTTGTCCGCAATGGCGGTGTCCGTCATTATGGTGGCGGGATTGGAGTTTGCAAGCACCACTTCATAGCCTTCCTCTTTCAGCGCGAGGCACGCCTGAGTGCCCGCATAGTCGAATTCGGCGGCTTGTCCGATGACGATAGGTCCCGAGCCGATGACGAGTATCTTTTTTATATCTTTCCTTTTAGGCATGCCTATTCACCTCCATCAGATTTATGAAACGATCGAACAGATATCCCGAATCCTGCGGTCCCGGGGCGCTTTCGGGATGATATTGCACGCTGAACGCCTTGTGTTTGACGTCCTCCATGCCCTCCACGGTGTTGTCGAGCAGGTTGATATGCGTGACCGTAAGCCCCGTGCCCTCCAAACTTTCGGGGACCACCGCGTAGGAGTGGTTTTGCGAAGTCATTTCTATCTTCCCCGTCGCGAGGTTGCGCACGGGATGATTGCCCCCTCTGTGGCCGAATTTCAGCTTGTACGTCTTTCCGCCCCTCGCAAGCGCCAGAAGCTGATGTCCCATGCATATCCCGAAAATGGGGACTTTTGAGTACAACTTTGCAATTGTATGCACCGTCGTGGTCGCGTCCTCGGGGTTGCCCGGTCCGTTTGAAATGAACACTCCGTCAGGGCTGAGCGCGAGGATCTCGCTTGCGGGAGTGTCGTAGGGCACGACTGTGACGTCACAGCCTCTGTCGTTGAGGTTGCGCACAATGTTGGACTTCATGCCGAGGTCTATGGCGACGACATTGTATTTTGCGTGCGGCGCGCGGCTGTACCACCTCTTTTTGCAGCTGACTCGCGCGATCGCGTCCGTGGGCGCCTTTTCGGTGGCGAGCAACAACAGCCCCTCCGCGACGGGAGTGTCCGCGGGGCAAATGACCACCCTCCTCGAGCCGTGATCGCGTATGGAGCGGGTCAACAATCTGGTGTCCACCTCGCTTATCCCGGGAATGTCGTATTCCTCCAACAGCTCGGACAGCGTTTGCATACTGCGGAAGTTGGACGGGCGATCGTTGTAGTCCCTGACCACAAGCGCGCCTATCGTGGGGACCTTTGTCTCGAAGTCCTCTTTTGCGATGCCGTAGTTTCCTATCACGGGATATGTCATCACCACCGCCTGATCCGTGTACGAGGGGTCGGAAACGATCTCCTGATAGCCGACGACGGAAGTGTTGAACACGATCTCGCGCACAAACGTTCCGTCCGTCTTTCCGAAGGCGACGCCGTAAAACTCACTGCCGTCGTCCATTATTATTTTTCTGTTCTTTTCCATGCTGTCCTCCCGTTAATGTAGGTGCATCTGCAGGTTGCCACGACCGTTCGTCCCGCAAACGGAGTCGCTCTGCCCAAAGTCAAAAATTTTTCGGGATTTATCTTGCGCTCGACGGACACGTCCCAAACGCTGCCGCCCTCCACGGGTATCCCGAAGCGGCGAGAGGGATTGACGCTCATCAGCTCCACAAGCCTGTTGAGGGATATGACCCCCTTTGCGACAAGCTCGGTGAACAGCACGGGGAAGGCGGTCTCAAGTCCGACCACTCCCATCAAACTGCCCGCAAGCCCTCTTGATTTTTCCTCCGCGCTGTGAGGGGCGTGATCCGTCGCGATCATGTCTATCGTGCCGTCCTTTATGCCCTCCAAAAGCGCCTGCCTGTCCTCCGCCGTGCCGAGAGGGGGATTCATCTTGAACCTTCCGTCCTCTTGCAGATCGCTCTCGTCAAGCACAAGATAATGCGGAGCGGTCTCGCAAGTCACGTCTGCGCCCGCCGCCTTCGCCTCGCGCACAAGCTCCACGCTTCGCTTGCAGGAGATATGGCAAACGTGATATTTTGCTCCCGTCTCGCGCGCAAGCCTTAGGTCCCTTTCAAGCTGACGCCACTCGCACTCCGCGGGGATGCCCTTGTGCCCGTGCGCTCTTGCGTACTCCCCCTCGCGGATATATCCCCCGCCAAGCAAGGAGTTGTCCTCGCAATGCGCGGCGATGATGACGTTCTCTTTTGCGGCAAGTTCCATTGCCCTGCGCATCACGGCTTCGCTTTGCACTCCCCTTCCGTCGTCCGAAAAGGCGACAGCTCTGCCCTTCAGCGCGGCAAAATCCGTAAGTTCCTCTCCCTGTTCGCCCATGGTGATAGAGGCGTACGGGTACACCTTTACCACGGCGTCCGCCGAAATAAGCTCTTCCAGCTTTTCCAAACGCTCCACGCTGTCCGTCACGGGATCAAGGTTTGGCATGCAGCAAACCGCGGTAAAGCCGCCCGCCGCCGCGGATCTCGTACCCGTGCGGATGGTCTCCTTATAAGAAAAACCCGGTTCTCTCAAATGCACATGCACATCGACAAAACCGGGCAACTTAAGATATTTATTTTCAAAAACGGAATACAGAGGTGTTTCAGCACCTGCATCGAGTAAGGCTTGTATGTCAAAACCGCAACGCGCCATCCATACCTCCCATGCAACCGAGGTTGCAGAGGTCCCTTTTCAAGACCTATATATTTATAAACTTTTTGTCCTCGCTTTGTCAACCGAATTTCGATATAATAATATAAATCTCGCAACCTTAAATTTGACCTAATGTTCCAAGCGCAATATATATTGTATATATAACATCATAATGCGAAAGCCGTATAGGCAAAACGTCGCGCTATCGAAAGCGCGACCGACAAGCCTGTGCATCCGCGCTTGCGTACGCGGCCGACAAGCCTGTTTATGCCGCCGCAAGTCGAAATCAAATAAGAATTTTGCTTTCAAAAGTAAAAACGCCGACGTTGATGTCGGCGTATCTTGTCTTACTTGTACTTGTTTTGCTTGTCTTATTCGCTTCTGAGGGCGATCGCGGGATCCTTGTTTGCGGCGATCCTTGAGGGGATGAAGCCCGCAAACATGCTCAGCAACACGCTGATGGCAAGCATCATGAGGCACTCCCACCAGCTCAGCGCCATCAGCCCCTCTATGCCGAACACAAGTTTCAGCACCGCGCTTCCGATGACGGAGATTATCGCGGCGACGCCCACGCCGATCACGCCCGAATAGCCGCCCAAAATTGCGGATTCGGCAATGAACACGCGCGAGATATCCTTCTTCCTTGCGCCGATAGAGCGCAGCACGCCGATCTCTTTCCGTCTTTCAAGCACGGACGTGTAGATGATGATTGCGATCATGATGGTGGACACAATGAGGGATATCGCGGCAAAGGCTATCAAAACGCCCGTGATGGTGGTCACCATTGTGTCTATGAATGTCATCATCGAGGACAAACTGTCGCTGTACTTGATCTGCTTTTCCTTGTTTTCCTTGTTTTCGGGGAGCGCATTGTAGTCGGCTATGAATTTTTCCACGCCTGCCTTCGAGTCGAAGGAAGAGCAATAAAACTCTATGACCTGCGGATAGTCCACGTCCGCGTAGCCGAGGGCGCGCAAGACGGAGACGTGGCTGTTTTGTTTTTCCTTGTCCACTGTGTCTATCTCGTCCCCGACCGACACCATTGGCTGGCCGCTTCCGTCGGGATTGGAGTAGTATGTGATGACGCTTCTGTAGTTGCCGTCCTCATAGCCGTCCTCGTACAGTTGCATCATCTTCTGCACCGCGGGATGCTTCAAAACGTATTGCATAAGGTACGGCGTAAGTTTTGGAGAATAGCCGATGAGGCCCGTGATTGACGTCGCCACCGCGCCCGGCTTGGGACGCACGACGCCCGAAACTCTCAACTCGTTCGTTCCGTCCGAAAACTCTATCTTCGACAGTTTGTCTATCGTGTCCACGTCCTGTTCGGTGCGCGGATGCATGACGTACGTGCCGGGGGCGGCGGGATCCTCTTCAAGATAGTCAACGCCCATCATCACTTTGTATCTCAGTCCCAAAACCTCTTCGAGGTCGTACTCCTTTGCGGAGAACACGTCCCCGTTGCCGATCGCGTTCATGACCTCGCTTTGCGATTGCAAGCCGAGCATAAACAGCTGATAGTCTATGAGGCGATTGTATTGGTCAACAACAATGACGACCTCGTTTTCACTTTGCGGCCATCTCGAACGCTTGCCCACAAGTTCGTACTGATCGTTGAGCAACTTTTGATTTGAACTCAGTTCGGACCACGCGCCGCCGCTCATCATGTTCGCCATATATCCTATCGCCTGTTCAAAGGTCATCTCCTGTCCGAACAGGTTCAACTTCATATCCTTGAAGACGCTCAGATCTCCCGTAAACACGTCGTCGATGACCTTTGCCATGGTTTCGGTGTAAGGATTGATCTTCATGTAGATGCTTTGATCTTTCTTGTCCCGCACATAGGCGTTGAAGTTTACGCCATAGCCGTATCTCACCGTAGCGAGAGAGTCGTCGAAATTGGCGTCGACATATTGTTTTAAGGCGTGCAGATCGTTTTCGCCGCTGCTTGCCGACTCCAAAAACTCAGTGATCGCGTTGCCCAAGACCTCTTGCACGGTGATCGTGTCGTCGCTTACTTTGTCGGGCTTCACGTTCATGGCGGACATGAGCGTGGTCAAAACGGACTCTATGTCCATTGAGTTTTGATTGACAGAGATGGGATAGTTTGACAGCGCGCTCTCCTCAAGCGTGTTGATGTATATGCTCGCGCCGTTTGAAAGGGACAGCACCAAGATGATGCCGATTATGCCTATGCTTCCCGCAATGGACGTCAAAATCGTCCTGCCCTTTTTGCTGATGAGGTTGTTCCAACTGAGGTTGATCGCGGTGCCCAGCTTCATTGCGGATTTGTCCGCTTTGCGGTATTTTGCCATCTTCGCCTTGAGTTTCGCCACAAACCGATCGAACTTGCTTTCCTTCTTTTGGGCCGCCTTCTTCCTCGCAAGCTGCTGTTGTTCGGGCGTCTCTTGCGCGATTTGCTCTTCGCCTTCAAGCATTTCGACCTTCACGGCTTCTGTGGCTTCTTCCTCCACCGCTTCCGCTTCGGAGGCGTTTTCCTCAAGCGTGGCGGCTTCGGGAGCTTCCGACTTTTCAACTTCGGGAGTTTCTTCCGCGATCATTTCGGTTTCGACCGTTTCGGCTTCCGCCTTCACGACTTCGTCTTCTTCATCCAACAGAAGCGGCGCTTCTTCCGCCTCGCGCTCCGCGTTGCTGTCGTAGGGCATTGTGTCTCCCTCCACCGCGCCGTCCTTCAAGTACACGATACGTGTGCTGTATTGTTCCGCAAGCGTGGGATTGTGCGTGACCATGATGACAAGCCTGTCCTCCGCCACTTCTTTGAGCAGATCCATGACCTGAATGCCCGACTCGCTGTCCAACGCGCCCGTGGGTTCGTCCGCCAAAATGATCTCGGGATTGTTGACCAAAGCGCGCGCGATCGCGACCCTCTGCATCTGTCCGCCCGAAAGCTGATTGGGCTTTTTGCCCGCCTGCGAGGCAAGCCCGACTTTTTCAAGCGCCTCCAAGGCGCGACGGCGCCTTTCCTCCCTCTCCACGCCCGCAAGAGTGAGGCTCATTGCGACGTTTTTCAAGATGTTCATGTGCGGGATGAGGTTGTAGGACTGAAAGACGAAGCCTATCTTGCGATTGCGGTAGGTGTCCCAATCCACGTCGTCGTACTGTTTGGTGGAAACTCCGTCCACTTGGATGTCCCCCGACGTATAGCGATCCAACCCGCCGATTATGTTGAGCAGGGTGGTCTTTCCGCAACCGCTGGGGCCGAGTATGGAAACAAATTCGTTTTTCCTGAATTCAATAGAAACGTCTTTGAGCGCAAGGATGCTCTCCTGATCCACCTTGTACTCTTTGAATATATTCAAAAGCCTGAGCATATGAGGCTCTCCCAAATCTATGTATTTGGCGTATTTCGGAGCTGCTTGCCGCCAACGCCATAAAGCGGCGCTCCCGAAGTCAGCCACATACCCTGCCCGCCGCGGCGCCATCTGCGGCGCCTTCCGCGACCGAAACTTGCAAAGCAAGGTCAAGCCAAACTCCATATATATCGTCTTATTCCGTCCGCGACTTTGCGGGGAAAATATCTTCAAGCATAATAGATTATATCACACAATTTCCCATTTGAACAGCGTTTCGGCAAAAAAAGCGATTTCCTTAAAAATTGGCAATACAAAAAATGATTTTTGTATTGTTATTTTTCCGAAAATCATCAAAAAAGATTCAAAAACAGGTGATTTTCCGCCGAAAAATCGTGTACACGAAAAGTGTTTTTTCGACTTTTTACGACAAAAATCACACGTATCGTGTTTTATACAATTATACAGCCGAGATTTTGCGATTTCAACAACTATTTACCACAGGAACACGTTGCGTGTTTTATGACCGCGGTTATTTCCGCCTTTTGCTCTTCCGTCAGACGGCGGCTGTCCCTTGCCTTTTGCGCCGTGCGCATGAGGGTCTCCTTGCGCATATCCCCTCTTGCGACAAACTCCAGCGCGGCGGAATACTGTTTGACAAGCGCTTCGCAAAAATACCACGCCACGGACATGGACACATAGTATTGCCCGTCGTCCGCGCTTGAGACAAGCTCAAAGTGTTCGGGGCGAAACAGGGATCTCAGGAAAAACTTCATCAGCATGTTCACCCCTATGCGCTTTGTGTAAAGCCGATCGCTTTTCAGCCAATCTCTCACGACATCCTCGTAATCTGCGGGCGACTTCTTTATGCAAGCGGGGCAAAACGAGTCCGCGACCGCCCAATTGTCCACGTACGGCAAAAACTTCTCTATCCTCTCTCTGTCAAATTGTTTGAGATAGGACAGCACAAGCCCTTGCAACATGTTTTCCTCGTGATACGTATGCGGCAGGCTGTTCAAAAACTCCGCGCAAAGCGGGGACATCTCCCCCTCTTCCGCGCTGCCCGCGTCAAAAGGAAAGGCGCCGACCACAAGCGCCTTTGCAAGCCTTCTGAGCTTGGGAATCTCGATCCCCAACACCTCTTCCTTCAAGTCGGGCAAGAGAGAGGAACCGAACTTTGCAAGCTCTTCGTCCCTCAAAGATATCAAAACGTCTTTCACGATATCAGTCATACTCTCTTAAATCTTCCTATCCACAACTTTCTTCCCTAAACTTCCGTTAGCAACATATGTTCCGCAACATGAGCTCCGCAACTTCCGCTCTGTAACATATGTTCCTCAACTTATGCTCTGAGACTTCTTCTCTGAAACTTGTACTACGCAATTTGAAGTTTTCGGCATTCTAATCGTCCAAAATTTCGCCGCAATAGGCAAGCAATCCGTCTATGCCGCGGCAGATGTCCGAATATGCCGCGTGAAAGTCCCCCGTCCACCACGGGTCCGCGATGTCCGAGGGGGATTCGGTGAAGTCGAGCAAGCGCTTGACCTTGCCATCGGGGTCGCCTTGAAATATCCTGCGCATCGCCGCGAGGTTTGAACTCTCCATGCCCACAAACATATCATAGAGGGCATAGTCCTCTTTCGTCAGCTTTGTCGCAAAGTGCGGCAGGATATTCACTCCCTCCTGCCTCAGCTTCCTCGCCGCGGGCGGATAGATGGGGTTGCCCTCTTCCTCCGAGGACGTCCCCGCCGAGCCGACCTTGATCTTGCCATCAAGCCCAAGCGTCCGCACCCTCTGCGCCATTATGCATTCCGCCATGGGCGAGCGGCATATGTTGCCCAGACACACAAACATGATCTTCAGCATGTCAGACCTCCAACACAAAGGACAGCGGGCCGTCCTGTTGCTGTTCGATGAACATGTGCGCGCCGAACACCCCGTTTTTGACGATTATTCCCTCCTCGCGCAATTTTTCCGTCACGCGCAGATAGAGGAAGTTTGCGCGTTCGGGAAGTTCCGCATTGCCGAAGTCGGGACGATTGCCGCTTCCTCTGCCCAACTTCCCCGCAAGCGAAAATTGCGAAACAAGCAAGATCTCCCCTCCCGCCTGCGTGACGGACAGGTTCATCTTGCCGTTGTCGTCCCTGAATATCCTGAGCCTCGCCAACTTGCGCGCGAGATAGTCCGCTTGCTCTTCGGAATCCCCTTTTTCCACGCCAAGGAAAACGGTCAAGCCCATGGGTATCTCGCTGACGAGTTTGTCGTCTACATACAGTTTGGACGCGAACGTCCTTTGAACAAGCGCTCTCATATATCCTCCTCGCGTTTGGGCTTTTCTGCCAAATATCTGAAAAAGTTGCACTCAAGCTCGCTGTTGTACATTTTGCGCGTTTTGTCCGCCCGTCTGCCGAAGCACTTTTCGAAGCCTTTGTAGGCGGAGATCGCGTAAACGCTCCAATTGTCAAGCGCCGCGCACATTCTGCCGAAGTCCGCGTACAGCGCGCGAAGCTGTTTTTCGTCCATCAGCCTCTCGCCGTAGGGCGGGTTTGTGACGATCACGCCGTAGCTTCGCTTTGGCGAGAAGTCCCGCATGTCCGCCTGCTCCAAGCGTATCTTTTTGTCCACTCCCGCGCGACGGGAGTGAAGAGTGGCAAGTTTGATTGCCTCTGGGTCTATGTCGCAGCCGTAGATGTCCACCTTTGCGTTTGGCGTCTCCAAGTCCAAAGCCTCTTGCCGCACGCGTGCGCCGAGCTTTGGCGCAAGCGAGAAGTCCTCGCACGCAAATTTTCTGTTTTTGCCGCTTGCGATGTTCAGCCCTATGAGCGCCGCCTCGATGGCTATGGTCCCCGAGCCGCAAAACGGATCCGCAAACGGGCGTTCGCCCTTCCACACGCTGAGCAACAGCATTGCGCTTGCAAGGGTCTCGCGTATGGGCGCGGCGCCGAGATACGTGCGATAGCCGCGCTTGTGCAGGGCGTCTCCCGAACAGTCCAGCGCGAGCGTGAGGTCGTCGTCAACGAGGGACGCCTCGAAGGAATATTCCTCTCCGCACTCGGGCAGAGAGGACAGCCCGTACGCCTCTCGCGTCGAGTCCACGATCGCCTTTTTCACGACGGATTGTATCGCGCTCAGCGCAAACAACTTGCTGCCCTTGGATTTTGCGTTGACGACGATCCTGCCCTCCTTTGGCAAAATATCGGAAAATCGTATCCCCCTTACGCCGTCATACAGCATATCGAAAGTTTCCGCCTTGAAGCGGGCGATCACGACGCGCACTCTCTCCGCCGCGCGCAAAAACATGTTGGCTCTCAGCACGTCCGAAAAGTCCCCGTCGAAACAGATCCTGCCGTTCACCGCGCCCGCGGGCTCGTAGCCGAGCGCGCGCAGTTCCCTCTTCACGACCGCCTCTATTCCGCTTGCCGCCGCGACCTCTATGATAAGTCTGCCGTCAAAAAAACTCATATCATAAGCATACTACCCGCCGCGGATTTCGTCAACTTCAAGCGTCATCATCAAAAAAATATATATGCCAAATGGGAAACGACAAAAACCCGCAAAATTCGCAAAACGGGATTTCTTACGCGCAAAACAAGCGTGTAAAAGTCGGATTTGAAAATTTAAGACAAAATTTCGGACAACCCGATTTTTGTTTATATTTCAAAAAAGCGGACGCGTCCGCTTTCCTTCAAAAGGCGAAGTCCGCCTTTTCAAACCGCATAAGTTTACATTTTCAAACCGCAAAAGCGCGGTCAATCCAGCGCTTTGAGTCCAAGCGCGCGGCATATCTCGGCCAAGCTCTCCTTTGGATGGAGCGCCTCTTCAAAGGAGAACGCCGCCGAGGATCCCGCCGCTTTCAATTTCTCTCTCAGCTCCGCCGCCTCGGGCGCGTCTGTCGGAGAGGGCGCGCGAGTTGAGGATGTCAGCCTGTCCACCTCGCTTTTGAAATACTCCTCCATCTCGTCGACGTCGTCTCCTTTTGCAAGCGAAAAGTCCTGCGACAGGAGCTTGCCAAGTTCCATTTCCACGGACACCGCCACGCTTTCCATGTTGAGCGCGTCCTTGTCGAAGCGATATCTCTCTTTCAGCTGTTCGTACGCGCCCGTCCACTTCGCGCGGAAAAGGCGAAGGCGATCCAGCTCTATGGCGTATCTCGCCTTGACGTCCTCGGTCAGCCTGTCCGCGTTGCGCGTTGCGGTGATGAGCGCCTGTTTGATCTGTTCCTCTCTGCCTTTGAGTTCGTTCAGCTGTTCTTCCTGCTTGGCGCACTGCTCTTTGAGCGCCGCGATACGCTCGCGTTGCGCAAGTTGGACGTCCTCAGCGCGAGCGCGCTCTGTCGCGATATAGCTTTCCACTTCGTCAACGTCGTATCCTCTTCTGCTCAGCTTAAATCTGACTGCCCTAGATTTCATGATCACCTCTCGACATTTCGATTATGACATCCAAAACGCGAGGCGGCGCAACGAAAAACCGCTATATATGCCCCGTTTTGTAGAAACATAGCAATTTCCTATCTGAAAAACGCCGCGTATATCGCATTGATCGCCTTTTCGTAGTCGAAGGTGTCCACGCCCACGATTATGTTCAGCTCGGACGAGCCTTGATCTATCATCCTGACGTTGATATGCTTCGCCGCAAGCGCGTCGAACAGCCTCGCCGCGGTGCCCATTCGCGCCGCCATACAGTGCCCCACTGTGGCGATCAAGGAAAGTCCGCTGTGTATCTCCACGCTGTCGGGCTCCACCGCCTCTTGCAGCTCGGACACGAGTATGGGCAACTTGTCGGCAAGTGTGTCGTCGCGTATCACGACGGACAGCGTGTCTATGCCGGACGGCATATGTTCGAAGGATATCCCGTCGTCCTCGAGCACTCCGAGCACCCGCCGCCCGAAACCTATTTCGGAATTCATCATCTCCTTTTCGATGTTGATGATGGTGAACCCTTTTTTGCCAGCTATCCCAGTGACGGGGCGAGAGTCGCGCGGAAGCATGCCTTCGTCAACGATCAGCGTCCCCGCGCAGTCGGGATTGAAAGTGTTGCGGATGTTGATGGGTATGCCCGCCGAACGCACGGGATATATCGCCTCGGGATGAAGCACCTGCGCCCCCATATAGCTCAGCTCCCTCAACTCCTTATAGCTCAGCCATTCTATGCGCGCGGGGTCCGCGACTATGCGGGGATCCGCGGACAAAAAGCCGTCCACGTCCGTCCAATTTTCGTAGACGTCCGCCTGCATGGCGCGCGCCACGATCGCCCCCGTGATGTCCGAGCCTCCGCGCGAAAAAGTGCGTATCCGCCCGCTTTCGTCCGCGCCGTAGAAGCCGGGGATAACCGCGCGTTCCACTCCCGCAAGCCTTGCGCGGATGAGGGAGATGGACTTGTCGAGCAACAGCTCGCCGCCCTCGTCAAAGCGTATCAGCCCGTCCGAGTCCACAAACTCCGCGCCCAGCCTCCTCGCAAGCAGATACGCGGAAAGATATTCCCCTCGCGAGGCGGCAAACTCCGCCGAATCCGAATGTCTGCCTATGTCTCTTCGCGTTTCGGACAGCAAGCCGTCTATGTCCACGCTCAGCCCCAGATCCTCCGCGACCTGCCTGAAACTGTCCGCAATGGGCTTGAACGCCTCGTTGTTTTCCGAGCTGTCCTTCAACTTGAAATATCTGTACAGCGCGTCCGTGACCTTGAAGTCCCCGTCCTTCCGCTTGCCGGGCGCGGAGACCACGACAAATCTTCTGTCCGCGTCCGCTTCTGCAATTTTGACCACCCTCTTTATGCCGCCCGCCATAGAGGTGCCGCCGAATTTACATACCTTCATGACCTACTCCAAACAAGTTCCTCACTTCATTTTATTATTCTTAAACGCCCGTCCGACACAGCAAATCGAAATATGCGCGGACGGAAAGTATGCGCGCGGACAGACAAAAGCAATGATATGTTTGGAAAAAGAAAGAATATGTGCAGAAAGAAAAGCTCTGTGCGGAAAAATAAAGGATAAGTGCAGACAAAAAAGATTTTGGGACAAAACATGGATATGTGAGCACAAAACAAGGATATTGCATAAAAAGGCGAGGAGGCATACAAAATGCCCTTGCGCATGAAAAGTGCGGAAGCTCATACTTACGCGGACAAAAACATAGCAGCAATAAATCATTCTTGCACGAAGCGTTTGAAGCGCATGCTTGAAAAGGAAAAAATCGGCAAGAAAAAGCCGAGCGCAACGCTCGGCTCTTTGCAAATTTCAAATTGTTTTCGTAGATATATCCCTCGTCTTTTTCGCCCGCGGAGCCGTGTTCGGACTCGTGGGGACTTCGGACTGTTCGGATAGCGCTACGTCTATTGCTCGTTTGGCGTTACGTCAGACTCCTTTGCCGCGGCCTCTTCTGCGGGGACCTCTTGCAAAGTCGTCTCTTGCAACTCGGGTTCCTGTTCGGGAGCCTTTTGCGAAGGTATCTCTTCCAATTCGGGTTCCTGTTCCGGGTCATGCAAGACGTCCTCTTCCGAGCTGTCCGCAGGGAGTTCTCCTTTTCCGCTCTCCAACATGGCTTCAAACTCGTCGGGCTCGTCGTTCAGCACGACCTGTCCCGCCGCGGGTTTGTCCGAGGACAGAGCCATCTGCGTGAGGAATGCGCGAGAGCTGAACAGCAACACGCCCGCGGCAATTGCAATTGCCATATCCACAAACGTGAAGCTGTTGTACGCGAGGCTGTAGACGGCGACCGAGCCGTACGTCACGGTGTCCGCCCAACTTGCAAAGGCAAACACGCCCGAGCATACGTGAGAGGCAAACCTCAAAGACGCGCCCAGCACCGCGCCGAGCACAAAGCCGACCACGGGGTATTTTTTTGCGACTCCCTTTTCCACGAATATCCCGCTGACGCCGATAAGCCCGAACGCGAGAGGATAGTCAAGCAAAAATTGCATGGGATGGATGATCCACGGGTCCTGCACCGCCTGAAGCGCGCCGTAGATCATGCAGACGATCAGTCCGCGCCTTGTGCCGAACATACAGCAATACACCATCAGCGGAAGCAAACTCGCGAAGGTCACGGACCCGCCCTGCGGCATCTTGAAAAATCTGATGTAGCTCAGCGCAAAGCTCAAAGCAATTGCGATCGCGCCGTAGACGATGGAGCGCGTGTCGCTGATGTCCCGCTTGTTGCCCAGCGCGTAAAAGCCCGCGATCACCGCCATGATGACGATCGCGGCGACGATAAGCCCCGTCGTGTTGGCGTCGTAATCCGCCTCCACGGTCTTGAAATACTTTGCCATTTGCACCATGATGGCGACAAATCCGCCAAGCGCGCCCGCGCCCGTGACGATCCCCGCGATCTTGAACGCCTTTTTCGAGAAGATACTGCAAACAAGCATGGCGATTATCCCCGCAAACACCACCGCGATCTCCGAGATGATGGGCACAAACAAAAGGGATCTGCCCTCGCCCATATATTCCGTGTCCAGCCCCTTGACGTAGCCGAGCGCGACGATGACCACGATGGCATACCCTATCGCGATCCCGCCCGCGTACTTTTTGAAGTCCGCAAACTTCTCCCTCTTCAAAAACCAAACGAGCGCGCCAAGCAAAATCATTCCGCCGATAAGCGCGATCGTCGTGTAGAGCAACACACTGCCGAGTTTGTCGAACACATCTCCGATCTCCATAAAAAAACCTCCCAAGCGCTTAGGGGGTTCAAGAGGCGGGACAACGCAATTTGCATGCATACGCAATTTTTTGCTTCCTTACGCGAGGATTATCTCACAAGTTGAAGGGTATCATCTCAGCCTATCGGCACCCCTAGCACGCATTATGATAGCACCTTGACATGCGCAAGTCAACATATGAGAGGACTTATTTGCAAAAATGTCGATATGCGCAGGCGTCGAGCAAAACTCAAGCTGCTAAACCCCGCCGCCCTTGTGCATATCGGTGTTCTCGATTGGTTTTGCGCACATATGCGCAAATATCCCCTCAAATGTTCAAAGCCGCTTGACATCCTCTCCCGCTGAGTATAAAATTGAGTCAATAAATATAGGAGAAAGATCATGAAAAAGCCAAAATTCAAACTTTTGAAGGAATTTAAGGACTTCATCAGCCGCGGCAGCGTCCTCGACCTCGCCGTAGGTATGATCATCGGCGCCGCGTTTACGGCGATCATCACGGCAGTTGTGACAAACATTCTGCAACCGCTCATCAACTGGATCCCCGTCGGCGATACAGGCCTCATCACGGTGTTGCGCCCGGCGGTTATGGACGCTGAAAACAACGTGATCACGGAAGCGCTTGTCATCAATTGGGGCGCGGTCATAAGCGCGATCATCACCTTCTTGCTTACGGCGATCGTGCTGTTTACCATCGTCAAGGCGATCAACACCGCAAAGAACGGCGCAAAGAAACTTAAAGAAGTCGCCCACAAGGAAGCCAAAGAGGCTGTGGCGGAAGAAGCCGCCGCAGAGGAAGCTCCCGCCGAGCCCGTCGCGGAAGAAGCCGTTGCGGAAGCTCCCGCCGCGCCTTCTGTCAGCGAAACAGAAGCTCTTCTTCGCGAGATCCGCGACCTGCTCAAAGCGCAAGCCGAAAAGGAACAATAAGCCAAATCCGACAACCACACGCAAAAGCGAGCTTCTGCTCGCTTTTTTCATATCCCGCGCTTAGCTCGTAGGACAAACGAATCCCCCCTTTGCGCGATTTTTCGGCTTACTCATCATTTTTCTCGCAACCTCGCAACACGTCCCCTTCAATGCCGACAAACGTTTTTACGCATTTACGCACGATTTCCGTTTTTTTCAACAACGATCATATATCTTCTTGAACAAAATCGCGATATGTGTTAGAATGAAATATAGTTATTCAATAGAGAAAATCAATGGATTTATCAATGGATTTTGATCAAACAAAAATTTTGTTGAAGGAGAAACTGGGTTCGCCTTACTTCGAAACAGATCGGTGCATTTTGTTTTGCGGCGACAGTTTGACGTTGCAAAAAAAAATCGATCGTCCTTTGTTTGACGCCATAATCACAAGCCCTCCCTATAATATAGGAAAAGAGTATGAGGAGATCGTCTCTCTTGACAAATATATCGATTGGTCGACAGAATGGCTCGCCGATTCCTGCGAATTGCTGAGGGAGCGAGGCTGTTTGTTGCTCAATTTGGGATACACAAACGTTGCGGATATGGGACGTGCGATTCCTTTGTCATATCTGTTGTGGGACAAAGTCCCGCTGTTCCTCAATCAGGAAATCGTATGGAATTATTCTGCGGGAGTCGCATGCAGAAAATATTTGAGTCCAAGGAACGAAAAGATACTGTGGTACGTCAAGGACAAGACTCATTACACTTTCAATTTAGACGAGATCAGGGACCCAAACGTAAAATACCCCAACTCCAAACGACATGGGAAATCGAGGGTAAATCAATTGGGGAAAAATCCATCCGACGTATGGCAAATCGCCAAAGTGACCACAGGGAAAAATCGCGCTTCAAAAGAGCGTACGACTCATCCATGCCAATTCCCATTGGAACTTGTGAACAGATTGTTGCGGGGATTTACAAACAAAAACGAAATAGTCTTGGACCCGTTTGTCGGTTCAGGCACAACAATCGAGGCATGTATAACAAACGATCGCTATTGCGTAGGTTTCGAAATTATGCCGTCGTATTGCGAAATCATCAAAAATCGTATTGAAAATCTCGTTTTGCAAAAACCTGTAGGCAATAAGGAGGAAGAGTGAATTGACCCTTATAAAAACGCTCCAATAGAAAATTGGCTCGATATCACGCAAAAATTGGTTTCCGCCCATCCGTTGTCCCATATCATCGTCGATATCTGCTTGAAATCATGGGAAAGTATTATGCACGGCAAAATCAACACATATTTGAATATGCATATATGCGATATGAGTTTGTCGCCGCAAGCGCTCGGAAGTTTGTTGCATGACGTGATACCCGAATATATCGAAAAAAACACAAAGGGTTTCCGAAAAGGCGAAGGCAAAGAAAAGGATGTCGTATGCGAATACAACGACGACTTTTCATTTGAGATCAAAACCTCCTCGCAGAAGTCCGTTTACGGAAATCGCAGTTATGCAAAATCCGAAACGGGAAAATCAAAATCGGGCTATTATTTAACCGTAAATTTTGAAAAATCGACCGCAAAGGACCCTCGTATCTTGCTTGTTCAGATGGGTTGGCTTGACCATTCGGATTGGATAGCTCAAAAAAGCGATACGGGACAACAAGCCTCGCTGTCAAAAGATGCAAAAAAGTATAAATTGCTGACTCTTTATAAAGCATAAATTCACATCTGTTTTGTTGTTTTCCCAATCAAATCAAAGCGCCCGTTTCCTGTTTCAAAGCACGGAAACGAGTTTCCGTTTTTCCCTGCACGATTTTGCGCCGAATTGCTTTTTATCCGAGTTTTCATTGCTACATGACAAAGAGCGCGTCATACACAGAACATGGGCTTAATTTCTTTATCCCGCAAAGCATGAGCGTACATTGCTATATTCCTAAGGGAGCGCACGCGCTACGGCAATATTCGCGCGATATATTATAGTTGATATATCACTGTAATTTTTCAACACAATGAAGTTTCACGCTGTTGACAAAAGCCGCGAAATATGGCATAGTAAAACGGTATAGGGCATTTGCCCTTACGACGAGAGAGATTTATGACATCTGTTTTGAGTTTGATGGAAGCAAGCGGAATTGCGGGTTGCATAATCCTGCTTGCGGTTGGCATTGTGCTTGTTGTCAAGGGCGGCGACTGGTTTGTGGACGCGGCAAGTTGGATCGCGGAAGTCAGCGGCATTCCGACGTTCATCATCGGCGCCACGATAGTCAGCCTTGCGACCACCCTTCCCGAGATCCTTGTTTCAAGCATAGCCGCCTCGCAGGGCAGCGCGGGGCTTGCGATAGGCAACGCGGTGGGCTCGGTCAACTGCAACATTGCGCTTATCATGGCGATATCCCTGATCTTCATTCCCGCGGCGTTCAAGCGCAAGGACTATGTGTTCAAAATGGCGCTGTTGCTTGCGGGCATAAGCGTCCTTTGGGCGGTCAGCGCGTCGGGAAGCGAGGTCGTTTGGTGGGAAGGCTTGATAGTGCTCCTCGTGTTTTTGGCGTTTATGGTGGAAAACATTTTGAGCGCAAAACGCCACACAAAACAGCTCGAACTGTCCTTGGAAGGCTCGGATCTTCAGCCCAAACCCGTCGAACTCGGCAACGGCGTCCTGCGCTATGTCGAGGAAAATAGGCAGTCCAAACGGCTTACGATCAAGCGCTCGGGCATGGTGATAGAAAAAAAGGACATCGGCAAAAACATTTTCATGTTCATCTTCGGCGCGGCGTGCATCGTGATAGGCGCACAGCTGATGTGCGACAACGGCTCGAGGCTTGCGGAACTTGCAAAAGTGCCCGAGGACATCATCGGCGTCACCATCCTTGCGGTGGGGACATCTCTGCCCGAGCTTGTCACGACCATCACGTCCATCGTCAAAAAGAAGGCGGACCTGTCCATCGGCAACATAATCGGCGCAAACGTGATAGACATATCCCTCATCCTTCCCCTCTGCTCCTTCATCGCGGCGGGCAAGGCGGGAGAAACGCTTGCGATATCCGCTCAATCCTCTGTGATAGACTTCCCTTTCTGCCTCGCGGTTGCGGCGGTGGCATTCGTCCCCGCGCTGATCATGGGGCGGTTCAAAAAGTGGCAGGGAGTGTTGCTGCTTGCGGGATACGCGGTCTATATGCTGTTGCTTGTGCTCAACACAAGCGGGGTCATAAGCATATTTGCCGTCTAGACAAAACTCGGCAAATTTTGCTTGTTGCTTAAAACATATCGACATGGTATAATTTGTATATATCCATTTTCGGAGGAAAACTATGGAATTGCTGATAAAACAAAAATACATCGCGGTCGGCAACAAATTCGGCATCACCGACATGGCGGGCGTTCCCGTCTACTATGCGGCGGAAAGGCTGATGACAATGCGGACTCAGATAGATCTTTTCGACTCCACGGGCACTTTGCTCGTCCGCCATATGGAGGCGAGATTGGCGCATGCGTTCAGTTGGTTTGAGGTGACGACGGGCGCAAACGAATACGTTTGCTCAATCGACGAGAGGATGCATTGGCCGTGGCACCGCAAGGCGTACGTGCTTCAAGGCAAGCAGAAGATCTTCAAGGTCAAGGCGGGTCCCTACACCCTCAAAATGTTCAAACTTGACGAAAAGGGCAAATACGACAAAAAAGCCCCCGTGCTTGTCGTAAGCAAAAAGATCGCGCATGTCGCGGACACATATCATGTCGCCATAGACGAAAGCAAGCTGGATCCTCAACTCGGCGCGCTCATCGCGCTGTGGTACGACAGAGTGAAGCATCGCAACCACTGATCTCAAATCATATTGCGATCACATATTCCAAATCATGTTGAAATCACGGATTTCAAGTCATTCCACTTCAAAAAAACGTCGCGTACAGCGGCGTTTTTCATAATATCTGCAACGTTTTCTGTCCGACAAGCAATTTAAGTTCCGACAAAATTTGTTCAAGCCGACAAACGACGTTTCCATTCGTCAAGCGGCATTTTATGCCTGTCATACGATTTTCGTTACGCTAAACTGCGTTTTCTAACCTGTCAAGCCGACCAATGGTTTCTGTCGGATATACGACGTTTCAAATCGTCAAACGGCTTTATACAACAACCGGCTTACGCCTCACAAAAGTCGTTCAAGCCTTTTCAAAGCCCTTTGCAAGCTCCCCTATCCTCTTCCCCGTCAGCGGATGCATCTTGTTTGGGTTAAGTTCGGCAAGCGGGAGCAGAACGAAATCCCTGTTCAGCATGTCCGCGTGCGGAATGGCAAGTTCGGGGCTGTCCACCACCAGATCGTCGAAGAAAAGGATGTCTATGTCAAGCGTTCTGTCCCCCCAACGTTCCTCCCGCACTCTTCCGCCCTTGCGCTCTATCTCGTGCAGGACGTCCAAAAGCTCGTATGGCTCGTACAGCGTGTCCGCCTCCACCGCGGAGTTGACAAACTGTCCCTTTGCCACTCCTCCGTACGGCGCGCTTGCCATGCGCGAGCTTTCTTTGACCTTTCCGAAGCCCTCGTCCATTTTAAGTTCGTTTACGGCGAGGTCAAGATACGCGTTCCTGTCCCCCTCGTTGGAGCCGAGAGAGAGGTACACCCTGTGCCAACGCCTCGTCGAAGTCACGCTTACAAAGTCGAACTTCCCGCTCATTGGCGCGTCGGGTTTTTTGACGGTCACGGTCACGGAGCGCGCAAGCCCGAAAGTGCGGAGGATCAGCATGGCAAGCCTGTCCGCAAGCGTTTCGATGAGATCGAAGCAGTTGTCCTTGACAAATTTGTCCGCCAACTTCTTGACCGCGGAATAGCTGACGGTCTTGTCGAGGTCGTCCTCTCTTGCCGCCGCCGCAATGTCGACTTCCATATCCACGCTTACGACAAACCGCTGAGGGACGCGTTTTTCTTCCTCGTTTACGCCGTGGCAAGCCAAAATTTCAAAATCTTTCAAACTGACGATACCCATAATTCACCTTGACTCGGTTTCGCGTATTGCCGCGAGATTTTCCGCGACGTCGTGCACCCTGACAAATCGCACTCCGAGCCTTGTCGCGTGCCTTGTCGCGGCGAGAGTCGCCTCCAACCTGTCCTCGACGTCCCCGCCGAACAGGGATTTTCGGGACGCGCCCAGCAAAATGGCGTTGTCGTAGCGCTCGCACAGCGCGCCGTAGCCCGCAAGCAGAGCGATATCTTCCTCTTTTGACAGGTTGAATCCTATCCCGCCGTCCAGCATGACGCGCTCGTCCTCCACGCCTGCGACGCGGAGCTTTTCGAGCGCGCGATCCAGCCCGTCGAATTTGTCCTCAAACAGGTCGGGGACGGCGCTTCCCCGCCTTGTGTGCATGACGCAGACGGACCTTCCCGCGTCCGCAACGACAGTCGCCATATCCTCGTCTGAAAGCATGCTGACGTCGTTTGCCATGTCCGCGCCCAGCTTGAAGCACTCTTTTGCCACTTTGGCGTAGAACGTATCCACCGAGATCACCGCGTCCGTCGCGGCGCGCACAGCCTCAACAGCGGGAAGTATGCGCCGAAGTTCCTCGTCCGCGGACAGCAAGGTCGCGCTCGGCCGAGTGGATTGCGCCCCGAGGTCCAAGATCTCCGCCCCCTCGAGCACGGCGCGCTTCGCCATTTGCACGACGTCAGCTTGCGTTGCGCGGCTTGAAGGATAAAAGCTGTCCGGGGTCAGATTGAGGATTGCCATGACGTGCGTGCCGTCCGCAAAAGTCTTTCCGCCCGCAAAAAAGCTGCCCTTCATAATTTGCTTATCAAAGAAAGAGGAAATTCCCCTCTCGTCGCGGTGGTCACGGTTTTGCTTCCCACCTTTTTGACGCCTCTTACCGTCATGCAAGTGTGTTCCGCCTCGCAGACAACAAACACGCCCTTTGCGCCCAGTTCGTCGTACACCGCGTCGGCGATCTGATTTGTCAGCCGCTCTTGCAGTTGGAGCCGCCTTGCAAAGATATCCACCACCCTTGCAAGTTTGCTCAGTCCCACGACCTTGCCGCTTGGAATGTAGGCGATATGCACCTTTCCGAAAAAAGGCATGAGATGATGCTCGCACGTGGAGGCAAAGGATATGTCCTTTTCGTACACGACGCCCTGTCCCCTTCCCGCGTCGAAGCGACGGGAAAGAGGCTCGGCGGGGTCTTGCCCATAGCCCGCGACGAGTTCCTCGTACATTTTGGCGACTCTTTCGGGGGTTTCGAGAAGCCCTTCGCGATTTGGGTCCTCTCCTATCCCCTCCAAGATGAGTTCCACGCCTCTTTTCAATTTTTCCTTGTCCACCATATCATTTCCTCCTCAGTCCCTCAAACAGCGTCAGCGATCCCGCAACAAGCACGCGGTCCGAGCGTACGAACGCCCGATTTATCCCTTCCTTGACGTCGTTTGCGAGTTCGCATTTTACACCGTGGGCTTCGAGGACGTCCGCAAGTTGTTTTTTGTCGAGCGCCCTCGGCGAATTGGGAGTGATCGCCGTCGCGCCCAAAAGGCAGGGGGCAAGCCTTTGCACGACTCCCTCCACGTCCTTGTCCTTCAACATTCCCATGACAGCCCACACCCCGTTTGGAAAATAGCGCTTCAAACATGTTGCCAACGCGTCCGCGCCGTGCGGATTGTGCGCGCCGTCGAAAACGAGGGTTTTTCCCTCGGGAATGTCCACATAAAGGTCTGGTTGCGCGTTTTGGAACACTTCGAAGCGCCAATGCCACACCGCCTTTTCAAGCCCTCGTTTTATGTCCTCGCGTGTGAGAGGGAGGCGTCTTTTTGCAAGCTCCTCCGCGGCGCATATGGCGATCGAGGCGTTTGTCAATTGATGCTCGCCGAGCATGCGTATCTCGTACTCTTCCCCCTCGTACTCGAAGCGTTGTCCCAAGAGGTCCGAGCTTATGAGTTTCGCCTCGCCGCACACTTTCAGCCTGCACGGCATGAGGTTTTTTTCGCCGTCCTCGTATCTGTACGGGCGCCTCAGCTCCCGCATGATTTCCTCGCTCTGCGGGCAAGTCACCGCGTCGCCGTCTATGATCGCCGCCTTCTCCGCCGCGATCTCGGAGAGAGTATTTCCAAGGACGTCGGTGTGGTCCAACCCTATGGGAGTGATCACGGCAAGCAGTTTTTCCCGCATGGCGTTTGTGGCGTCGTAGCGGCCGCCCAAGCCCGTTTCTATCACGCAGACGTCACATTCCTCCCACGCGAACATACTGAAAGCGATGAGGGTTTCAAGCTCGAACGCGGTCGGATGCAAGGGCGCAAGCGAAAAGCTCTCTCTCATCTTGTTTTCCGCCTCAATGCCCTCCTCCACGAACCGAAAATACAGGTCAAGCAAATGATCGGACGCGGGTTTGCCCGAAATGAGCCACCTCTCGTTGTAGCGTCCCACGGACGGCGAGTTGTAGGTGCCCACCTTGTATCCCGCCTCTGTCAAAATCGAGGTCAGATACGCCGAGACAGAGCCCTTGCCGTTGGTGCCCGCGATATGGATGCAATTCAGCCTGTCGTCGGGAGCGTCGAGCGCGTCCAAAAGCTCGCGCGTGCGCTCCAAGCCCAGATCGACTTCCGCGCGCGATAGTTGACGGATCCTTTGTTGAATGTCATCTGAAAACAAAATGCGCCTCCACAGGGAAGCACTCGAAAGCTCCGAAGCGGGAGTGAGCTTCGCACCGCAAGCCGTTGTGTGCTTTTCGTCCGCTGACACCCCCCGTTCAGGCGGCACTTGACGCGCGAAGTTCTACTACTTCCTTGTAAATTGATTTGATAAGTCAAGTGTAGCATATTCTCGCCCGTATGGCAAGCACATTTTGCGCCCTTTCAAACCGCGAAAAAAACGGTTGCCATACCGCAAAACTTAATATATAATGATTGTATTGTAACAAATCTGCAAAAAATTTTTTGTCATTATACGGAAATTTGCAAAAAAGGAGGAGCGTATGTTTGCAAATCTGACGTCCGCGCTGACGCTTGACTCGCCTTTGATGTACATTTTATACGGCGTGGTGCTTGCCTTTGTCATCGGGCTTTCCGTCTTTTACATAGTCATCTCTTTGCAGCGCGCGAAGAAGCTGGGCATTGCGAGGGAAAAGCTGAAAAAGGTGATCACGACGTCCATATCCTTTTCCATACTCCCCGCGATCGGGATCGCGCTCGGAGTGGTCACGCTTGTGGGGACTTTGGGCGTCGCCTTCCCCGCGATACGTTTGAGCGTGATCGGGTCCTTGCAATACGAAACGCAGATGGCGGACGGCGCGGCGACGGCGATCGCGGGTTCCATGCAAGCGCTTATGGCAAAGGGCATCTCGGCAAAGGATTTTGTGACGATCGCAACTGTCATGACGGTCTCCATCATGTCGGGTCCCATTGTCGTGGTCATTTTTTACAGGCGTTTACAGCCAAAAATCGGCAATCTGATGGGCAAATCCACGGGCGGGAGCGGCAGCGTAAACTTGGGCGAGCTCATCTTTCAGGTCTGCTTCATAGGCATGGTGCTCGGCTATCTTGCGATGAGCATCACTTCGGTCGCGACAAACGCGTCGTATGTGGACGCCTACTACAACTTCATCGCGGTGGTCGTCGCAATGATCATAATGTACTTGTGCGATCTGCTGATAAACAAGCTGGGCTGGAAGTGGTTGGACAGCTTTGCCACCCCCGTTTCCATGCTCATCGCAATGATAGTTGTCGCGATCATCAGCTATTGCTCGGTCAAAAACGGCTGGGCGGTCACTCCCTCCGCAGGGGAAGCGGCGTTTTTGATGTAGGAGGCGCAAAATGAAAACTTTGAGCGACTACAATGCAAAATATCACGTCATAGGCAGGATCTGGACGGCGCTTGCCATAGCGCTGTTCGTCATGATCCCCGTGTCGATAGGGCTTTACTACAAGCAGACGCCCGATTGGAAGGTGTTCGGCTCCGCGGCGGTCATCATCCCCCTCATCATCAACTTTCTCTCGGGGATTGTGGAGCCCATCATCTACGCGCCCATGCTTGGCACAAACAGCGAATATCTCGCGTTCATCACGGGCAACTTGTCCAACCTCAAAATACCCTGCGTGGTCAAGGCGCAGGAGATTTGCGGGACAAAGCTCGGCACGGAGGAAAACGAAGTCGTGTCCACGCTGGCTGTCGCCGTAAGCACCCTAGTCACTGTGGTGATCGTCGCGATCTTCGTCCTCTGTCTGGGGCTTAGCAACCTAGGCGACGTCGTAAAGAAAAACGAATGGATAATGCCCGCGTTCACCTGCGTGGTGTACGCCCTGTTCGGAAGCCTCGGCGGAAAATACGTGACAAAAAATCCAAAGCTGGCGATCTTCCCCGCGATCATCATCGTGGTGCTGTCCGTGATCCTCGGCGTGGTCAAGGTGGGCGGCTCAATAGGCTCCGCATACCTGTTTGTGGGCATAGGCATATGCGCGATCTTCGCGACGTTGCAAGTGGTGCGCGACAAAAAGAAGCGTGCCGCCGCCGCGCGCGCGGAGGAGCTTGGCTCAATAAGCGACTCACACGTTCAGACGGACATGTCCTCTGTCGAATATGCCGCCGCGGACGTTGAGGGGAACGAAGCCGACGAAGCGGAACAAGTTTCGGACGTTGAGCAAGCAGAAAAAGCGGAAGAGGAGCATATGTCCGAAGCCGCTTCGGACGAAAACGTTCGATCGGAAAGCTCTTGCGAAGCCTCGGATCTTGCCGGAGACAAAACCGAACATACGGACGACGAGAACGGCAATATCCTTTCGGACGGCGAGGGCGCGGAGGAATAAAAGCTCTCCCCCGCCGTCCCGCGGACGACAAACAACGGAAGCAGGCGCGGCAAGACGTCCTCGCACAGAAGCGTAAATCAGCGTATCACAAACGAAAAAACAATAGCATAAAACAGCAAGGATATAAAGCAAGCGCCGAGGAACTCCTCGGCGCTTCAAATATACGCAATTTCAATTATACGCGATTTTGATTGTCAGCCCAAGATAGCCACCGCGATCCCGCAGAAGATGATAAGCGACACCGCGTCCACAATGGTCGTGATGAAGGGGCTTGCGACCGCCGCGGGGTCGAGGCGGAGGGTCTTTGCGAGGATGGGAAGGGAACAGCCCACAAATTTTGCAAGCACGATCGTGACAAACATGACGAAGGATACGATCGCGGACAGCGCGACAGTATAGTCCTTGTATCCGAAGATGAGGTTGTCGATGATCATCAGCTTTGCAAAGCAGGCGACGGCAAGGGTCAGCGCGATCAAGACGGAGGCTCTGAACTCCTTCCAAACCACCCGCCAATAGTCCGACGTGTTCAGCTCCCCAAGCGCAAGCGCGCGTATGACCGTGACCGAGGATTGCGAGCCCGAGTTGCCGCCCGTGTCCATCAGCATAGGCACGCAGGCGAACAGCACGGGGCTTATGGCGTTCAGTTTGCCCTCGAATTTGTTGATGATCAGCCCCGTGAAGGTCGCGCTGATCATGAGGATCAACAGCCATGGTATCCTGTTTTTCCAAATGGAAAACACGCTTGTTTTGAGATAGGGCTTTGTTTCGGGAAGGATAGCGTTCATCTTTGCGATATCCTCGGTGTTTTCCTGTTGCAGGACGTCCATAGCGTCGTCGACCGTGACAATGCCTACAAGCCTCATTTCCCTGTCCGTGATGGGGATGGCGAGGAAGCCGTAATTCGAGATCTTTCTTGCGACGTCCTCCTTGTCGTCCAGCGTGTGCGCGTAGATGACGTTGTTTTCCATGATATCTTCCACTTTCGCCTGCCTGTCCGCAAGCATAAGATCCTTTGCGGTCACGGCGCCGAGCAGTTTGTTTTTGTCGTCCGTGACGTAGCAGGTGTAGATGGTCTCCTTGTCTATCGCGATCTCTCTTATGTGGTCGAAAGCCTCCGCGACTGTCATCTCCGGGCGCAACGAGACGTATTCGACAGTCATTATGCTGCCCGCGCTGTCCTTGGGATATTTGAGTATCTCGTTTATGTATGCCCTAGCCTCGCTGTCGCTGAGCGCGAGCATGCGCTTGACGACGTTTGCGGGCATTTCCTCTATGAGATCAACCGTGTCGTCGATGAACAACTCGTCCATGACCGCCTTTATTTCGCGGTCGGTGAGTTTGCGGATCAGCTTTTCCGCTGTGTCGATGTCTATCTCGACAAACACTTCGGCGGCGAGGTCCTTGGGCAGTATCCTGAACAACAAAGGCAGATCTTCCTCGTCCGCGCTGTCGAAAACGCTTGCGAGGTCGATCTCGTTCATTGAAGCAAGCAGAGGCTTGAGAATGTTGAATTTGCGCTCCTCGAGCAGTTTCAGGATCTCGTCCTCCTCGGCGATCTTCTGCACGAGTTGATGAGGCATGTCCTCGATGATGTCCACCGTGTCGTCGACCGAGATGTCCTCCATGACCGCTTGCAACTCGTCGTCGTGCAAGCCGTCTATCAGATGCTCCTGCAAGTCGCTGTCCAAAAGGACCATGACTTCGGCGAGGACTTCGCTGTCCAGAGCGCGCGCAAACGGCAGGATATGCTCCTGCTCCAACTCGCCTATGATCTCGGCGATCTCCTCGGGCTCGAACTTTTTCACAGCCTCTGCCGCGCCCTCATAATCCTTGTTTTGAAAGAGCTTGATCAGTTCCTCTGTCATCTAAGCCTCCTTCCGACGGCGGCGCCGTCCATATCATATCGTCAAACGTCACATATCAATGTGTTCGAGCAAACTGCCGTCCTCGAGGGAGAGGATGTCAAGCCCGTCGTCCGAGATCACCGCG
The DNA here is from genome assembly GCA_947625145.1 of uncultured Clostridia bacterium. Taxonomy (GTDB): domain Bacteria; phylum Bacillota; class Clostridia; order Christensenellales; family CAG-917; genus CAG-475. Next base: position 46,408 of record CANQNC010000005.1, read on the forward strand.
TACGACCTCGGCACGCCCGCCGCGCTCATTCCTATCGCGCCCACGCACACATAGCGCACGCCGTCCACGACTCTCGTCTGCGGCTTGTGGAAGTGGCCGTAAAACACGGCGTCTCCCCCTTCAAGCCCCTCCATGGGCATGTCCGCGTTGATCTTGTGCCCGTGCGTGAAGATCAGCTTCTTTCCTTTGCGCGGAATGGAGACAGAGTTGTAAAAGGAAAATTCGCTGATCATGGCGTCCACTTCGCTGTCGCAATTTCCCTTGACCACGCTCAACTTGTCCTTGACGGCGTTCAACGCCGCCGCGACCTGCATGGGCGCATAGCCCTCGGGGAGAGGGTTGCGCGGGCCGTGATTGTAAACGTCCCCCAAGATCACTATACGCATATTTCCGTCCGCGGGCGATAGCCTTTGGACTTCGGCGAGAAACTTTTGCGCCATCGGCGCGGAGCCGTGTATGTCCGAACCCACAAATATCTTCATAAAAGCCCCCTTGCGTTTTACTTTTCTTAGATTGTAACACATTGCGCAAAATAGGTCAATTTGTTGAAAACTTTTTTAATATTGCTCTTGTACAGACAATTACTGTTATGTTATAATGACTTTAATCAGCGCCGAATGAGCTTTCGGCAAAATCGGAGGATTTTTATGAACGAAACAGTCAGGTTGAGCACCCCCTTTGAAGTCGGCGAAATTCCGCTTGCGGAATATCCCCGTCCGCAGTTTGCAAGGGACAGCTATCTCACTCTCAACGGGAAATGGGACTATGCCATACTCCGCAAAAGCGAGCCGTTCGGCGGGGAGTATCAAGGCAAGATCCTCGTCCCCTTCTCGCCTGAGGCGTTGCTTTCGGGGTTGCCCGAGGGCACTTGCGTGAAGCCTGACGACGCGCTTTACTATCACAGGACGTTCGACGTGCCCGCGCTGTTTTTGAAGGCGCACACGGTGCTGCACTTCGACGCTGTGGACTTCGAGTGCAAAGTCACCCTCAACGGAGCGATCGTGGGGGAACATTCGGGCGGATATATGCCCTTTGCTCTTGATGTGACGGACGCCATAAAGATCGGCGAAAACACCATAGAAGTCGTGGTCACGGACCCGTCCGACACGTCATATCACACTCACGCGAAGCAAGCAATCAAGCGCGGCGGCATCTGGTACACCCCGCAATCCGGCATTTGGCAGAGCGTGTGGCTTGAAAGCATGCCCGAGGCGTATCTCGAGGACGTCACCATCCTCCCCGACATAGACAGAAACGTCGTCAAACTCTCCTTTGTGAAATCAAAAGATCTGCCCGTGGAAGTGCTTGTGCTCGACTCCCCCGAGGGCGAACAGCGTCAGCTTGCCGCCGCGATCTGCAAGGGCGACGAAATAGAGATTGAGATGAAGGACTACGAGCTGTGGTCCCCCGAAAATCCCAAACTGTACGGGCTTGCGTTCAAGATCGGCGACGACATCGTAAGGTCATACTTCGGCATGCGCAAATTCAGCTGGATGAAGGACAGCAAAGGCTATATGCGTATGGCGCTCAACAACAAGCCCTACTTCATGAGCGGCGTGCTCGACCAAGGCTATTGGTCGGACGGCATGCTGACCCCTCCGTCCAACGCGGCGCTTGAATGGGACGTCAAACTTGTCAAATCCATGGGCTTCAACATGATAAGGAAGCACATCAAGATAGAGCCTTTGAGGTGGTATTATCACTGCGACAAAGAGGGCGTCCTCGTCTGGCAAGACATGGTGACGGGCGGCACGAAATACAAGATGCTCTACATAGGCGTGCTGGCGTTTGTCGGCATCCACATCAAGGACAACACCGAGGCGGCGTACAAGCGTCTCGCGCGCGCGGACAAGGAAGGACGCGACGAGTTCGAACGCGAGGTCCGCATCACAATGAATCACCTCAAAAACTGCGTGGGGCTTTCCACATGGGTGCCCTTCAACGAGGGTTGGGGACAGTTCGACTCCGTGCGCATCTGCAACGACATGCGCAAGCTCGACCCCTCCCGCCTGCTGGATTGCGTTTCGGGTTGGAACGATCAGGGCAAGGACACTTCGGAGACGAAGAGCCAACATATCTACTTCCGCCCCATCACGGTCCCGAAATTCGACAAGCGTTGCAAAGTGCTCAGCGAGTTCGGCGGATATTCCCTCAAAACGGAAGGACACGTTTTCTCCCCGAACAAGAGCTTCGGCTATCGCATCTACAAGTCGAAAGAGGCGTACGCAAAGGCGTTCAAAAAGCTGTATGAAAAGCGCATAATCCCCAACGTCGCAAAGGGATTGAGCGCGACCGTCTACACGCAGGTGAGCGACGTCGAGGAGGAGATCAACGGCTTCGTCACCTACGACAGGAAGGTCATCAAACTGCCCGTGGACCTCGTGAAGGGGCTGAACGCGCAACTCAAAATTGAGGACTGAAATCAACAACGGATAGGGCGCTCCCTGCGCAAAACGCGCGGAGCGTCTCCGTTTTAAGAGGAGCATATGAGCATAGCCGACAAGATTTTCATCCAAACCTGCCGCGAGATCATCGACCACGGCGTCTCGGACGAGGGGCTGGACGTCCGCCCGCACTGGGAGGACGGCACGCCCGCGCACACGATCAAACGCTTTTGCATCGTCAACAGATACGATCTGAGCAAGGAGTTTCCCATCATCACGCTCAGGCGCACCGCCTTCAAGTCCGCGATAGACGAATTGCTGTGGATATGGCAAAAGAAATCCAACAACGTGCACGAGCTGTCCTCGCACATCTGGGACAGTTGGGCGGACGAAAGCGGCTCGATAGGCAAGGCGTACGGCTATCAGCTGGGAGTGAAGCACGTCTATCCCGAAGGCGAGTTCGATCAGGTCGACAGAGTGCTTTACGATTTGAAGCATACCCCGCAATCCCGCAGGATATTGACAAACATCTACAACTTTCAGGACCTACACGAGATGCACCTCTACCCCTGCGCCTACTCCATGACCTTCAACGTCACGGGAGACAGGCTGAACGCCATACTCAATCAGCGCAGTCAGGACACGTTGACCGCAAACAATTGGAACGTGGTCCAATACGCGGTTTTGGTGCATATGTTTGCGCAGGTCAGCGGGCTGAAAGTCGGCGAGCTTGTGCACGTCATTGCGGACGCGCATATCTACGACCGCCATATCCCCATTGTGGAGGAGATACTCAAAAACCCGCAATACCCCGCGCCCGTTTTCAAGATGAACGAGCGGATACGCAACTTCTACGACTTCACGACGGACGACTTCGAGCTTGTGGATTACAGATACACAAAGCTGGACAAAAAGATTGAGGTCGCAATATGAAAACGATCGTCGCGGTGGACAGAAAATGGGGCATCGGCAAAAACAACGGCTTGCTGTTCGATCTGAAAGCGGACATGCGGCATTTTGTGGAATGTACGCGGGGCAAAACCGTGGTCATGGGCTACAACACATTGCTGTCTCTGCCAAACGGCATGCCTCTTAAGGGGCGGGAAAACATAGTGCTGTATCCCGACGGCGACGACGCCGACGCCTCTTCAAAGGGATATACCCTTGTGCGCTCGCTTGACGCACTGCTCGACGTTCTGCGCTCAAAAAACGACGCGTTTGTGATAGGCGGCGCAATGATGTATCGCACTATGCTCCCCTATTGCGAAGAGGCGATAGTCACCAAGGTGGACGCGGACGGAGGCGCCGCCGTATTTTTCCAAAACCTCGACGAAGTCCCCGAGTGGGTCTTGACCGAGGAGAGCGAGCCTATGCGGGACGGCGATTTCGACATCCGCTTTTGCACTTACAAAAACTCCTCTCCCCTGCCCTTCTGACCTTACGTTCGGGCACGACGAGACAATTTTTACGCCGAGCGCTTCCCGCCTCGGCTTTTTTGTTTGCAAAAAAAAATCAAAAAAGCGTTGACAATCGCAAGAAGCTGTGCTAATTTAGGTTTGTAAACCGTTGAAGCGGAAGTAAAGCCGTTTATGCCTTCACAGAGAGTCGGCGAGGATGAGAATCCGACAAGAAACAGTTCGGCAAATGGACCGCTGAGGGTGCGGAACAAAGGCGTCGCAGCCGAGTATTTCGCAACGCGAGGACATGCGTCAGTTGTCGGGGATATGTTTGTATCCCGTCAAGAGCACAGCTCGGCTGTGAAGCAAGGTGGCACCGCGGATATTCGTTTATTCGTCCTTGACAACGTATAGCTTTGTCAAGGACTTTTTTGATGGCAAAGCGAAGGAAGGGAGTATGAATTTGACAAGACGATGGCGACGCATGAAAGCTCATGTATCTTTTCATCAAATCGCAAAACAGACATTTTATCATATCAAAATAAGGAGATAAACCATGAAATTCAACAATATAGATTTTGACAACTACTTCAAAACATACCCCGACGCAAAAGGCTTTTACGGCAGGTTCGGAGGGTCGTTTGTGCCCGAAGATCTGCAAAAGGCGATAGACGAGATCACGGACGCCTACCTCACTATATGCAAATCCGCGAAGTTTATAGACGAGCTAAGGCGGATACGCCGCGAGTTTCAAGGCAGGCCCACGCCCATATCTCATCTTCAAAGACTGTCAGACAGCATAGGCAAGGTTCAGCTGTACGCAAAGCGCGAGGACCTGAACCACACGGGCGCGCACAAACTCAACCACTGCATGGGCGAAGTTTTGCTTGCCAAGTATATGGGCAAAAAGAAGGTCATCGCCGAGACGGGCGCAGGTCAGCACGGCGTCGCGCTGGCGACAGCCGCCGCCTACTTCGGGCTTGAGTGCGAAATATATATGGGCGCTGTGGACATCAAAAAGCAGGCTCCCAACGTCGCGCGCATGAAGGTGCTGGGCGCGAGGGTCGTGGAGGTCACGGACGGACTTGCAACGCTCAAAGAGGCGGTGGACGCCGCGTTTTCGGCATATCTCGGCGACTACAAAAACACCATGTATTGCATAGGCTCTGTCGTGGGGCCGCATCCCTTCCCCATGATGGTCAGGGACTTCCAAAGCGTGGTCGGCATTGAGGCGAGAGAACAATTTTTGCAAATGACGGGCGAACTCCCCGACGCGGTGGTCGCGTGCGTGGGCGGAGGCTCGAACGCTATGGGCTTGTTTTCGGGATTTTTGAACGACCCCGTGAAGATCATAGGCGTGGAGCCTCTCGGCAGAGGCAAGAAGCTCGGCGACAACGCCGCGAGCCTGACGTACGGAAGCGAGGGCGTGATGCACGGCTTCAACTCGATCATGCTCAAGGACAAAAACGGGGATCCCGCGCCCGTGTACTCGGTCGCGAGCGGGCTGGACTACCCCTCCACAGGTCCCGAACATTCCTTCTTGAAGGAGATCGGCAGAGTGAACTACGACGTGATAGACGACGCCGCTTCAATTGACGCCTTCTACAAACTGTCTCGGCTTGAGGGCATCATCCCCGCCCTCGAGAGTTCGCACGCCATAGCCTACGCCATGCAGCTTGCAAAGTCCATGGAGCACGGCTCCATCCTCGTCAACCTTTCGGGCAGAGGGGACAAGGACATCGACTACGTGATAGAACGCTTCGGCGTCCCCGAAGTCTGAAACGTCGCGGCAACCTCTCGGCTTTTGTCAATAAAACAGAACAGCCAACCGCTCAAAAGGTAAATCGCTTAGGGAAAAACAAAATTTTTGTTGGGATACGCTTTGGATAAACCAAACAAAGAAGTCGAGAGCAAAACTCTCGACTTCTTTGTTGTAGTGAATCTGAATAACTTTTGTCAATATCGCTCCGTTTCTTGCACAGCGGACAAGAGGCACAAATCGTTCGTCAACAAGTGAACACAGCAACATCATTTTGCTTTTTTATTTTATTATTGACTTTCGCCCTGAGATGTGGAATAATAATAATTGCCAAATAAGTTTATGCCCAAGAAAGGAGTGCGGGCTTTTTATTTTCATTAAAACATATATGATTTTTCCACACGCTAAAAGAATCCGGTAAAAACGCAGATTCCAATTATGTGTGTGGAAAGATCCGTACCGCATAAACTTGTTTGGCGACAATCGGAGTTTGCGTTTTTCGTGCGCTGACTTCGGTCGGCGCATTTTTTATGTGACGGAGCAGACAGAGAAAAATGAAAACGAAAAGAAAAGAAATTGCGTTTATAGTTTTTAACAGGCTGTTTTGGCTGTTCGTTTTTCTGGCGACGATTATCGGGCCTCCAACCTTTCTGTTTGCCTACAGAAATGCTAAAATCGAAATGGTTGACTCCTCCGCGTCTATAGAGGATTATGACGAGTATTTGAACCAAACTACGGTAAATGTCGAAGTCACGTTTGACAAGAATGTTAATTCGGCAGACATAGAGGTAATTTTCTATGACAACAAGGGCTTAAAACTGGAAACGATAGAGCACACCTTTTTGGGTTATGGAAAAACTGCGTCAAGCACTTTTTATTATGTAGACGGCAAAGTCGAAAGCTATGAAATTTCCGAAATTTATTCAGTTACGCGTTATGGTGACATCGTATTGATATGTACAATCCTAATCTGCGTGATTGGCGGGATAACTTCATTTGCGTTATTTGTGGCGTCACTGTTCCTGTCGTGTAAAAAGTACCGATATAACGGAAACGATATACTGGTTTATGCCGGATGGTACAAACATTATATAAAAGTCAACGGAGAAAAATTTGACGAACATAATACAGGTTCATCACGTACCGCATTGTATATGTCCTGTACGTTGGATGACGGAGCTGAAGTGCTGGTCAGAATTTCTACCACAAACAGTATAACGCTTAAAATAAACGGCAAGTTGCAAAAGCCACTGTAAATATCTACCAAAAATATTTTGAGTGCCTATAAAGCTGCACTATTGATATCCACCCCATAAAAACTCTACGCATTTTGATGGGGACCCCCGGAGACGCTCCATCCTAACTTTTGGAAATATGGATGACACAGCTATTCGCTCAATAGCGCGGGGATAGGGAAAGATGACAACTTACAGTAAGATAAAGAAATGTAAAACCGCGATATATGGATGCTAGGCTAGGAAACAGCCATATCCAGAACCGCCAAGTGTACTTTGCGTACACGACGGCGAGGGAGAGGGCTGTTGACAACGCATAGCGCCAAATAGCGTCGTTTTACGTAAAACCGCGATATTGATATCCACCCCATGAAAACGCTACGCATTTTAATGGGGACCCCGGGGAACGCTCTATCCTAACTTTTGGAAATATGGATGACACAGCTATTCGCTCAATAGCGCGGAGATAGGGAAAGATGACAACTTACAGTAAGATAAAGACGTGTAAAACCGCGATATTGAGATGAGTGACAAGGAAGCGCCCTTCGGAAGGTCGGCCTAATGTACATGTAGTACATGACCGAACTGACGAGGGGCGCTGACACAGTCAATCGCTCAATAGCGCGGTTTTACCAAATCGGAGATTATTTCTTTTGCAATAATAAACCCCACTACCGAGGGGACAAAGGCGACGCTCCCGGGGACAGCTCGGCGATCGCTGTCGCTGTCAACAAAGTCGGGTTTGAGGGGTTCCTCGCGCGAATAGACGACTTTGAGGCTGTCTATGCCAAGTTTGCGCAACTCGCGGCGCATGACCTTGGCGAGGGGGCAAACCGAAGTTTGGTATATATCCGCGACCTCGAATGCGGTGGGGTCCAGCTTGTTGCCCGCGCCCATGGCGCTGATGACGGGGACGTTTGCCTCCTTTGCGCTTTGGACAATGGCGAGCTTGCCCGCAACGGTGTCTATGGCGTCCACAACATAGTCGTAAATGCGGAAGTCGAATTGGCTCCGATTTGAGGGCAAAAAGAAGGTCTTGTGGGTCGTGACCTTGCAAGCGGGATCAATGTCCGCGACGCGCTCGGCGGCGACGTCCACTTTGTATCTGCCGACAGTGCTGTGCAAGGCATAGATCTGCCGATTGATGTTTGAGGCGCTTACCACGTCGTTGTCAACAAGATCGAGGGCGCCTATGCCCGAACGAGCTAGGGCTTCGACGACATATCCCCCGACTCCGCCCACGCCGAAAACGGCAACGCGAGAAGAGGCAAGTTTTTGCATTGCCTGTTCGCCCAAAAGCATTTGCGTCCTTGACAATTCGTCTGTCATGAGAAGATGATAGCACACTTGCCGCGCAAAATCAAGCGAGCGTAAAGCGCAATTGAATTGGCATATCCAACGAGCATAAAGCGCAATTGAATTGACATATCAATTGAGCGTAAAGCGCAAGCAAATCGGCGTCTCCATTTGCCGTTGGACAAAACGTCTACGTTTATATGGACAGGCTCCATGCGTCAAGCGTACGGCTGACGGAACCGCTGATTATACTCGGAGGATTTGTTTCCGAAACGCCGAAGCTGTTCCTGCCTCGGCGGCGCAGCCGACGGATATTCCGCAAGCAAAAACGGCGTAGTGAAAACTACGCCGTTTGAAATCATATGAAATTCAAGCTCAGTCGGAGAGGATCTTGTTGAATTGCTCGAGCAACAGCGCCATTTGAGCCTGTTCCTCCGCGCTGGGTTGAGCGGGGGCGGGAGCAGCGGGAGCCGGCGCAGGTGCGGGAGCAGGAGCAGGTGCAGGCGCGGGAGCGGGAGCGGGCTGAACGGGAATGGGCCTTGCGGGAGCCACTCTCTTGGGAGGAGCGGCGTGGGTCGCGGATTGGCCGACCTTCCTGTAGCCTGCGTTGAGCACCGTCTGCGAAGAGGCGTTTGCGTCAAGGATGATGACCTTGTTGCAGAGGACGGAGTTTTTGTCGGGTTCGATGACGCCCGCAACGACGTCCTTGCCGTACGCCTTGAGGTACGCGATCAGCGGAGTGATGTCCCCGTTTCCGTAGATGATGAAGAAGCCGTCGATGTTTGGGAATTGCGCAAGTCTTGCCGCGTCAATGACCTGCCTCAGATCGAGCTTGCCCTTCCTCTTTTTGGGGAGAGCGGAAAGCGCGTCATAGCTGTTTTCCTGAATAAACTCGCCGTAGTCCTTGGTGCGCTTTGCGGAATATCCGTAAAATTTGCAGGCCGCGATCTCGCCGTAGCGGGAAAGCTCCTCAAGCGCGGACGCAAAAACCGTGAAGGGCACGCGCACGCTCTCGATGTCTGCAAGAACAACATACTTCTTATTAGCTGCCATAATTTTCTCCTCTGCTCCGTTTGAAGCACATACAATTTGTATTATATATATTATTCTATCTTAAAACAATTCATTTGTCTAGACTTTTTTTTCTCTTTTGAAATAAAACAGCCATTGTTGCACAAAACCCGAGTATTTTCCGTACTTTTGGGTCAATAAAACCGACATTTTGTCAGCGGGGACGTTTGGGTATTCCGCCTCGAACGCCTTTTTGATCCACGTGTCCACGGGGAAAACGTCGAAGCGGTTGAAGCCGAAAAGCAAAATGCAATCCGCAACTTTTCGTCCAACGCCGTACAGCCCCATCAGCTTTTGCCTGAGCGAAGGCGTGTCCAGCTTTGCCCACTCGGACATATCCTCGTCAAGCATGGCCTTTGCCACTCTGTCGAGGTACGCCGCGCGATATCCCGCCCCGATCGAGGCGAAATAGTCCTCGCCCGCCGCCGCGAGCGCTTCCACAGTGGGGAAGGCGCGGTATCCGCCCATATCCTCGCCCAATCCGTCGCAAAGCCTCTCGATAATGCCCTTTATGCGCGGGATATGGTTGTTTTGCGAAATGATGAAGGAAAACACCGTCTCGGTGGGGTCCTGCCTCAAAATGTGTATGCCCTTGCCAAACTCAACAGCTTGCGAAACAAGGGCATTATCCTGCACTTGGCGCTGTATAAAGTCATAATCCGTGTCAAAATCGAAATAGCGCTTGAAAAACTCCGCGTCGTCGCAGAGGATCTCGACTTGCTCGCCGAGCTTGATGTCCGCCGTGTGATTGAGCGCGTACAGCTTGAAGCCCTCCTCGGTGGGCGCGAAGCGAAACACCTGCCCGCACTCGAGGGTCGCGGTCACGTCAAACGTTTGGGATTTTGGGACAACGATCTTTTCCACATTGAAAAGCGCCGTCTGCGACGGCGCTCAAGGGTCAATTTTGTGCGGCGTACACCGACACTTGTTTGCGGGTCTTGCCCACTCTTTCAAACTTGACAACTCCGTCGATAAGAGCAAACAGTGTGTCGTCCTTGCCGATCGAGACGTTGTTGCCGGGATGATACTTTGTGCCTCTTTGCCTGACAAGGATGTTGCCCGCAAGCACAAACTGTCCGTCCGCTCTCTTGGGTCCGAGGCGTTTTGCCGCGGATTCACGGCCGTTGTGGGACGAGCCCGAGCCTTTCTTATGCGCAAACAGTTGAATATTGATAAACATAGTCATTTTACCTCCAATTCTATGAAGTCCGAAAACGTTTCGTGGAGGTCGGACGCCCCCAAATAGGCGGTTTTGAGGATGATATCCGCGTCATGCCACTCGTCATCGGAGATGTCTTTGGGGAGTATCGCTTTCAGATATCCTCTCTCCTCGTCCGTTTCATAGCCGACGTTCACGCCGACGATCCGCATGACGCCAAGCACGGCTGTTTGTATCACCGAGCTGAGCGCGGCGCAGACAATGTCCTCGCCCTCGGCAGCGTATCCCGCATGCCCCTCGCACTCAACGCCCGTAAACTTGCCGTCCTCGGTCGAAAAACGCACCTTGACCATTTCAGCCCTCAACAGAGACGATCTTCAGCTCGGTGTACGGCTGACGATGCCCTTGACGCTTTCTGATCTGCTTCTTTGCCTTGTAATGGAACACAAACACCTTTGCGTATTTGTCCTGCCTTGTGACCTCGGCAACCACCTTGCAACCCGCGCAATCGGCGCCCGCCTTCACACCGGCGTCTCCGACAAGCATCAGCACCTTCAGCTCGACCTTTTCGCCGACCTGAACGTCAAGTTTTTCCACCTTGACAAGCATGTCCTGCTCGACCTTGTATTGCTTGCCGCCGCATTCAACAATAGCGTACATATTTACCTCCTCTGACCGGTCTCGCCGTTATGGTGCACTCGCATGACTTAAAAACCACTTTCGAGCGGCTCGACATTTACTTTAACAAACCGCGACGGATTTGTCAAACGTTTTTGTAAGATTGATATTATATATTTATATTCTTCTTTATTCTACGCTCGATATCACCGCTCTTTCGGCTTTTTGACCGCTCGTTGACACAGCTCGTTGACCCTTTCGTCCATATCACAGCTCGTTCCTCTCTTGGTCACAGCTGTTGACCCTTTCGGCTCACATCATTGCTCTTTCCCCTCTTTCGTCTCTATCACAGCTCTTTCAACTTCTTGACCGCAAAACCGCTCGCCACGCTTCCGCCGCAATTTTTTGCAAAGTGTTGATTTGGTCGCGCAAAGATGCTACAATAGCATTGCGACATCATCTTGATATCTTGTGAAGTGGAGTGAAATTTTCACACATACCTTTGAGGGTGGCAATTTTTGCCAAGTCCTGTATTTGTGTGTGTGAATGTTTCACAAATATTGATGGTGTCGCAACCTATGGGCGAAGGCAAGTTGCGGTGCGTCGCTCATGGCGGCGCACCTTATGTTTTCTCGCATTTTTGCAAAAAAAATAGGCTCCGAAATTGCAAAAATCGCGATTTGGGACAAATCAAAGGGCGCAAAATCAAACCGCAAAAGGAGGATATATGCAAAGATCTCGCATCAATTTGTCAGTTTTGCGCGCTGTGGCGTGCGTTGTTGTGATTGCCGTGCTGGCGTGCTTGTCGCTGACCGCTTGCGACTTGTTCGGTGGTTCCAACCACAACACACAACAGACCACCCCAAGCTCCACGCCCGACGAAGAGCCCGAAGTCGAGGAGCCGAGCGGCGACGAACAGCCCGAAGAGCAGCCCGACGTGCAGGAACCCCCCGAAGATCAAAAGCAACCCGACGTGCAGGAACAGCCAAGCGAAGAGGAAGAACCCGAACTCACAAGAGAAGAATTTGAAAGCGAATTGGCAATTATAATTGAAAATTATTATAACGAAAATATTTCATTGATTCAATCACTCAATATTAGCGAAACAAAAATTTTGACTATAAACGCAAAAGATTCTCGTGTTTATTTCTCCTGCATGAAGACTGAAAAAAATGGTTTTGGCGTTGTTACTATAAACTCTACTTTTGCATTAAACTCTTACAGACAAATATTAGAAAATTTAAATTTATCGAAACAAGATTTCGTCACGATATCATCCCGTATCATGGAACAAGGCGTGCCTGAGGATATTTGCGCGTTTGCATTGTCTCAAAGCAAGGTCACACAGGCGTTGTACAGCGCGGGCGTCAGCACTGACGACATCATCAATTACAAAGTCATCAACACAACAGAGTTTCAATTAACAAGTAATGGCAATGTAACAAATATAACAATGATTATAGGCGATAAAATCGTCACAGTGTCAATGGGTGGGTCAACAGGTTGGTGTAAATCTCAAAGAGAATATTTGACACAACTCCAAAAAGGTTATTTTTCTTATTTGGAAAACATCGAAATAAAAGATTACAGCGAACTTGCTTTGAGCGACGGCAATTAGAAGCCAGCGCACAAAACCGACCGCATGTTGCAATTAAAAAATGACGACGCTGTTCCGTCGTCATTTTTTGTTTTTCGGTTGCTTGTCGAGGACTATTCGACTTCGGGTTCGCCGTCCGTCCCTGCTTTTGCGGTTTCCTCAGCGATTTCTTTGTCCTCCCCTGCTTGTTCCTCTGCTCCGTCAACGTCGGCGACGGGAACGGGAGCGACTTCCGCGGGTTCGGTGACTTCTTCCTCGGTTTGCGCTTCGGCGGGTTCTGTCACAGTTTCGACTTCCTCGGCTTCAACTTCCGCAGGTTCGGGCGCGGCGGCTTCCGAAAGGACGTCAGAGGCGGCTTCTTGCTCCTCCGTCTGTGGTTCGGCTTCGTCAGTGGACGCGTCGGACTCCGCCTGTGGCTCGGCTTCATCAGCGGATATGACAGGTTCCGCTTGGGTTTCGGGTTCCGCTTGGGCTTCGGACTCCGCTTGGGCGGCTTTCCTTGCCTCGGTCTCCTCTATCATCTTGGCGAGGGTGGGCTCGTCGAGTTTGCACTTCGCCTTGTAGACGACAAGCGCGATTGTCATCAGCACGATTGGGATGACGCACATGCACGCAAGCAAGCCCATTTTGGTTTTGGGGTCCATGCCCGCAATGACGTTTTTGACGGACGCAATGACCTCTTTGCCTGTCATCAAGCCCTGATCGCGCATGTTTTCAAAGTCGGATATCTGATCGGTGTAGACCAGCGCGCCCGTGATCAGCAGCACGAGGGACACAAGGCCCTGCGTCAGCGCGGAGCCCATCTTCGCGGTGAAGGGACGGAGGGAGAAGATGATGGCTTCGTCCCGCTTGCCCGTTTTCCACTCGTTGTACTCAACGGTGTTTGCCATGTTGATGAGCATGATCATATAAAACCCCGTGGACCAACCCGTCATGCCGTAGATCAGCGCCATGACAAGAAATTTTGGCGTGATATGCATGCCGAACACGTCAAAGCCGCCGCCCACGCTGTTGGGCCACGACAGCCCTATGATCAGCAACAGCGCATAGCTGACGATCAGGATGATCCCGCAGCTGTACAGCGTCCTGTTGCGCCCCAACTTTTTGGAAAACCACGGGTAGAACAGCGTGAACACCACGGACAACACCGCGTATATGGCGCTGTACACCAACCCGAGAGACCCTTCGTAGCCAAATTCGAAATAAATGAAGAACGTAAGCAAATTGCCCACCGCAACGCCCGAAATGATGTTCCAAAGCAACATGACAAGCGTGCACCAAAGCAGTTGATCGTTTTTGAAGAGGACTTTGAAAAGGTCCTTGAACTTCATGCGCTCCGTCTTTTGGAAGTTTACGGGAAGAGGCTTCTCCTTGACGCCGAGGATGGTGAACATCTGAAACGCCACCATCAAGATGACCACAAGCACGGACATCAAGCCGTAGCCTCTGACCGCCCCGAGCCCAAGCCCTTGCGCCACTTCGCCCACGGTGAATATCGGCACAAGCAGCCCCGCAAGCCCGCCGCCCGCACTGCACACAAGTTGCGTGAAGGACGTCAACTTGTTGCGATCGTCGGGATTGGACGTGAGAGACGGCAACATGCCCCAATACGAAATGTCGTTCATGGTGAAAGTGATGGAAAACATGAAGTACGCAAACGCAAGGAAGCCGATAAACGCCCAGCCGTCTAGCGGCACGTTGAACAGCGCGATTATCACGCCGCCCGTCAGCACTGCGCCGATCAGCTGCCACGGCTTGTATTTGCCCCACTTTGTGCGCGTGTTTTCCACAATGCTGCCCATGATGGGATCGTTGAACGCGTCAAAGATGCGCGCCAAAATGATGATGACCGTGATCATGACAAATTGCGCGTCGTTCAGATGCTTTGTCAGCAACACAAACATCAGCAAAAAGCCGTTGAAAAATTGATACAGAAAGTCCCTGCCGAGCGTGCCCAGCGGGAACATGATCAGGTTGCGCTTCGGGATCCTCTCGCCCACGTCAAGCACGCCCGCTTCGGGTTGCGCCTCCGTCGCGATTGCCACGCCGTCCGCGCCTTCGCATATCGTTGCTTTTTCAAAATTCCGCTCGTCCATAATTTCCCCTAAAAGCGTTTGATACTCTATATATGATATCAAAAAATACGCGCCCGCGCAAGATGCAAATCCGCACTTTGCGCGCAAAAATCAAAATATTAGCAAAAATTTCTCAAAACGCTGTACATTTTTCGAATTATTGATTATAATGTACAAGCGATCTGGGTGTGGCGCAGTTTGGTAGCGCGCATGAATGGGGTTCATGAGGCCGGAAGTTCAAGTCTTCTCACCCAGACCAAAAAAGCGCATCGACCTGATGCGCTTTTGTTTTTGCAAAAGCGCATAAAGGTCATACGCTTTTTTGGTCCTCTCCGCGCACAGAAATTGCTTGTCGCAGATATTTGCATATGTTTGCCCGTCAAGGCAGCTTTGCAAGATATGCAATATGGCTCGGCAATTTCTGTGCTTGGAGGCGCGGGCTTCGCCCGCGTGTTTTTTTTTCGTAAAAATCAAGCTAACGTCTTTATGAGTACGCAAAGACCTTGCGTGCTTTTCTTTTTGAAAAGCGCGCTCAGGTCGCGCACTTTTTTGGTCTACTCCGCGTATGAAAATCGTCCGTCGCAAAATTCCTCGCGTGACAGAAGTCGCAAGAAGCAATACCGAGACGCTCGTCATGGCTCCGCGATTTTCATACTTGGGAACGCGGGCCTCGCCCGCTTGTTTTTTCCGAAAAAATCAAGATGTTGTATTTAAGAACAAACAAAAGATTTTATGTTTTGTTGTGGAAAACCATGTTCACGTTACGCGCTTTTTGGGTTTACTCCTCTTCTGCTCAAAAGAAAAACGCGTCTGTTGACGCGGTTTGGGTTTGCGAAGTGGCGGGAAGCGGTCAATTCTCGTCGCAATGGTGGTCATGGTCTCGGTGGTCGTGGGTATGATCGCAATGGCTGTCGTGGGTATGGTCGTGGTGACAACAGTCATCATTGCAATCATCACAATCGTCGTCGTGACAATCGTCGTCGCAATCGTCACATTCCTCGTCGGTTTCGGGGGCAGTCGCGCGGACTTGCTCGTCCGCGTCGTCCAAGCCTTTGAGATAGCGGTAGAGCGGATCGTCCGAAAAATCCTGCTTGAGCGTGAAGTCGCCGCCCAGCTCCTCGATCGCGTTCCTCAATTCCATAAACTCGTTGTAGTTGGGTTCATACTCCTCGCAGAAGGTTTTCAGCACTTCTATGCCCTGCTCGTCGCCGTATCTGCCTATGAGCCTTGCAAACAGCGCGACGTCCTCGCCCCTGTAGAGGAAGCCGACAAGCCCCATGAAAATGGCTTTGTTGCCCTTGTATTCGGACAGCACTTCCATCAGCATTTTGGCGGAGTCACCCTCCAGCGTATACAGCTTGGAAAGCATGACGTCCACGATCTCCTCGCAGTCCTCCGAGAGGTATTCGTACGCCTCCAGCCGCTTGGGATACGGCTTGCTCTCGTCCAGCATGAGGTCGAGCATTTGCAACATTTCGGATCTTGTTTTGTCAGTCATAGTCACCGCCGAACAGCATGTTGAAATATTTGTCAAACGTGCGACGGTTCACGCCGAAGCGCTCGACCATCTCCGCTTTTGAGTCGTCGTAGTCGTCCGCGTACGCCTTGCTCATCAGCGCGGCGATGAGCGTGGGCATGCTTTTGAGTTTTGCGAGTTTGGCGATTTCCGCATGCACGCCCAAAAGCTGTTGTCCATCCACCAAAAACGCGTCGTCCACCGCCTCGGTCAGACATTCGAGGAAGGGATTCGGCTCCTCGTCCCTGTAGATGATATCCCCCATCGTAAGCTCGTAGGCGGATTGCAGGTTTGCGGGCAACATGAGGTAGGCCTCGGGCAATTGGAAACAGATGTCCTTAAACCTGTCCTGCGCGACCACTTTGAAGGTCTGCTCCCTCTTTTTGAGGTCAAGAAGCGCGACAACAATGCGCGTGGTCACGGGATAGCCCGCGTCCCCCTGCAAAAGCAGGTCCTTGAACATGGGGACCACCCAATCGACGTTCACGCCCGCCAAGCTGTCCACAACATAATATCTTATCTTTTCGGGGCACTCCATGCACGCCCATGTCAGCACGGACTGCAATTCACCCCCGCGCAATTGGTCATACTGCAAAAACGCGGAACGTTCGCTCTCGGACTTGTCGAGCGCCTCTTCCATGAGTTTCATGCGGCGTATCTTCTCTTTTGCGGGAAGGGTCAGGGAATACTCCATGGTCTCCTCCCCCTTTTCCATCTCTTTCAGGAAGTAGTCCGCGTTTGAAGTTTCGCCCAATATGGCGCGTATCTTCACAAACGTGCGCCTCGCCTCGTCCTTCTGCCCGAGGTTGTACAGCGATTGCGCAAGCCACAGCATGGCGTGAAGATTCAGATTTGTCTTTTTCAGCAAGCGGCGGCAATATTCAAACACGTCCGCGTGCTCGCCCAGCGAAACGAGCAAGGGCAAAACATGCAAGATATCCTCCACGCTTTCGCAATCCTCCGCCTTTATGCGCTCCACTATCCGCGACGCGCTTTCCACATCCTCCTCCTTGAGGTAGGCGGTGGCAAGCACGCTCATGACGGACACGCTGTGAGGATATTTTTCAAGCGTCTTGTTCGCGTTGTAGATGGTCGCGTCCGAGTCGTCGTTGAGCATGAGGCAGATCAGCACGATATAATCCGCCGCCTCGCGGGAGGGCGAAGTCAAAGGGATCTCGTCCATCAATTTCAGCGCCTCTTTGGGCTTGTTTGAAGCAAGCAGATCGTACGCCTGCGCGATCAGCGCCTCGTACAGTTCCTCCCCTTTGGGTACGGGCTTGAATTCGGACGCTAAGTCGTCGGGATCGTCGGGAAAATCGAAGTCGAAATCGTCGGAAAGTTCGCAAAGATAATATTCCGCGACGTCGGGCTGACCCAGATCGAAAAAATTGGAAACGAGCAACGACACAATTTCCGCTCTCTCATCCTCGGTGGGGTCAAGAGAAAGCGCTTTGAACAGCGTGCGATCGGACAAATCGTAGGCGTCGATGGATACATACGCTCTTGCAAGCGCAAGTGACGCCTCGACGCAGCTCTCGTCCAACTTAAGCGCTGCCTTCAGATGCCTGAAATGCGCGGGCAGATCGCCGTTTTTTAACGCCTCGTCCGCGAGTTTCAAACAATCCGAGCATGTGACGTTGAAATTTATGATGCGAGCCATTGAAAATTATTTCTTCTTCTTTTTCTTCTTGGGATTTTGATAGGGTTTGGGAGCCTGTTTGGGCTTTTTATTGTCCGCTTTTTGCGAACGATCCGCCTTTGCCGCCTTTTTCGCTTCGAGGCGCGCCGCCTGTTGACGGTCTTTTTCCAAAACAGCCGCCTTGTACTTGCACTTGGTCATGCCCCTGTGCGCAAGCGCGACCCACTGCAAACTCATAAGCGTATAGCCGATAAGGGCCATTGCGATGTACACGATTATGGTCAAAAACTGCGCTTGCACGATCAGCAACAGCATGGGCGCAAGGGACAATATCCCCACGATGCAGACGGATATGGGATTGTTTGCGATCACCACAAGCGCGTCCTTGAAGCAATCCTTGAGGCTGAGTTCGTACGAGACGGACAGCGCCAGCATGACCATGGGGACAAGCAAGAGAGGCGCGCCAATCACAAAGCTGAACACCACCGCGCAGTAGTCCCCCGCGGCGGCTGTGCCGAACGCCTGTCTTGAAAGCAGATTGAACACGGAAGTCGTGGCGGCAAGTCCTATGAGCACGCCTATGCCGCCCAACAGCAAAAACTTCCACCAATATTTTGCGAAACCAATCCAATAGGTGCGGAAGGACTTTTTGTAGAAGTCCTGAAAATAACTGCGCTTTGCCGCGTACATGACGCCCGAAAGCCCAAGCGCGCCGATGATGAGCGTAAACGCGACCATACATGCGACGGGCTCCTGCACGTTCCAAAGCAACTGACCTCTTGCGACAGCCTCGTTCGACATGCCGTCCCCGGGGTTTAAGCCCACGCCTATGCCCCCCGTCATGAAGTTGAACACCTTGTCGAGCACAAGCCCTTGGAAATAGCCCGCGAACCACATCAATATCACCGCAAACGGCAACGTAAACAGCACGAAAAACAGCGTCGCCTTAAACAGCGTGGCAAACTCACCTCTGAACACCTTGAACGCTCTTCCGAAGAAAGTGTCAGGATACTCCTTGACGTTGCGCGCCTCGGCAAGCCCCGCCACGAGGACCTTTTGCGGTTCCTCGGGCTCCTGCCTTACGGGAGCGTCAACGAAGAGGGAGCCGAGCAAAAATTTCGGCTTGCGCTGTTCGGATTTGTTTTGCGTTTTGTTTGCCATAAGCACTCCTTGTCGGAACTTAACCGCAATAATATTTTAGCGTACAAATGATTATACAATAAAACCAAGCAAATATCAAACGAATTTCCGCACCTTTTTGCACTTTTCAAACCGAGGCTGGCGCGGCACACACGAGGGCTTGCCCGCATAGCATATACCAAACCGAACAAGGAGAAGTTATGAAAGGCTACAATTTCGCGATAGTGGGCGCGACGGGAATGGTCGGCAGGAAGTTTGCGGAAGTGCTGGGCGAAAGGCATGTCCCCGTAAAGTCCGTGCGTCTGTTTGCGTCAAACAGGAGCGCGGGCTCCACTTTGGACTGTCTTGGCTCGCCGTGCGTTGTGCAAGAACTGACCAAAAGCAACGTGCGCGCCATGAAGGGCAAGATAGACTTCGCGCTGTTTTCGGCGGGCGCGGGAGTTTCCGAGGAATACGCGCCGCTGTTTGCGGATATCGGCGCGATCGTCATAGACAACAGCTCGTTTTGGCGCATGCACGAGGACGTGCCCCTCGTCGTGCCCGAGGTCAATCCCGAGGCGGCGTTTACGCATCGCGGGATCATCGCCAATCCGAACTGTTCCACCATACAAGCGGTCGTCGCGCTCAAGCCACTGCACGATCGCTTCCGCTTAAAACGCGTGGTGTACAGCACGTATCAGGCGGTCTCGGGCGCGGGCATGCAGGGGTTTTACGACCTTCGCGACGGCGTGTCGGGCGCGCCGCCCAAAAAATTTCCCAAACCCATCGCTTTCAACATCCTCCCGCACATTGACGTGTTCTTGGCAGACGGATACACAAAAGAGGAGAGGAAGATGATAGACGAGACCCGCAAGATCCTAGGCCTCCCCGCCCTGCCCGTGACGGCAACGGCGGCGAGAGTGCCCGTCTTTTTCGGACACAGCGAAAGCATAAACGCGGAGTTTGAAAAGCCCTGCACTCTGCAAGAGGTCAGGCAATGCCTCTCCTCCTTCGAGGGGCTCACGCTTGCGGACGATCCCGAAAGAGGGATATACCCCACTCCTCTGTCCGCGGCGGGCAAGGACGACGTGTTTGTGGGAAGGGTACGCCTTGACGACAGCGTGCCAAGCGGAGTCAACCTCTGGGTGGTGGCGGACAACATCCGAAAGGGCGCCGCGACAAACGCGGTGCAGATCGCCGAACTGCTCATCAAAAAGGACGCGGAGGACGCAAAATGATATTTTATGGTACAGCAACCGCACTTTTAACCCCGTTTTTGGCGAATACCGTGGATTTTGAAGCGCTTGAAAAACTTGTGGACTTGCAACTTGAATCGGGCGTGGGCGCGCTTGTCGCGCTGGGTACGACGGGCGAGCCGTCCACCCTCTTGGCGGAGGAAGGGGACAGCGTAATACGCTTCGTCGCGGCAAGGGCAAAGGGCAGAGTCCCGCTGATCGTAGGCGTGGGCTCAAACTGCACGCGCACCGCCGCGGAGCTTGCCGTGCACGCCCGCGAACTTGGGGCAAACGCACTGCTTGCGGTCACGCCGTACTACAACAAGTGCACGCAAGAGGGGCTTCGTCTGCACTATCGCGAAATCGCTCGCGCGGGGCTTCCCGTCATATGCTACAACGTCCCGTCTAGGACGGGCGTGGACATGCTCCCCTCCACCTTCGCGGCGCTTGTGAAAGAGGGAAGCGTGCAGGGAGTCAAAGAGGCAAGCGGAAACATAGAGCGCATACAGCAGTGCGTCGCCCTTGCCGACGGCGCGGACGTGTACAGCGGGGACGACGCGCTTGCCGTTCCGTCCATGGCGATGGGCGCGAAGGGAGTGATAAGCGTGGCGGCAAACGTCCTCCCGCGGCATGTATGCAAAATGACGTCCGCCGCCCTTTCCAACGATTTTGGCGAGGCGGCAAGATTGCAACTTGAATTGTTGCCCTTCATCAAGATGCTGTTCAAGGAGACAAACCCCATCCCCGTCAAGTACGTCGCGTCCCTCATGGGCATAGGAGACGGCGGGCTTCGCCTCCCCCTGACTCCGCTGTCCGAGGGGCTGAGAGAGGAGATTGCAAACGAGTTTCGCGCGCTGAACGCCGAACTATAAGCCTTTCGGCGACGCGGAAATGACTTCCAAACTCGGCAGATCAGGACGGCTTGTTCCGTATGTTTGGGCATGCCGAACACGTCTTTCAAACTCGGTCGCCTGCCCTGTACGCTTAGGGCAAAAAAAATGCTTCCTACGCATGCTTGGATTCTGCCCTACGCGCTTCGGCAATGCAGGATATCCATACAAAACGTCCGACCGCTTGAGGCGAAGCGAAAACAACTTCCAAACGCCGAAGAGTCGCTTGTCCGACTCGAACGGCGACGCCCCGACAAAACGCGCTTCGGTCAAACGAAAGCCGCGGGATATCGCCCGCGACGTCGGACGCGCAAGCTCCGCGTGCGTTTTGTGCATAATATTTGAAAATCTTTATCGCTATGCTTGACTATCCTTTGAAAAAAGTTGTATAACTTTCAAAAAGTTGTATGGCGAATGACTTTTCAAAGTTTTGCCGATCGGAGAAGGGCGATGTCCGACTTGCTTGCACAGATTTCATATTTTGAGATATTGTTGCCGTTGGCGCTTATTCTGTTGTGCGCCAAATTTTTGTCCTTGCTCGGCAAAAAGTTGGGGCTTCCGCAAGTGGTGGGCATGCTGATCGCGGGCATCTTGCTTGGGCTTATCAAGCTGATACCCTCTCAGACGATATTCACGGACGACACTCTCGAGGGGCTGTCCTTCCTCGCGAAGATAGGCGTGATACTGCTCATGTTTTCGGCGGGGCTGGAGACGGACATCAAACAATTCAAAAAGTGCGGGCTTCCCTCTGTCGTGATCACGCTTGGCGGAGTGATATTCCCTCTGGGGTTTGGATTTTTGGTCGCGGCGGCGACGGGCGGGGGCTTCAAGCACATGACCTCGGACAGCGCGATCACATATCTGTTTTACGGTACGATACTTGCCGCGACGTCAGTCAGCGTGACTGTCGCCGCGCTAAAGGAACTCGGCAAGCTCAACTCGAAGGTCGGGACGTCCATAATTGAAGCGGCGATCTTGGACGACATCATCGGTGTGGTGTTGCTCTCCCTGTTTGTGGGGCTGAAGCGCGGCAACGCGAGCAACGCAGGCGTCGTCATAGGCAAAATGGTAGGCTTTTTCGCGGCGGCGGCGGCGCTTGGCGTGGTCCTGCACTATGCGATAAACTACGTTGAAAAAAAGCATCCGCACTCCCGCAGGCTGCCCATACTCGGCTTTGCGATCTGCTTCTTCTTCGCATACGCGGCGGAGGAGTGGTTTGAAGTCGCGGACATCACGGGCGCGTACGTGGCAGGCATCATTCTGTCCACCGTGCGCGAGCACGAGTATATCGACCGAAAGGTGGAGATCAGCAACTATATGGTCTTCGTCCCCGTGTTTTTTGCAAACATAGGCATTTCCGCGAACTTCTCCTCAATAGACGCGCACACGATAGGCTTTGGCTTTGCGTTTATCGCGGCGGGCTTGCTTGGCAAACTGCTTGGCGCGGGGCTGGGAGCGCTCAGTTGCAAATACTCCCTCAAGGACAGTTTCAGGGTCGGCGTGGGCATGATGGTCCGCGCGGAAGTCGTGCTGGTCTGCGCGCAAAAGGGCATAGACAACGGCATAATAGACCCCAACATAATGCCGTTTGTGCTTATCCTCATC
The DNA here is from genome assembly GCA_947625145.1 of uncultured Clostridia bacterium. Taxonomy (GTDB): domain Bacteria; phylum Bacillota; class Clostridia; order Christensenellales; family CAG-917; genus CAG-475. Next base: position 69,003 of record CANQNC010000005.1, read on the forward strand.
ATCTTCTCCGCCCTGATCGCGCCCCTCGTCCTCAAGCTGTCTTACAGGAAAGAGAGATACGAATTCGTCTCCTACGACCCCTATTTTGAGGAACAACTCCCAAGATCCTGACCCCCAACTCGATCAAAAAACGCGCAATATTTTCTCAAATCCCGCAAAAACGTAAAAAAGTCCGCGGGATTTTTTGTGAATTTGCGGAAAAATCGTTTGCCTTTTGTTGTGCAAACTTAGTATACTGTATCTGACATTTTTCGAGGAATTTTTGGGAGAGTATATGCAGGATATGCGGAGCGAAAGCTCGTTACAATCCGCAAAGCTGGGCAACATGCCCATTGGCAAGCTCATATTTGTTATGAGCGGTCCCGCGATACTTTCAATGCTTGTTCAAGCGCTCTACAACATTGTGGACAGCATATTCATAGGCGCGTACGACGCCAAAAACGGCGTGCTTGCGCTGTCCTACGCCCTGCCCATGCAACTGCTTGTCAACGCGTTTGCGATAGGGATAGCGGTGGGCACGGGCTCGCTTATCTCGCGGTTGCTCGGCGAGGGGAAGAACAAGGAGGCGTCCCTCGCTTCGCAGACGGGCATTATGCTTGCCCTCATCATCAGCGCGGTCTTTGCGATAGCGGGCTATTTTGTGTCCGAGGCGTTCATACGCGCGTACACACTCGGCAACATGGCAAGCGCGGACGCGGACATGCACATCGTCTATGAAATGTCCTACAAATATCTGTCCATATGCACCTGCTGTTGCTTCGGCATGATGATCGAGATCATGCTCAACAGGATATTGCAAGCGATGGGCAATATGATCTGCCCCATGGCGTCCCAACTTGCGGGCGCGCTGACAAACATTGTGCTCGACCCCATCTTCATCAGCGTGATAGGGCTGGGCGCGATCGGCGCCGCCGTCGCCACCGTCATAGGACAGATCGTCGCCATGTGCGTGCCAATCGTCGTCATAATCGCGCGCAAGAAAAAGTGGGACATCGACATCTTCTTCAAGCGCGGCTTCAAGCCCCAAAAGCGGATACTTTCGGACATTTTGCGCGTGGGTTTGCCCACGGTGGTCATGAACTCTATCGGCTCCGTCATGTATATGATCGCAAACCTCATCCTCAACAGCTTTTCGGACGCCGCGGTGTGGTCGTTCGGCGTATATTTCAAACTGCAATCCTTCGCGTTTATGCCCGTATTTGGGCTGAATCAGGGCTGTATCCCCATCATGGGCTACAACTACGGCGCAAACAATCGCGCCCGCTTTGACAAGACGTTCAGGTCCGCCATGCTCATCGCCCTGATCTATATGTTCTTCGCGCTATGCGTGTTCCACGCTATGCCCGGGCTGTTGCTCAAGCTGTTTTCCGTGGGCGACAACGCGCTGCGTATCGCGGTCGGGACAGAGGCGCTGAGGCTTTGCTCGATCTGCTTCATCCCCGCCGCGTTCGGCGTGATCATGATCGCAATGTTCAACGCCGTAGGGCACGGCGTCAAGGCGATGCTCATCTCCCTCTTGCGGCAGATAGGCATACTCATCCCCTTGGGCTTCGTGCTCGCCAAATATTCCCCGCTGGGGCTCACGGGTTTTTGGACGGCTTTCCCGATCGCGGAGGCGACAAGCGTGCTGATCTTCATCCCCATTTGCATATCCACTATCAACAAGATCTTCGCAAAAAAAGCGGCTCAGACGAGCGCTTCCGCATCTGCCGCAAACGCTTTGGACGGAGACGTCGTTGCAGAAGGCGAGGCTCCCGTATCTCCCGCCTCAAATTGCGCGGACGAGGACGGCGGTTTTGCGGAAAGCGGACAGGTCGCGCCCGTCCTCTCCCCCGAAACATGCGAGGAAGCCTCCTCGGCAAATGCACAGGAATTTGCGCCCGCAATTGACTTTGCCGCCGCAACGGCGGAGGACGAGGGAAGCTCTCCCGCCCTCTTCCCCTCCTCGGAAGTAAATGCGGAAGAGGTTTTCGAGGACGAGCAGGTCAACGGGCTTGCCTTCTTCCCCTCCTCGGACGCGCTCGAGGAAGAGAAGCTTGCGGATATCCCTCAAACTCCCGCGCCCGACGGCGCAAACGGCTGATCTGTTCCGCACGTCGCTTTTTTGCTTGCGATTTGAAATTTGCCACTTGACTTGAAGCTTCGTCCCCTTGACTTGAAATTTGCCCATTGTTATGCAATATCTTCTCTCGCTTCCCTTTTTCCGATTCCGCGCGACTCCGATTTTGTCCCTTTCCCGCAAAACTTCAAACCGCGTTACGTCTTGACAAGTCCCGCCAAGGGACTTACACTTGAAATGTGGGAGGAAATATGGCAAACCGCACAAAAAAAAGAGGGCTTCGCGTCTTTGCGGCGATCGTCGTTTTGTTGATCGCGTTGGTCGTCGTTGTGTACGGCGCGTCCCTTGTCGCCGTGCTTGCGGGAGGCAACACGAGCGTGGACGGCGAGCCCGACGTCATGATCGTGTTCGGCTGTCAACACGACGGCTACAAGATGTCCTCTGCGCTGAAAGATCGCGCGGACGCCGCGCTTGATTATATACGCCTGCACCCCGACGTGTTCGTGATTTTGAGCGGGGGAAAGGCGGACAAAAACGGAGTCACTGAAGCCGAATGTATGCGGAAATATCTCGTGGACTGCGGAGCGGACGAGAGCAAATTGATCTTGGAAGACCGCTCAACCACCACCGTGGAAAACATTCGCTTCTCCCTCGATCTGCTGAACGAACGTTTCGAGGACGACTATGACGTTTTGCTGTTGTCGAACGGCTTTCATCTTCAAAGGATACGCATGCTGTGGAAAAGAGCGGGCGGAAAAGACGCGAGCGCGCTTGCGGCGCCCCTCTCCTCAACGTCGGACAAGGCGGCAATGTACCTTCGCGAGCCTTTCGTGCTTCTCTACGAATTCCTCTTCGCCCGCTTTTGACCCTCATTTGTCCGAGGCTTAGGCTCTTTCCGTTGCGACCGAAAATTCGGTCGCATTATATTTTCAAAATTTTGCAACGGGTTGAATTCGGCTTCGCGTTTTGCTACAATATCCTCGTATCCCGCGAATTCGGGCGATTTTTCGAAACTCGCGGAGAGGAGGCTTTTTATGTGCACTGCGGCAACCTACAAGACAAAGGACTGCTATTTCGGCAGAAACCTCGACTACGAATTTTCCTACAACGAGACGGTGACGATCACGCCGCGCAACTATCCGTTCTCATTTCGCGCCCTCGGCAGGATTGACAGCCACTATGCGATGATCGGCATGGCGTTTGTGCAAGACGGCTACCCTTTGTATTACGACGCGACAAACGAGGTCGGGCTGAGCATAGCGGGGCTCAACTTCCCCGGGAACGCGCGCTATCTTGCGTTTGACGGCGACAAGCGCAACGTCGCGCCCTTCGAGTTTATCCCCTACATTTTGGCGACTTGCAAGGACCTGTCCGAAGCAAAAGCCGCGCTTTCGTACATCAACGTCTACGACGAAAACTTTTCCGACGCCCTGCCCCACTCCCCTCTGCACTGGCTGATCTCGGACAGAGAGGGAAGCGTCGTCGTCGAGCCCTTGTCAAGCGGGGTCAAGGTGTACGACGATCCCGTGGGCGTGCTCACCAACAACCCGACGTTCGACTTCCATATGACCAACCTGTGCAACTATCTCAACCTGACGCGCGACGAGCCGACAAGCCGCTTTGCGGAGGGCTATGCTCTCACGCCGTACAGCCGCGGCATGGGCGGGATAGGACTGCCGGGAGACCTCTCCTCCGCCTCCAGATTTGTCAAGGCGACGTTCACCAAGCTAAACTCGATATCCTCCGAAGGCGAGGTGGAAAGCGTAAGCCAATTTTTCCACATTCTCGGCTCCGTGGAACAACAGATGGGCTGTTGCAAAGTCGCAAAGGGCTTCGAGCACACGATCTACTCCTCCTGTTGCAACGTTGACAAGGGCATATATTATTACACCACCTACAACAACAGCAGGATAATAGGCGTGGATATGCACGCGGAGGACTTGGACGGACGCGCGCTCCGCTCCTATCCCCTCGTCAAACAGGACGAATTGTTCATACAAAACCGCAAATAATTCGCCCGACGGCAATTTTACGTTCGCCCGACGGCAACTTTAACTCGCGCTTGCCGCCGCTCCGTTTGATGCCGCGCCCCACGCCGCGCTCGTTCATGTAGGCATTCGCCGTGTCTATCAAAGGATAGCCCGCCATCAAGGCCTCATAGACGGAATTCTCCGCTTCTGCGGGAGAAAACAGGAACGTTCCGATCCCAACCATAGGCATCCTTTCTCCGTTGTTTAAGTCAAAGTATTTCATATTACCCTCCAATTAAATATTTTTCTTTGCCCAAGCGGAAACTTTTGCTTCCGACTGTGCTGCTTCCGCGCCGTGAATTGAAAGCCCCGCGGCGACGACCGCGCCCTTGCAAACGCTTTTCAGTTGCCTTTCGCTCGAACCCATCCCGCTTCCCTCGTTCGTGCAGAACGGAATGATTCTCTTACCCGAAAGATCGTAATGTTCGAGGAAGGTACACATACACATCGG